>NZ_JAMYUM010000005.1:0-304122 GCF_040322975.1 Mesorhizobium sp. M0074
ACATTGGGGGGGTGGGTCTTAACGAGCAACCCTCCCCCGCGCCCCCCTCGCGGGGGGCCGCGGTCAAGACCAACCGCCAGACGATGCGCGGCTACGGCGCCTGAGGAAGAGACCATGATCCGCAAGCAAGACCGTCGCCTACGTGTCGGTGTGCTCGGCTGCGGGCCGATCGCGCAATTTGCCCATCTGGAATCCTGCGTGAAAGCCAGGAATGCCGACCTCTATGCGATCTGCGATGCCGCTCCCGACCTGCTGGCGCGCATGGGCGCGACTTATGAGCCCGAAAAAATGTATGGCGACTACGATGAGATGCTCGCCGACCCTGAACTGGAAGCGGTGATCGTTGCGACCTCGGACGCCTATCACGTTGCGATGTCGATCAAGGCGCTCGAGGCCGGCAAGCACGTGCTGTGCGAGAAGCCGATCGGCGTCTCGGTCGAGGAAGGTGAGACGCTCGCCGATGCGGTTAAGCGCTCCGGCAAGGTGCTGCAGGTCGGACATATGAAGCGCTTCGACCCGGCACTGGAAGCGGCGCGCGATTTCGTCCGCGACGAGATGGGCGAAATCCTGGCGCTGAAGGCCTGGTATTGCGATTCCACGCATCGCTACACCAACACCGACGCGGTGCAGCCGCTGCCCGTCACCAGCAAGCTGGCAAAGAAGCCGGCCGGCAATCCGAAGGCCGACCTCAGGCAGTATTTCATGCTCGCGCACGGCTCGCACCTTGTCGATACAGCACGCTTCCTCTGCGGCGAGATTGTCGCGGTGCGCGCCCGCCTCAATGAGCGTTTCGGCGCCTATTGCTGGTTCGTCGAAACTGAATTCGCCAATGGCGCGCTCGGCCATCTCGACCTCACCGTCGCCGTCCGCATGGACTGGCACGAAGGCTTTCAACTCTATGGCGAGAACGGCTCCGTGATCGCAAAGACCTTCAATCCCTGGTATTTCCGAGCGAGCGAGGTCGACATCTTTCACGAGAAGGATGCGACGGCGCGAAAGCCGCTTGGCGCTGACGGCCATTTCTTCAGGCGGCAACTCGAAGGCCTCGCCAACACGGTCCTCGACGGCGCGCCGCGGCGCGGCGCCGATGTCGAGGACGGCCTCGCCTCGATCCGCGCCATGGTGGCGATCGCCCGCTCGGTGGAGAGCGGGCTGCGCGTCGAGATCGCTGCCGTCACGGGAGCGGTCTGATGCAGGTCGGGGTGTTCGCCAGGACCTTCCCGGGCAGCGAGCCGGCCGGCGTGCTGGCGGCGGTGCGCGACGCGGGATTTGCCGTCACCCAGTTCAATCTTGCCTGCGCCGGCCTGCCGTCGATGCCGGACGCGGTACCTGACGGTGCCATCAGCGCCATCGCGGCAGCATCCGGTGCCTCCGGCGTCGCCCTGGTGGCGCTGTCGGGCACCTACAATATGGCCCATTCGGACAAAGCGGTGCGCGACGACGGCATGCGCCGGCTTGGCGTGGTCATCAAGGCCGCGGCGTCCCTTGCTGTTCCGCTCGTCACCCTGTGCACGGGAACGCGCAACGCGGACGATCAGTGGGCGTATCACCCCGACAACGCCGACCGTGAGGCATGGGACGACATGGCAGGCGAGATCGAAAAGGCGCTTCAACTCGCCGAGCGTCATGGCGTCGATCTCGGCATCGAGCCCGAACAGGCCAACATCGTAACCTCGGCGCAGGATGCGATGCGCCTCATCGCCGAGATGGGCTCGAAGCGGTTGCGCGTCGTGCTCGATCCGGCCAACCTGTTCGAACAGGCGAGCCCCGAGGAAGCAAGCGCCATCGTGGCCGCCGCCGTCGAACGCACTGCCGGCCACGTCGCCATGGCGCATGCCAAGGACCGCTTCGCCGACGGGCGCTTTGCCACCGCCGGCAGGGGCGTCGTCGATTTCCCGGATTTCGTCGCCAGGCTGAAGTCATCAGGCTTTGACGGGCCGCTGGTCACGCATGGCCTCTCGGCCGAAGAGGCACCAGGGGTTGCTCGCTTCCTGATGGGGCTGACCTGATGGCGCGCCTGGCCGCTCTGCTTCGCGACGACGCCACGCTTCGGATTTCTGATAATGGCAACGGGCTTGCCGTCGTCTTCCAGCATGGGCTGGGCGGCGGCGAGGCGCAAATCGCCCAGGCTTTCCCGGCCGGTGCCGACTTGCGGCGCATCACGCTGGAATGCCGCGGGCACGGCGCCTCCGGACTGGGCAGCCGCCGTCCGTTTTCCCTGAGCATGTTCGCGGACGATGTTGTTGCCGCCGCCGATCAAGCCGGTCTCGACCGTTTCGTCGCCGGCGGCGTTTCCATGGGCGCCGCCATTGCCTTGCGCCTTGCCTGTCGCCACCCGGACCGCATCGCGGGTCTGCTGCTTGTACGCCCGGCCTGGATTTTCGACAGCGCGCCGGTGAACCTGCGGCCGATCGCCGAGGTCGCCGGCCTCATCCTCGACCACGGCCCCGACAAGGCCAGGACGATCTTCGCGCAATCGGAAACCGCCGAGCGCCTGCAGCGCCACGCGCCCGACAATCTCGCCTCATTATTCGGCTATTTCGACCGGCCGGACGCCGCGCCATTCGCGCAGGTCCTCGCCGACATCGCCGCCGACGGACCGGGCGTTTCTGAAAGCAACGCCGCTGCCCTTGGCGTCCCCACGCTGGTTATCGGCAACGCCATGGATGCGGTGCATCCGCTGCCGGCTGCGCGCACGCTTGCCACGGCGATCCCCGGCGCAACCTTTGCGGAAATCTCTCCCAAGGCGCTCGACAGCGTCAGGCATTTCGCCGAGCTGCAGGCTGAGATCACGACCTTCCTTCGCGCTCACTTCAACATCCGGAGCCTTGTCCCGTTATGACGACCAAATCCCTGTCCGGCCCCGCTGCCATCGCCGCCCTTCCGCGCAACCGGCTGCTCGGCGAGTTTTCGCTGTGGTCGGCCGACCTCGCCAATATGGAGCGCGACCTGAAGCGCATAGATCCGTTTGTCGACCTCCACCACATCGACGTCGCGGACGCCCGCTTCACCCCCGGCTTCCTGTTCTTTCCGGACCTGGTGGCGCGGATTGCCATGCTGACGGCAAAGCCGATCCATGTGCATTTGATGGTTGAAGCGGAGATCGTCGAGGAGCAGGCGCGCCAATTCATCGAGGCCGGCGCCGATCTTGTCAGCGTCCATGCGGAAAACGGCGAGGCCGGCCTACGCGCCGTGCGGCTGGCGCGTGAGCTCGGCGTCGAGGCCGGGGTGGTGCTGAGACTGGAAACGCCGGTGGCCGCGGTCAAACCTTTCCTGTCGCAAGTGGCTTTCGTGACGCTTCTCGGCACATCCATCGGCGTCAAGGGCCAGAGCCTGTCCGACCAGGCCGGCCCGCGCCTGATCGAGGCACGGGCGCTGATGCGAAAAGCAGGTCGCGAGAACGAAATCATCTTGGCTGCCGATGGCGGCATCCGCCACGAAACGGTGCCCCGCCTGCGCGCCGCCGGCGCCGAAACCGTGGTGCTCGGATCGCTGGCATTCGGCGACCCCGACCTTGCGCAGCGCATGGCCTGGCTGCATGGGCTGGAGATTGCCGCCTGATGACAAAGGTTGCGCTTGCCTTCGATCTCGGCGGAACGGAGCTGCGCGGCGCGCTGGTCGAGAGCGGCGGCCACGTGATCGCCCATGTTTCGGCCCCGACGATGGCGATCGCGGGATCGGAAGCGGTGATCGGCCAGATCATCGCGCTGGCCGGGGACCTTCTGACACAGCACCCACAGGCCAAGGTTGCCGGCATCGGCGTCGGCGCACCGGGGCCGCTCGACCCCAAGGCCGGGATCGTGATCGCACCGCCGACACTGGCTGGCTGGCACGATGTGCCCTTGATCGACATTCTCGGCAAGTATTTCGGTCTGCCGGTGCGGCTGGAGAACGACGCCAATGCCGCAGCACTCGGCGAATGGCGCTTCGGCGCCGGGCGTGGCACCGGGTCGATGGTGTTCGTCACCGTGTCGACTGGCATTGGCGGTGGCGTCGTTGCCGAGGGTCACGTCTATCATGGCCGGCGCGGGCTGGCGGCCGAGATCGGCCACATGACCATCACCGGCGAAGGAGACCGCTGCTTCTGCGGCGCCGTCGGCTGCTTCGAGGCGGTCGCCTCCGGAACCGCGCTCGGGCGGCGCGCCACGGCGCTGACGGCGCCGGGCGACGGCTCGCTGCTGCGGCGCCTTTCGGCCGACGGCGACATCTCGGCCAGGCACGTGGTCGATGCCGCGCGTGCAGGCGACGGGCGCGCGCGCACACTCATCGAGGCGGAGGCGAATTGGCTGGGCATCGGCTTCACCAATCTGCTTCATCTCTATTCGCCGGACCTGATCGTAATGGGTGGCGGTCTCGCCAACGGTTTCGACCTCTTGGCTCCAAGCATCAGGGCGGTCGTCGAGCAGCGGGCGATGCCCGCCTACCGGGACGTACCCATCGTGCCGGCGCAACTCGGCAATCAGGCCGGACTGATCGGCGCCGCCAGCCTGATCCTGTGGGAAGGCGAACCAGGCGCGCCGCTGGCGATGGCGCAAGATGACGAAAACAACAACGACACGACCAAACGTGCCGGTGCCCGGGAGGCAAGCCATGGCTGAGCTCAAGCTGAGCGGCGTGCGCAAATCCTACAGATCCGTCGAGGTCATTAGTCCACGACCAGGCGACTCTGCTCGACTACACCGCTGGAGGTGCGCGCCATCGCAATGGGCGCATACAAGCCTTCTGGTAGTCGCGGCGAGACTGCGAACTGCCCAGCGGCGGCATGACCGTTCGAAGCAGGGCTCGGCCAGCGTCGCCCGTGCGGAGGCGTCATTAATTTTGCTGACAGATTGCCGATCTACATTGGTCGGCGGTGCCTGGCGGGCGGCTCGACTGTTGGTTGGGGACAAGGATTTCGACGTGGTTCGCGCTGGCTGCGATCGGCGCCGAGGTTACCTAAGGCGATGTGCCGGCGGCCGAAGCCGCATCCACCTTCTCGAGCTCGAGCTTCGGTGAGAGAAGTGACCGGGAGGAAACTCTTGGCTGCTACGGTCCTACCAGCACGTAAATCCCCCATCGACGGGTACGACGGCTCCGGTCATCAAACTGGCCGCGTCGGAAGCGAGGAACAGGACAGCGCTGGCGACTTCGTGCGCCTGGCCCATGCGGCCCATTGGCGTGTCTCGCAACCACGCTTCTATACGCGGCGCGTTTTCCGGAATCGCCAGGACCATCGGCGTTTCGATGTAGGTTGGCGCCACCGCGTTAACCCGCACGCCATGAGGCGCCCATTCGGCGGCGATCGAGCGGGTCATGTGATGCACGGCCGCCTTGGAGACATTGTAAGGTGTTTGCGGCTGCGGCCGGTTGCAGATCGTGCCCGACATGGAACCCAGATTGACGATTGAGCCGCGGCCGGCCGCGATCATGTGGCGGCCGAAAGCGCGCGAGCACCAGAAGACGCCGTTGATGTTGACGTTCATCATCCACAGCCAGAGTTCATCACTGATATCTTCCGACGAAATGCCGCTGCTGCCGACGCCGGCATTGTTGACGAGAATCGAAGCCGGCGTGCCCCGAGTGGCGAGCGTGTCAGCAATCTCGCTCATCCTTGTTGACGAAGTGACGTCACCGAGCATCAGCTCGGCCGAGTAGCCTTTCGCAGTCAGTGCATCCCTGCCAGCACTGCCGATCTGCTCGTCGGGCTCTATGATGACCACATGCGCTCCGGACTCGCCCAACGCTTCGGCGCATGCGAGGCCAATACCTCTGCCTCCGCCGGTCACCACGGCGATCTCGTTGTCCACCCTGAAGCGCGCTTGATACATGGCCTACCTCCCCGAATTTCGATGCCGAGACGCTACGTGTCAAATGTCGAAGTTGGTCGGCAGAATGACGATATCGCGAATTGTCACCGTTCTCGGCCGGGTCAGCATGAACAGCAGGACTTCGGCAATTTCCTTCGGCTCAAACAGATTTCCGGCCGCCATCGCCCGGTCGAGGTTCTCCTTCGGCCAGTCGGCGACGAGGGGCGTCAGTACCGGTCCGGGGGCGATCGCGCCGACACGGATGCCGTGCTTCGCCACCTGTCGCCTCAGCGCATGGACGAACGCTTGAACTGCGTGCTTGGAAGCGGTGTAGATCGGCTCCCATGGTATTGCGGTATGGCCGGCAACGGAACTGGTGACGACAATGTCTCCCGTGCCCCGCTCGATCATGTGCGGCAGGACCGCATGGACCGTTCGGAATACGGCATTGACGTTCAGGTTCAGCATCCCGTCAAAGGCGTCCGGATCACCATCAATGAAATCGCCGCCGATATAGGCGCCGGCATTGGCATGGAAGGCGTCGAGGTGACCGACCTTGTCCAGAATGCCGGGCATCATGCCTGCCACGCTTTCCGGATTGGTGAGATCCACCCTCAAAGGAATCGCGTTCTCGCCGAGATCAGCAGCCAGGCTGCGCAGTTTCTCATCCGCATAGTCGATCAGGACCACCCGCGCGCCAGCATCGAGACAACCACGGACACAAGCAAGGCCGATACCCGATGCCGCGCCCGTGATTGCAATGACCTTTCCAGAGAGTTGTTCGCTCATCTTCGTCCTCCAGCCGTCGGGTTGCTTTCGGTGTTGAGTGCCTCGCCCGTGCAGGCGAAGCGGTACTCGTCCAGGCTGCGCTGGATCGAGGCGATCAGTAACGAGGTAGGCTCGAGCGGTTTGCCTGCAAACGCCTCGAATGCGGGCAGATGCTGGCGAAACAGCGTGAGCGGCACCGTCTTGCCGTGCAGGGCCGCGGTCAGGCTCGCGACTGCTGCTTCCGCCTCCGGCTGGTTCCAGTAATACCGGATGCGGTCCGAGAACGAGTAGTGGCGCTGGATGCGCTGTTCGGCTTCCGAGCCGTGATAGTGGCCCTGCCAATTGCCGGGTTTGGCCAGCATCAATCGCTCCATGGCCTGATAGAGTGGACGGGCTCCGTAGTCAGGCAAAAGATCGGTCGCGATAAGGTCCAGCGCGTAGAGCGCCTCACGCAGGACGAAGGTCAATTCCGGCCCCACTTTCAGGATCGGGAAGCCGTCCTCGACCAATTGGCGCAAATATGTTCGTCCCTGGTAGTCGGTTGAATGCGCCTCGTAGACCAGGCCAGGCTCCTGCTCGAGCAGCCGCGTCAGCCCGCGTGCCCTGGCGGAATCGTAAAGGACCACATTCTCATTGCCGAACTCCACACCGGGCTGGACCACCAGTGCGATGACGCGTGAGAACGCATCGGCCAAGCCTTGCTTCAGGAACAGGTCGCGATGAACATCGATCGTGTGCGTCGCCGCCGCTACGCTGGTCGGCTCAATGTCGCTGATTGCATGGTTGGCGCCGCCGGGCGTCGGCACCTCGGTGCCGATGATGTAGACCGGGGCCTCATCTCCTGCGGCGCGCGCCGCGCGCTCTGCCGCCAAGGCCAGCCGCGCTGCACGCTCCGCCGTTCTGGCGTCGTCGAGCGCGGCAGGCTCGCCGGCGCATCCCATCGAAGCATCGAGGTGGATCTTTCGAAAGCCGGCGGACACGTACGCCGTGACCATCTCTTCTGCCTTCGCCATCGCTGCGCCGGCATGTTCCCCGCGCCACGGATTTGGCCCAAGGTGATCCCCACCGAAGATGATCCTTTCCATCGGAAGCTTTTCTTCTGCCGATATGTGCTGGACGAGACGAACAAAATCGCTGGGCAGCATTCCGGTGTAGCCACCGAACTGGTTGACCTGGTTGCAGGTTGCTTCGATCACAAGCATGTCGGAGAAGCGTGCAGCATTGCGCGCTGCTGCCCGAATGACCAATGGATGCGCTGAGCAGACAGACGTGACGCCTATCGGCGAACCATTGCGCCGCGCCGCCGCCAGGCTTTTGAGGAGACCGGTCATCGAGCGTTTCTCGGGGTCACGGCGATGAATTCGTCAAGCTGCCGACGCGAGGCGGCACCTTCCATCGGACCTTGAATAGTAACGTTGCGGGCTCCCGCGGCATTGGCATACTCTAGGGCTTTGAACACAGGCATGCCGAGACGGCGGCAAGCGACGTAAGCGCCGCCGAAACAGTCGCCAGCGCCCGTCGGATCAATTTCCGCAACCCTGAACGCCGAGCAATCAATACGCGAGCCGTCAGCACCGAAGAATGTTGATCCGTGTTCGCCGCGTTTAAGCGCAATCTCTGTCACACTGCGCCCAAAGAGCGCGATGACCGCGGCAGATTCACCATCAACTCCAGCTGCCATGAACAATTCGTCGCCGGAGGGCAGGATAAGGTCGGCGACATCGACGAGCTTGGCGAAGCGCTCCTGCGTCTGCCCGAGCCCGAGCAATTCCTTGCGCAAGTTCGGGTCAAGTGAAACGGAGCCGCCGCGCCGCTTGATGACGCCGATGGCATAATCCATCGTCTCCCAGATACCCGGGATGGCAAAAGCGCTACCCATGACGTGGAGGTGTCCAGCCCGCTCGAAGAGCGCCTTCGCTTCAACCGTCAGGCTCACCAGGGCCGCCGCCGATTTTCCGATGTTGAAGACAAAGTCGCGCGAGCCGTCATTGCGATAGCGAACAAACGCGCTTCCGGTCGGATAATCCTGGCTGACCGAGATGGCCGATACGTCCACGCCGTCAGACCGGAGCCGCTCGATGTTGATGCGGCCGAAATCGTCATCGCCGACCGAGGCGACAATTGCCGCCGACCCGCCGATCTTGGCGCATTGATCGATGAAAATCGCCGGCGCGCCGCTGGGAAAGGGGCCGATAAGCTCTATCGGCTCGAGAAAGCCGTCGCCGCGACTTTTAGCCATGATCTCCACCAGGATCTCGCCGATGACCACCGTCGGCCCTAGTGCGTTGGGTGCGAGCTTGGTCTGACTTAAAATCGCATCTGCGGGCATCATACAACTCGGCTAGCGCACATCTTTTGACTGGAGCACGCGCCTGGAGGTTGCGGCCGCTCGCTCCACAGCGAACGACAACCCGAGACGGCCACGATGGGAATGCGGGATGCTCCTCCAGAGGCTACATTAATTATGTTTGTCGCTTTATGCAACATATTAATCAATCGAGACGGACACGCCACAATGGCGTTCTAAATCGCGATCAGACGGGTAGCCCGAGCAGCAGCATCGGTTCGGCAGTGCCGAACCTGGACATTAGTCTTCGTCTTCCTCTGCCCCTTCGAGTTCCGCCGTACCGTCGGCGAAACGCTGGCTTTGCAGAGACAAGTATCGCTGATGTAACATGCAGGCCGCACCGAAGGCGGAACCGACAGTTCCTTCATCATTCATTGTGATCGATGGGAACGGGAAACTGGATTCCTGTATGGCATGGATGTGTGCAGCGACCCTGGCAGCCATCAAGGGATAGAGTGCGGCGACCGAACCGCCTAGCACGATCTTGTCGGCGTCGATGATTCGGCAAGTCTGCACCAGGCCTATTGCCAAAGCCCTTGCCCAGTCCTCGGCTGTTGAGACGGCGCTGGGCAACCGGTTTTGGACATCGGAAAGGAAGTTGCCGAATGTCGGATCACTGAGGGCGGAGGTCTTGCGATAATCGGCCATAATGTTTTCAAGGCCGATTAGTTGTTCGAGATTGCGGCGCGGGCCTGGCGCGTCGCTGATAATCAAGTGCCCAATCTCCCCCGCCAGCCCGTTGGCGCCGCGAAAAAGGCTGCCGTCAACGATAATGCCGCCGCCGACACCGCTCTCCATAACGAGAAAAAGCGTGACGCCGGAATGCACCTCGCTGCGCCCGTAAGTCGCGCCGATCGCGAATGCGTTGGCATCGTTCTCGGCAAGGACCGGAACACGAATCGGCAGGGCGTCTCTCACCAGCTTTGCAAGGTGAACATTTCGCCAGCCGAGAAGCGGCGCAAAGTGGACGAAGCCATTCTTATCCATTTGCGCCGGGGTTGATACGCCAACGCCTTCACATCGCTCCAGTTTTGACACAGGAATAGATTGGAGAGCCAGCCTCACGGCGCGGTCGACCGCGGCCTCTACGTTGATCGACGGACCATCAAACGGTTCCACATTCGTCGAAACGATATTGGTTCCAAGATCGATCTCTACCGTACTGATATGCTCGACACCGATCTCGACCCCAAGGAAGAAAATAGCATCCGGCACAAGCTCCAGCATGATGCCGGGACGGCCGGCTCGGGCATAGCCCGCTTGTTCAGGCAGATCCTCAATTGCTTCGCGCACCAGACCGTCAGCCGTCAGGCTCGCGATGATATGCCCCGACGAAGAGCGGTTAAGCCGTAACTTGCGCGCGAGTTCGGCTCGAGTGAGACGTCCAAATTGATGAAGGGCTCTTAGAGCCGCCACTTCATTGTTTTGTCGAATCCTGCGATTTGAACTGGCGGTCAGCGCCGGGTCATTCACTTAGGTCTCTCCAGGTTACCTGCGGTCCGCAAGCCGAACGCAACCACAACGCGCTCACTTGGTACACGCCGCGCAGGCGTGCAGCAACTGGCGCGATCTTATTGAACGCGCATCCCCCGAAGCTTCTGTCTCACGGATCCGAGGCTGCCGATGAACAGCGAAAAAACCGCAGCACTACAGCGCTGAAGACCGCGGAGCAGGGCGCCTTAGGCAGAGGGTCCGCACTGCCGCATAATCAGATTATCCTCGACTTATGGACGGGCATTCGTCGTTCGCCGACGAACCGCCTCTTGCATTTTCAGGTCGATGAAGGCCTTGGCGTGCTTTGCCAACGGCATGTTCTCGGTCCAGGTATCGCGCCATATGGCGCATGCGAGGGACAGACCCTCATCGACCACGGCGCTGGAGAACGATTCAAAGGTGATGTCGCGGTTATAGCCGATGTCTAGCAGCGCGTCGAAGATGCGATCGAAATCGATCACTCCATCGCCGAGGTAGCCGCGATTGCTTTCGCCGATGTGAAAATAGCCGATCTTGTCGCCGGCCAGACGAATGGCCGCCGCTGGATTGGCCTCTTCGATGTTCATATGAAACGTGTCGAGATGGAGCGTGACGTGATCGGAGCCGGTCGCCTTGATGAAGTCGAGGCCCTGAGCCGCCGTGTTCAAGAGATTCGTCTCGAACCGGTTGACGACCTCCAGGACCAGATCGACGCCGGCCTTCTTTGCTGCGTCAGCCGTCTTGGCAATGGCTGCAATGCTGTTCTTGCGGCCGCGATCACTCGGCATTGTCGAGTATTTCGTATGCGCGGAATAGAGAATGCCCCCGAGCTTGGTGCCGCCGATGTCCCGCACCGCCGCGACTGCATTCGCGAGTAATTCCTCACCTGCCTTCACGACAGCGCCGTCCTCGCTCGACACATCGGCGCCCAAGGGCAGGCCCATGGTGAGGGCGATTCGAGATCTAACGACTGAGCCTTCTTGGCGAGGCGATGGATGTCGAACTTTTCGGGTTGAAGATACGCAAACTCGATCAGCCGGTAACCGCACGCAGCCGAATTCTCCATCGCTTCTTCAAGCATGGCCTGAGTGCCACCGCCGGTCCATACGAACGAATGAATGCCCAATCTGCGCATCGGCTGTTTCCTCCTGGGTACTGGCGACTCTATAAATGTTGACAATGACAACAAAAATGCCCCCATCGTGACAAATGTCAAGGTCCTCGACGGCGCAACCAATGCTTGTGCGCGCGGCAACTCCTAACCGGATCGAGCATCATTCACGCAAATATGCAGAGGATAATACGCGGAATCCCGGGGCCGTTGCCTCGGCGGGTTTTTTGGCTTGACAGAATTCCCGTACCGTTTAATTTGTTGCCAAGAACAACATATAACGCTGCCAACCAGCGAAACGTGGAGGAGGAAATTAACTTGCCCTGATCCAATTTCTCCGCTCTTCGCGACAGATGGGCTGATAGCGCTCTTCTGTGCTCGTTCGCATGAATATGGCCAACTCGGTCCGTGAGTTGAGACCAAGCCGGCAATTCGAAACAGCAGAAAATGTTGCCTCCCAAGGCCGGCACCTGAGGGGAGTTTTCTGCTCGGGTGCGGGCACGAAAAGCGATGAATCTTCATAGGGCCAGTGCCCGTGCGTTGGCGTCTTAAATTTGGATCAAGCCGGGAGGCGCCACCGGGCCGATTGGAGGAAATCGCGGAGGCGGGGCCCCCACAATGCCTTTGATGGCCAGGAGGTTTCCGGTCTGGCGAGAAGGAACATTGCCATGACTGCGAAATGACGGACTGACATTCAAGATTCTTTGGAGGAGTGAAAGATGAGACATGAACTCGGAATAGGCCTTGCCGCATTGGCAGTGGGGCTAACGACCAGCGTGATGCCTGCCATGACGTATCAAAGGTTACAATGAGCACATCATATTTTGACATAAAGATATGTTTATGTCACGGTGTATGATCTTGGAAGCCGAGGCTCACCGTGGTGCATTCTGAATCCTCCTTGGATTCCCTTTTCGGACCCGTTGTCGCCAAGGCGGATGGATCGGAGATTCGTTCTGCCTTGGAATCGGCCGCGCGCGAACGAATCCTCATCCTCGACGGCGCGATGGGCACGCAGATCCAGGGGCATGGCTTCAACGAGGAACAGTTCCGCGGTGACAAGTTCGTCGGCTGCGCCTGCCATCAACAGGGCAACAACGACCTGCTGATCCTGACGCAGCCGAAAGCGATCGAGGAAATCCACTACCAGTACGCGATTGCCGGCGCCGACATCATCGAGACCAACACCTTCTCCTCCACGTCGATCGCCCAGGCCGATTACGGCATGGAGGATGCGGTCTATGACCTGAACCGGGACGGTGCCCGTCTGGTGCGGCGGGCGTGCATTCGCGCCCAACAGGAAGACGGCAAGCGACGCTTCGTCGCCGGCGCGCTGGGACCGACCAACCGCACCGCCTCGATGTCGCCGGACGTCAACAACCCCGGCTATCGCGCCGTCAACTTCGACGATCTGCGCATCGCCTATGGCGAGCAGTTGCGCGGCCTGATCGACGGCGGCGCCGACATCATCCTGATCGAGACGATCTTCGACACGCTGAACGCCAAGGCGGCGATCTTCGCCTGCAACGAGATCTTCCTCGAAAAGGGCGTGCATCTTCCGGTCATGATCTCAGGCACGATCACTGACCTGTCGGGCCGCACGCTGTCGGGCCAGACACCGACGGCCTTCTGGCATTCGATCCGCCACGCCAGTCCGTTCACGGTCGGCCTCAACTGCGCGCTCGGCGCCAACGCCATGCGCGCACATGTCGCCGAGATTTCCGGCGTCGCCAACACCTTCACCTGTGCCTATCCCAATGCCGGCCTGCCCAACGAGTTCGGCCGCTACGACGAGAGCCCGGAATTCATGGCGGCGCAGATCGAGGGTTTTGCGCGCGAGGGACTGGTCAATGTCGTCGGCGGCTGCTGCGGCTCGACGCCGGATCACATCCGCGCCATCGCAGCGGCAGTGAGGAAATATCCGCCGCGCGCCATTCCGGAGATCGAGCGCAAAATGCGCCTGTCAGGTCTGGAACCCTTCACGCTCACCAAGGAAATTCCGTTCGTCAATGTCGGCGAGCGCACCAACGTCACCGGCTCGGCGAAATTCAGGAAACTGATCACCGCCGGCGACTACCCTGCCGCCCTCGACATCGCGCGCGATCAGGTCTCCAACGGTGCCCAGATCATCGACATCAACATGGACGAGGGCCTGATCGATTCGAAGAAGGCGATGGTCGAGTATTTCAACCTGATCGCCGCCGAGCCGGATATCGCCCGCGTGCCGGTGATGATCGACAGTTCGAAATGGGAGATCATCGAGGCTGGCTTGAAATGCGTGCAGGGCAAGCCGCTGGTCAATTCCATCTCGATGAAGGAAGGCGAGGAAGCTTTTCTCCACCATGCGAAACTCGTCCGCGCGTATGGCGCGGCGGTCGTCGTCATGGCGTTCGACGAGGAAGGCCAGGCGGACACGCAGGCGCGAAAAGTCGCCATCTGCACCCGCGCTTACAAGCTCCTGACCGAGCAGGCCGGCTTCCCGCCGGAAGACATCGTTTTCGACCCGAACATCTTCGCCATCGCCACCGGCATCGACGAGCACAACAATTACGGGGTCGACTTCATCGAGGCGACGCGGGAAATCATCCAGACCCTACCTCACGTCCACATTTCGGGTGGCGTCTCGAACCTGTCCTTCTCGTTTCGCGGCAACGAACCGGTGCGCGAGGCCATGCATGCCGTGTTCCTCTACCACGCCATCCAGGCCGGCATGGACATGGGCATCGTCAATGCCGGCCAACTTGCAGTCTACGAATCGATCGATCCGGAACTGCGCGAAGCCTGCGAGGACGTCGTCAACAACCGCCAGCCGGCGGGCGGCGGCAGCGCCACCGAGCGGATGCTGGAACTTGCCGAGCGCTTCAAGGGAACCGCCGGCAAGGAGGCCAAGGAACGCGATCTCGCCTGGCGGGAGTGGACTGTCGACAAGCGCATTTCGCATGCGCTGGTCAATGGCATCACCGAGTTCATCGACGCCGATACCGACGAGGCGCGGCTTGCCGCCGAGCGGCCGCTCCATGTCATCGAGGGCCCGCTGATGGCCGGCATGAACGTCGTCGGCGACCTGTTCGGTGCCGGAAAGATGTTCCTCCCGCAAGTGGTCAAGTCCGCGCGCGTGATGAAACAGGCGGTCGCCGGGCTGCTGCCGCACATGGAAGCCGAGAAGCTGGCCAACGCCGCCAACGGCATCGACACCGGCGAACGCCAGACCGCCGGAAAAATCCTGATGGCGACGGTCAAGGGCGACGTCCATGACATCGGCAAGAACATCGTCGGCGTCGTGCTCGCCTGCAACAACTACGAGATCATCGATCTAGGCGTCATGGTGCCAGCGACTAAGATTCTGCGGACGGCGCGCGAGCAAAACGTCGACATCATCGGCCTCTCCGGCCTGATCACGCCGTCGCTCGACGAGATGGCGCATGTCGCCTCCGAAATGGAGCGCGAAGGTTTCGACATTCCGTTGCTGATTGGCGGGGCGACGACCAGCCGCGTTCACACGGCGGTCAAGATCCACCCGCGCTATGAGCGCGGCCAGACGGTCTACGTCACAGATGCCAGCCGCGCCGTTGGCGTCGTCTCGTCATTGCTGTCCCACCAGGCAAAGGGCGACTATGTCGATATGGTACGCGCCGAGTACCGCAAGGTGGCGGACGCGCATGCGCGTAGTGAAGCCGACAAGCTGCGCCTTCCGCTCGCCAGGGCAAGGGCAAACGCCCACAAGATCGACTGGTCGGGCTATGTCCCGCAAAACCCCTCCTTCCTTGGGCTGAAGGTTTTCGAGACCTGGGACCTCGCCGAACTCGCCCGCTACATCGACTGGACGCCGTTCTTCCAGACCTGGGAGATGAGGGGGCGCTATCCGAAGATTCTCGAAGACGAGGCACAGGGGCCGGCGGCGCGCCAGCTGTTCGAGGATGCACAAGCGGTGCTGAAGCAGATCATCGCGGAACAATGGTTCGCACCGAAGGGCGTGATCGGCTTCTGGCCGGCCAATGCCGTCGGCGACGACATCAGGCTTTTCACCGACGACACGCGTTCGCAAGAGCTGGCGACCTTCTTCACGCTGCGCCAGCAACTGACCAAGCGCGACGGCAAGGCCAACGTCGCCCTGTCGGATTTCGTCGCGCCGCTCGAAAGTGGCAAGGCGGATTATCTCGGCGGCTTCATCGTGACCGCCGGCATCGAGGAAGTGGCGATCGCCGAGCGCTTCGAGCGGGCCAATGACGATTATTCCTCGATAATGGTGAAGGCGCTCGCCGACCGCTTCGCCGAAGCCTTCGCCGAGCGGCTGCACGAGCGTGTCCGAAAAGAGTTGTGGGGCTATGCGCCGGACGAGAACCTGGCCCCGGAGGATCTGATCGGCGAACCCTATTGCGGCATCAGGCCGGCGCCCGGCTATCCGGCGCAGCCCGACCATACCGAGAAGGCGACGCTGTTCAGGCTGCTCGACGGCGAACGCAACGCAGGGGTCACCTTGACCGAAAGCTATGCCATGTGGCCCGGCTCGTCGGTCTCCGGCATCTATCTCGCCCATCCGGAAAGCTATTATTTCGGGGTGGCCAAGATCGAGCGCGATCAGGTGGAGGACTATGCACGGCGCAAAGACATGTCAATTTCGGAGGTCGAGCAGTGGCTCGGGCCCATCCTGAATTACATCCCAGTGCAGGTCGCTGAGGCCGCTGAATAGATTGTCGGCGTACCAGCTTCAAAGTGGAATTCGTCCTGTATTCAAGCCTTGCCGGGCGCGCCGCTCACCCACTGGGCGGCAGGCGGCAAGAAGATGCAGAGATGGCGAAAATCCTAGGCATCTCCATAGCAGGAGTATGGGACGCGGTGAGCATTCCCGAGCGCGCCGGCGAGGTGTTCGATACGCTCGGCCTGTTGCGCCAAGAGGGCAAGATCGGCGGCTTCGGCTGGAGCACCGATCACCGCGAACGGCTTGCCGCCTACGCGCCGCGCGAAGGGTTCGTCGCCGTAGAGAACGACTTCAATGTGTTTACCCCGGCGAACGAGCTGATGGCCGTTGCGGCGCGCGAGAACCTCGTCTCGTTCAGCCGGCTGCCGCTGGCAATGGGGCTGCTCACCGGCAAATACACGCCGGCCATGCGGCTGCCCACCAACGATGTGCGCGGCGGGAATGCCGAATGGATGGTGTTTTTCAGGGATGGCGCCGCCAACCCGCACTATCTGTCAAGGCTCTCGGCAATCCGCGACCTGCTCACCTCGGGCGGACGCACGCTTGCGCAAGGCGCGCTCGGCTGGATACTCGCCAAGTCGGCAATCGCCTTGCCGGTTCCCGGCTTCACGCGGCCCGAGCAGGTCGAGGACAATCTCGGTGCGCTGGAGAAAGGGCCGCTGCCGGCAACGGTGATGGCCGAGATCGACGCCGTGCTGAAAATTGCCGAGACCGCCTAGTGCGGCGAATCCGAAATTCGCATTGGCGATAATGCGACCAACTTCGATCTCTCTGATGTCTGCCGATATCGCATTTTTCTTAGTCAAGCTTCCGTGGCGCAATTGAACACGGACGGAGCGGCGGACACGCTCGAGTTGAAGGTCCGCCGCTCCGGTTTTCAGATCAAAGAGTGATGCTGCAACGGGAGATGGGTAGCGAGCTGCGCTTGAGCTGCGCCGCCGACCGCGTCGCTGTCGAGAGAGAGCGACCCGGTTGAGCTGTCAAAGATGATGTGGTGGGAACCATCATCCGTAGCCGTACCAGCAGGGGAAGTATGCAATGAAAGCCCGCCCGACTTAAGCTCGGTAAGAGCGGCTTGATCGAGGTGGAGCTTGTCCTGAAGCTTGCTGAAGTCGAAGGCATCGTTGCCTCCGTGGCCAGACATGATCTCGGCGGCGGCGCCGTTTTTTGCCTGGGCGCCGACACTTTCATCGGGCTGGACGGTTTGCGCGAACCCGTGGCGGATCAGGCTGGTTGCCGTCTTGTCGGATGGATCGTTGGTCGGGAGAAGTTCCGAGCCGGCCGAAAGAGAATGGCTCAACGAGGCCAATATGCGGTCAACGTTGCTGCCCTCGCTTACCTTGTCGCCGGCATTATCGTGGGTGGTGTCAGTCGAACTGCCATCGCTGGCGAGGAGGTGAGAAAGCGCGGTCTTGCCATGACTGCCATCGCTGGTGGTGGCACCGGAGGCGGCGGTATCAGTCGAACTGCCGTCGCTGGCGAGGAGGGGCGACAGCGCGGTCTTGCCATGACTGCCATCGCTGGTGGTAGCGCCGGAGGCGGCGGTAGTAGTCGAACTGCCGTCGCTGGCGAGGAGGGGCGACAGCGCGGTCTTGCCATGACTGCCATCGCTGGCGGTAGCGCCGGAGGCGGCGGTAGTAATCGAACCGCCGTTGCCGGCGAGGAGATGCGAAAGCGTGGTCTTGCCATGATTGCTATCGCCGGTGGTGGCTTCGGAAGGGGCGGTGGCAGTCGAGGTGCTGCCGCCGGTGATGGTCTCGGCCGGGGCTGTGGCGGTCGAGGTGCCGCCGCTGGAGGTGGCTTCGGAAGGGGCGGTGGCGGTCGAGGTGCCGCCGCTGGAGGTGGCTTCGGAAGGGGCGGTGGCGGTCGAGGTGCTGCCGCCGGTGGTGGCTTCGGAAGGAGCGGTGACAGTCGCGGTGCTATCGCCGGTGGTGGCCTCGGAAGGGACCGTCGCCGTAGAAATGGGATCGGTGGCCGCAGCTTCGGAAGGAGCAGTCCCGGCGGTGCTGAGATTGTGTTGCCGGAAAACGGCCTGCAGTTCCGGGGAGCTCTCAAGCGCGGTGTCGCCTCGCTGTGAACCCCAGGCGTACGCGTACTCGAAGGCGGGTGACGGAACCAGCTTGGCCCAGTGGTCCATCATGGTTTCCATCTGGGCGGCGGTGGGCACGACATATTTGCCACCCATGTCGGTGTTATAGTCGCCACCGCCAAACGTCTGGTAGCCTGGAATGATCTTGCTCGTCGGGATGCCCGATGCCTGAGCGGCGGCGACGAATTTATCGATCATGTTATAGTCGACCGCGCCATCCGTGCGGACAGGATAGACATCCACGCCGTAGTAATCGATACCGGTATTGGCGGGATTGTACGTGTTCGAAAAATCCGGATTCGCGGACGTCCCCAAGCTCATCATCGTGATGTAGGTCTTGGCGTCCGGCACATTGGCGTGAATCCAGTCGGATTCTGCCTTCAGATTCGCGGCGGAGGCGTAGGTGCCCCATTGGCCGGTGGGATCCGGCTCGTCGACAAGGAAGAATCCGAACAGCTTCGGATTGCCGATGAAAGGCGTGATCTTGTCGATAAAGGACGACGTCGCTCCGTCGGTTTCGTTGAGGTAGACCAAGCCCTTCATACCGTCCGGCAGCGCATTGAGTTGGTCAACAGATGAAACGTCGGCCAGATTGAATCCGGCTTGCGAAATTTCCGTGCCCGATCCACCTGACGTGTAATGCAGAGTTGTCATCCAATATTCCTTTTTCTGTTTCGACCGTGCCTACTTACAGACGGCGTATATTAGCGCCAAATCACATACCGACACCCTCTGACAGAAATATTGAGGTTTGAAGTAGGATTGAGCGTTGGAGGGGCGCTCCCTTCGAACTCGTTTCCGCAACGGTATCGACGACCAGCCAAGGATGGTTCTATTCGGGATAAGACTCGGCTAACTTGATCCGACCGTGTGGAGCTTGGCTCGAATGGCGCGGTCGAGAAGCCGTCCGACGCAGGACGGCCGGGAAATCTGAAAACCAGACCAAAAACAAAACCCGCCTAGCGGCGGGTCGTCAGTGCGAATCTGCACCGTACCCAAATTACTAGCATAGCTGCCGGCACAAAGCAAGAACAAAATGTGACACAATCGACGAAGCTGCCGATCTAGACGGCGCTTCTCCGAAATGCGAATGCGCCTCGCAGCCGGCATTGCCGCAACAGCGGTGCCGTGCAACATCGGCGGCTTGGAAGGAACCCCGGTGCTGTCTCGCCTGATCGCCGGCCTGCTGCTCGCCTGCGGATTGACCCACAGATCATGTATTCGCTTGCGCAGGCGTCGTGGGGCTACCCAGTTGCCTTTTCCGCGAGGCGACGGTTGGACTCAAACATCTTCTGCGGCATCCGCCGAAAGCTCCTGATCATGACGTTCGCGCGGAAGAGGTTGGCCGGATTGGCCGCGAGGCTGGTGCAAGGCGATATATCCCAGACACCAGGGCGCGGACGAGCGGCTTGCGTACCGGCGTCTCGATGAAGCGCCAGACGATAAAAGAGGCAAGGAGGACCCCGGCCAACACGACGAAGAATGCGGCGTTCTTGCCGACATGAGGCGCCAGCGCGTTAAGCGAAATGTAGCCGATATACTGGTGCAAAAGATACAGCGGATAAGTCAACCCTCCGAGCATCATGATAGCCTTGGATGGAGCAATCACGGAGCGGAGCAATATCGCGCCAGCGAAGACTCCGTAGACCACTATATTGGCAGCGAGGAGGGCCGGATACGAAATGGCTGCGCCAAAGTGCTCCTGCATCCAGTTATGAGAGAACATTGCGGTCTGGCAAGACACCAGGAACGCGACGGCAAGAAACAGGAACGCAGCCGGTGAACGGCCCCTTGCAACGATGTCTTCCGCGAGGATGCCGGCGGCAAACAAAGGCGCATAGTTTGTAATGAAGAGAATGCGTATCACCGGGTTCCCAAAGAAGAACTCGTTGGTTGCCGAAATTGCGAGCCAGATGGCCGCGATGGGTATTTTCCAGCGCTGAAAGGCGCCGGCAAAGATCAGCACTGCAACCCAGCCGTAAAACAGGATCTCGAGCATGATCGACCAGTAGACGCCATCCATGGACGGCCTGCCGAAGAGGCGGGCGAACATGGAAAGATTGGCTACATAGGTTGGAACATCGGTCGGAAAACGCTGATCTTTGGCGACGACGAGAACAACAAACGTCGCGGTCATGCAGACGAGGAATCCGGGATAAAGCCGGGCGAAGCGGGCGACCGCGAATTCCTGCCAGGTTCGACCTTCGGCCGACCACGCGATGACGAAACCGCTGATCAGGAAAAACAGATTGACGCCGAGATAGCCGTAGATGGCGTAAGGTGCTGCGGCAGGATATTCCACGTCGAGATTGCCCGCGATCGCGCCGCCAAAAAGATAGTGAAAGAGCACGACCGCGAGGGCTGCAGCTAGGCGCAGCAGGTCGAGTGATGGCATGCGCGCCGGAATGGCCTTGCCTGCCGGTTCCACAGCTACCTCCCGCAGCCGTTTCAGCTTTTGACAACCATCAGCGGCCTGATCCGCAATACCAGTGCTAACGCGAAGACTGCAAACCGGCGGCAGGTCAAGCCTTTACCTTCTCAAGTACGAACAGCTGCTCGCAGGACAGGAACCGCAGGACGCTAAAAGAGCGTACCAGCTTGAGCCCCGCCGCCGCGAAATCCTGTCGTGCAACGGTGAGATTGACGGGATGAGGCGCCGACATCCTTCCGGTGATCAACTTCCGCAGCCTTAGCCGTATTCTCTGGAGGCGGGTGCCAAGGCCGTAGGATACGATCAGGCGACGGCTGGCAACGCGCGCGAGCTCAATGATAATGTCGCGCCTGAGATGTGGCGGGATAAGGTGAATGAGGCGAAGGCAGACCACCGTATCAAAGCTTTCGTCGGCGAACGGCAGCTGCGTCACGTCACATCGGATGAATCCCCGAAATCCGGATTGACCTTCATATGCTGATTTAGCCAAGGCCATCATTTCCATTGAAATGTCTGCAGCCAGCACCCGACAATTATGCTGGCCCAGCACGCCGGCCAGCTTCCCGGTTCCGCATGGGATATCGAGCACCTGAGATGGAGGCGGGCTGCACCTCTCCAGCGCCTTGGCGATGCAGCGTTGCTCCCGTCGCGCAATGACGTATGACGCAACGGTGGACAGCTTCAACCGGCCTGCATAGCCGTTCAGGTACCAGCTCGCAAAACTCGGATCTTGATATCTCTGTTTTGTCGGGAGCTCATAGGCCGCGACTGCCGCGACCTTGGCGTTGTAATTGGCAGGTATAGCCGTATTTGCCGCTGCCGTCTGATGTGGCTCGAGGTTCTCGCTCATATGCCTGCTTTCATACGATTTCTCCTGCAGATGAGATCGAAGATTTTTGTCCGACACGTTCATTGGATAGCCGACCAAGCTGCCCTATTGGCGATAGAGGGGATAAACGGCCAGTTGGCTGCGTCCATCACAGAGAAGGTTTCCAGAAGGCTGGGTGTCTCGCATCCCTCGAACGGATGAGACATGCCGAACTCATGACTGCCGCGCCCTCGCGGAAGTGTGCTGGGGAATAGGGCTACTGCACACCCCTTTCGGAGACGGAACGGTAAACGGACGGTAGGCAATCCGGAAGGATAGTGACCGAAACGCACTCCTTCCGTTCACGAATTTGGCGTCCGTCGATATCCTAACGTGACCACACCGTCATTCATACGGATGGCGCGGATTCCTGGCTCGTCGGCTAGACATCCCAGGAAGAGATGGGCGTTCGCTTCAGCAAATGGACATGACGTCACTGCCAGTAGGCTTCCCTCAGTCTGGATTGAAAGATGATCTTGGAGCTATTTGGGCCGTCCGGTGCTGGTAAGACGACGTTAGCGTCCGAGCTGGTGCACGTTTTGCGAGCTCAGGGCTACTGTGTTGTTTTGCAGACCGGTGACCGCCGACATCCGGTTAGAAGGGCCGCCTTCAAACTGGTCTCCGGCTTGCATTCAAAGTGGATCGGACAGCGTTCTCTCGGTGCAGAAGTGCTTAAGATTCTTCCACCCAAGAATGAGCTGTGGGCGGCTCGCCTGAACTGGCATCTTGAAGCTCTTCTTCAAGCTTGGCGCGCGGCAATAGCGTCCAATGACACGATCTCAATTTTTGACCAGGGTATGGTGCAATTCGTATGTTCACTGGTTTTGTTCAGCGGCATAACGGATCGTGAAAGGGTGTCGCGCGCGCTCGAGCTTCTACCCAAACCGGATCTGCTTGTCCGATTGCAGGCGCCAAGGGAAATTCTAGAGGTCCGTCTGAAGGAACGCCGGCGCAACCTCGGTATCATTCAGAAGTTCCTCGAAGTCGATCTGCAGAGCAGTCTTGATCATATTGACCACGTTAATCTCATTGGGGAACAACTTGGATCGTTTCCCGTGCCAACAACTTGCGTCGAAAGTTTAGATTCGAACGGGCTCACAGCCGCCACAGAAATGATAGCGCGTGGAGTAGTCGACAAGTTCGGCGCGACGCGGGCGAAATTTAAAAGAGTTGAAGCTTAGAGAGATGCGGTTTTGAAGCGTCGACAAGAAGATATCCAATAATATGGAAAATCGAATTATTGAAAAGGAACCGCGCGAGTTGACATGACATGCGCTTTTCTCGCTACCAGACTGCCTTGGCGTTGACGTTAGCTGCTGTCAGCGCGATATCCATAGTTATCCACGGGGCGGTGAGTGGAGAGGACGTCGCATCGACAAAGTTCGTCGCGCCGGTAGCCATGGACCTGCCGGATTACCTGCACGCCGCGAAGGATGCGGCATTTGGCACAACTTTCACCCGAATAACCAAACCCGGAATCCTCGGCGCCGGCATCGCATGCGGGAGCAAATATTGCAGCCACCGCTATTCGAGCGCCCAGGCCTGGAATTCGGATCAGAGCCTTCTTGTCATCAGCAACGGCTGCGGCGGCTTATGCTTCCTGGATGGGCGCACCTACGTCCCGCTTTTTCGCCGTGATCGATCGACCGAATGCGAATGGCATCCTCACGATCCCGACCTGATGATCTGCGTCGGTGGTCGGAAAATCTCGACCTGGGCGCCACGCACCAATCATGAGGAGGTCCTGTTTGTTTCGACTGACAGTAGCAATCTCCAGTTCGGGCCATACAAAGGTAATCCAAGCCGTGATGGCAGCCGTATTGCCGTACGCGCGGTTCGCCGGGACGGCAAAGCGGTCGTCTTTGCCTACGATCTCAAACAGCGGCGGAAATTTCCGGAAATCGATCTCGCACAGCTTGTCGGAGCCAACGGCGCCTGCTCAATCTCGCCGCTGGGCGTCAACATCTTATGCATTCAGAACCTGAAAGACGACACTGAACAGACGTTCATCTTTTCTGTTGACGGCGTTCTGCGCCAGAAATGGACTGAGCATCATCGGCCTGGCCATGGCGACATGACCGTCGATGCCGACGGCAGCGAAATCTATGTGGGGATCAGTAAGTCCGATCCAGACATATACCAGGTGATCAAGCGAAGGCTGTCAGATGGGAAAGTCACCTCGCTCATGAGATATGGTGAAGCACAGCATGCATCGCTCAGGTCGCTGGACAGGCCCGGTTGGGTGTTCCTTACCTATTCGGGCAATCCGGACGAAGTATCGAAATATCCGGCTTGGGCGCCGTATGCGCGGGAAGTCATCGCGTTGCGCATCGACGGCAGCGGAGAGGTCCGGCGCATTGTGCAGACGAAGAACGTTCCATTCGACTACTGGAGTGAGACCCACGCCTCGCCGTCCCCGGACGGTTCACGGGTGATCTGGTCAAGCAATTGGGGAGTACCCGGCGGCCCGGTTTACGATTTCGTCGCCCGTATTGACTGGCCGGAAGGATCAGACACTGGCTCGAGAGCATTAGCCGCGAGCGGTCTTCAATAACAAAACCTTCCGGTCGCCTATGGCGATATGGCCGATCGTGCTTGCTCCATTCACGCTTTTAACGCCTCACGTTCAACTTCGCCGCCATACGGCTCCGTTCGATGTCGATTCATTCAAACGGACGACGACAGTGGCCAAGCCTGCACCTAGCGTGATTGTGCAGTTTGCAAGGCTTATGACACTTGCCGGAATCCTACGAATTACAGCGATGACGTCGGGTGACGGCTTGTATCGCCAAGGGCGCTCGCGCCGGAGCTCACTGTTGATGTCACGGCCGAGAAAGGAATAGCAGATGGATACGGATAAGCGAGCCGAAGAGAATGCCTCTTTCAACCCTGAGTTGTTAGAATGGTTGGTATGCCCAATGACCAAGGGCTCACTTGCCTGGGATTCGGATCGCGATGAACTCGTTTCGAAGAGCGCAGGACTTGCCTATCCGGTTCGCGACGGCATTCCAATCCTGCTAGCCTCGGAGGCACGGACGATCACCTCCCGCGTGGTCAAACTTCGCGCATCCAGACGATGATGGGAGCCGCGCTAAAGTAGGCGGCTTTCCGACGACAGCCAGCAATGACAGGAAAGTGTGCCGCGGAGCGCGAGCCGTTTGTCTGCGGACCACTCTGCGCTCGGCACCCGGGCAGTGCCGACCTCTTTGATGCAACGCGCGGCGACCTGAACCGGCTGGGTACGGCGGCCCGCTGCCGGGACAGGGTTTGCGTCATTTAAACAGACGAGGACAGTGGCAAGACCTGCCCCTACCGTGACCTGGGCGAGATGGGTAGCGAAACCAACACCATGAAAGCAAATTCAAGGGCCGGCCACTTCGCGCGATCGGGCTACAGCGAACGGTCAGGAGACGCAGGATGAATCCGCATCTGGTGTGTGTCGGAGGCGAGGATCATGCCCTGCGAATTCCGTTCTTGATGTCGCTGCGAGAGAAGGGATTCCGTGTTACTGCGGTGTCGAGCGGCGGTGAAGCCGCATTCCTGCGGCATGGCATTCCGCATCGCAGCTACGGTTTCGACCGATTTTCCAGCAGCAGCGGAGAATGGGCCGCCATCAGAACCATTCGAAAGCTGATGGCGGAACTCCGGCCGGACATTATCCAAAGCTTCGACACCAAGCCCAACCTGGTGACGCCACTTGCGGTGCGCGGAAGCGTTCCAGTCGTGCGCACTATCAACGGTCTGGGCTGGACGTTCTCGTCCCTGGAACCGCGCGCCCTTGCCCTGCGCCCAATCTTTTGCGTACTGCAATGGCTTTCGTCGTTATGGACGGCGGCTACGGTGTTCCAGAATCGGGACGATCAGGCATTCTTTGAACGCTACCGACTGATCGGACGCGGCAGCGGACGAGTGATCCGCAGTTCTGGAATCGACGTCGATGCGTTCGCCATGGCAAGGCATCTTGCCCCGTCGGCGATGAAAATGCGCGAAGAGCTTGGGCTCCAATCCGCCGAGATCGTAATTTTTGTCGGCCGGCTAACGCGCCAGAAAGGCATCCCGACACTCCTCAAGGCAGTCCCTCGCATCCTGTCGGAAAGGCCCAATGCCCGTTTCGTGCTTGTCGGCCCATTGGAATCCGAGGGCCCATTTGCAGTGGACAAGGCTGAGATCGATCGACATGTGCCGCATGTCATCGCCTTGGGTCCACGACGCGACGTTCCTGCCCTTCTTGGCATGGCCGATCTGTTCGCCTTTCCAACACAATACCGAGAAGGGATTCCGCGCGTCCTGCTGGAGGCAGGGCTCGCGGGATTGCCTATCGTCGCCTCGATGATGCCTGGTTGCAATGAGGTGGTCGAGGACGGATGGAACGGCCATCTCGTCCCCCCGCACGATGCGAACGGCCTTGCCTCTCGAATTATAGAGGTCCTGTCCGACCGCCGGAAAGGACGGACCATGGGCGCTCGCTCTGTCGAGCTCGTCCGGACGCAGTTCTCGCTGCCCTGGGTGGTCGAGCAATATTGCGATCTCTACGACAATGTCCTTAGTGCCAAATCCCAGGGCGGCTTCGCTCGACCGGCATCGCCGGTGTTGCTTGAAGAGCCTGCTGCAAACCGCGGATCGGGTGGAGCGCGCCGATGATCCGGGACGCGATCCTGGCCTGCGGCGTGGCCATGTCGTATGCGGCGCAGCTCTCAGTTCCGGGCTTGCCCTTCGGCTATGGCGAATTGTTTCTCGCGCTTTGGATCATGCTGTCGATCGGGCGGGTGCTCGCCGGCGGTCACTTGGTAGTCAGGCCCGCCCTGATCCGTGTTGCGGGCTTCTGGCTGATCATCACGCTCGCTCTGGGTATTGGCACCATCGTTGGCTACCTGACCACGGTACTGTATCTGTCGGTGGTGATGCACGATGGGGTAGCCTACCTGCTGCTGATCTGCGTCACCTGCCTGGCCGCCGCGGAGCCCGACGCGGATCGCCGTCTGCGCAGTGCTGCCTGGTGGGTGGTCGCGATTGCGAATGCATGCTTTATTGTTCAGCTGGCACTTGGATGGGGTTGGATCCACCAATCCGGCGTCGATCCCTGGTACTGGGATCGCTTCCGAGGCTGGTCCGAGAACCCCAACCAGCTCGCGCTCTATTGCGCACTCCTTGGTCCGCTCGCCTTGCATCTTGCGACGACTACAAGCAAGCCGTGGGCGAGGTTGGCCGGGCTCAGCAGCCTTATCCTGATCATCTATGTCGGAAGGCTGACGAAGAGTGATACCTATCTTTACACGACGGTCCTGGTCGGCCTGATATTTCTTGGGCTGCGGGTTCGGACATGGCTCGCAGCCGGTGACGGCAAGGTCAGCCTGTCCCGGCAAGTTACCCTCCTGCTGATGATTGGCTTCCTTCCGTTGGCCATGTCGATGACGCCTTACATCGTCACGGAGGTGGGCAGCGTCGAACAGTTCGCCTTGAGTCTTACCAAGGACAAGGGCGGCGAAGCGACCGCCGAAACCGCTGCACTTCGAATCCATCTCTGGGGAGATGCATTGGGCAAGGGCCTAACGTCAGGATCCCTGGGCCTTGGTCCTGGCCCGCATCTGGAGCGCCCGCCCATTTCCTACAGCCAATTTCTGCCCCGGCCTTTCGAGGCTCACAACACGATTCTCGATCTGTACACTCAAGGTGGTTTGGTTGCGGTCCTGGCCCTGGCCTGGATTGTCGGCGCGGCGGCTTTATGCGCATGGCGTGCGAAGCTCGATGCCCTGTTCGTGCTGGTGGTGTCGATCGTCATCTTCGGAATGCCACATCTGATCATCCGCCATCCAATCGTGTGGTTTGCGCTTACCATTTGCCTTGTTGCCGGAACGCCGCGAACGATTTCGGCAACCTCTAGCGACCTGAGGTGATGGCATGTGTGGGATTACCGGAATTCTCCTTGCACCCGATGCCGCCAACATCAAACCGCTCAGGGCAATTGGCCAGATGACGACGGCCCTTCGTCATCGTGGGCCTGATGGCGAAGGCTTCTGGATCAATCGCGAAGCCGGCATTGCCTTCGGCCACCGACGTTTGGCTATAGTCGACCTATCGGAAGCAGGACGCCAGCCGATGCATTCGGCAAGTGGCCGATATGCCATTACCTTCAACGGCGAGATCTACAATTTCCGCGATCTGCGCCGCGAGCTTGAAGACGCTGGCCATCGGTTCCGTGGCGCCAGCGATACCGAAGTGATGCTGTGCGCAATCGAGAGCTGGGGTCTCGACACCGCACTCACGCGCTTCGCTGGCATGTTCGCATTTGGATTGTGGGATCTAAAGACCAGGACCCTCCATCTCGCCCGCGACCGAATGGGCAAGAAGCCGCTCTATGTTGCTGCAACGCGCGATGCGCTCGTTTTTGCCTCCGAGTTGAAGGCAATCCATCGTTTTCCAGGTTTCTGTCAGGAGCTCGATCTCGACGCGGCCGCGACAATGCTTTCGAAAGGATGGGTACCGGGAAACTGTTGCATCTGGCGAGGCGTGTTCAAGCTACCTCCGGGCTCGGTCCTGTCTGTGACGGCGGCGGATTTTGCCGAGGCGCGCAGCGCCGCATCCCTTTCGCAACGCGCCCGACACTGGTGGTCGCTGTCTGAAATCGCCGCGAACGGTCGACAGAATCCAATCGCCGGTACCGACGAAGAACTGACCGATGGACTCGACGATCTGCTTCGACTTGCCGTCCGGGAACGCATGATAGCCGATGTGCCGCTGGGTGCCTTTCTGTCTGGTGGCCTCGACAGCTCCACGGTTGTGGCGCTGATGCAGGCCCAATCGCCAAAACCGGTGCGCACATTCACGATCGCTTTCGGAGAAGGCGGGTTTGATGAGGCTCCCCACGCGGCGGAGGTCGCGCGGCACCTGGGCACCGATCATACTGAACTCCACCTTTCAGCAGCCGCTGCGCGTGAAGTCATTCCGGAACTGCCGCGGATCTGGGATGAGCCGTTCGCCGATGAATCGCAGATACCGACTTTGCTCGTGGCGCGGCTCGCTCGCCAGCACGTTACGGTGGCGCTATCAGGCGACGGTGGCGATGAATGCTTCGCCGGTTACGCTCGTCATTTCATGGCTGCGCGGTTGAAACGACAGCATGCGCTGCCGTCGCCGCTGCGTCACGCGCTTGCTGCAGGGGTCGGATTGCTGGCCCGTGCAGCGCGTCACGATTTCGTCGGCAAGCTGCCGCTTTCGGCGAGTGGACGGCACGCGCTGCGGAGCGACCGGCTGCATCGCCTCGCTCGGCTGCTCGCTGCGCCAGATGAGGACGAATTGCATCGACGGCTGACCGGAGCATCGACCGGGAGCCTCGCACTCCACACGCCGCCCACATCAATTCAAGGGTCCCCCCGGCTTGATGGCCTGCTGTCCCGTCTCTTGTACGACGACATGGCCGGTTACCTGCCCGACGATATATTGGTGAAGTTGGACCGCGCCAGCATGGCCAATAGCCTCGAAGGCCGGTGCCCGCTTCTCGACCATCGGGTTGTCGAATTCGCCTGGCGGCTGCCGGCACATGCGAAGGTCCGCAATGGCAAAGGCAAGTGGCTTCTTCGTCAGCTGCTTAGCCGCTATGTTCCGCAACGGCTGATCGACCGGCCGAAGCAGGGTTTCGATGTTCCCATAGCAGTCTGGCTGAGCGGCCCGTTGCGCATCTGGGCCAGCGATCTAGTCGCCGATATACGCCTCTCCGGAGATGGGATCTTCGACTTTGCGAAGGTCGAAACCTGCTGGCGCGACCATCTTGACGGAAGACAGGATCATTCTCGCGATTTGTGGCCCGCGTTGATGTTCCAGGCCTGGCGCAACGAGGCCGGGCGGTCCGCCGGGCCGGCAACGGGCATGTCCACAGCGCTCGAACTGACAGGAGTATGAGATGGAAGGTTCCATAGTCAGCCGAATTCACCTTCCGCGCGCCACTGAAATGCACGTGCCGACGCGCGAGATCAATCCGCGCATGAGGCCATTCCTGCGCGAACAGGTCGACGCGCAGAGCCCCTTCCATCAACTCCTCATTACCATCGCGAGGAGAAAATGGTTCCTGCTTGCAATGGTGATTTTGGGCGGAGTGTTGGCTGGGCTTGCGGGTTTTGTGCGTCCTGTCCTGTTCGAGGCGACCGCACAGGTGATTGTCGATGCTCCGGGCAGGAACGCGGCTCCCGGAGGTGCGGATTCTGCTCAGGAGATGCTGGATGCGAGCATTGATGACCACTTAACCATGCTCTCTTCGCAGGGGCATCTGCGTCGCCTGGTGGCAGCCCTACGCGAGACAAAGATCGGCAACATTGCTGAGCAAGGTGATGATGTCGGAAATTCCCGCGCCGCCCCGGTAGGCGGCAACCTGCAGAACATACGCACCTTCGCAGCTGGTCTGCTAGAAAGGATTTGGCCGCAGGGCGGGCCGGAGGCGGCCGATGCAGCCGAACTCAAGGCATTGCGCAAGGGCATGAGGGTTGGACAGGAACTGAGATCAAGGGTGATCACCGTCGGCTTCACCGACGACGATCCGGCGCGAGCCGCCCTGGTGGCCAATACGTTCGTCCAAGTATACATCGACGATCTCGCACAGAAGCGCAGGGCGTCAGACCGGCTGGAACTCGCCTCGATCGTCGCCAGCCTGCCGGTCGTACAAAGCGACTTGGCGAAAGCGACCGACCGCCTGGAAAAGTATCGACTGAGCCATGGCGCGGTCGATCAGGGTGCGGCGGATAACGCTGCCAAGGAGACAGCCGAACTTAGTCAGCAGATATCCTTGTCGAAAGCGGATCTCTCAGCGACGGAATCTCGCCTTCAGCACATCGAGGCTTTGCGAGAGGAAGGAGCATCGGTGGCGGCGCTCGCCGAAGCGATCGGGTCTCCGGTATTGGCCGACATGGCGGCCCGCCAAGCCAACGACAATGCGGATGCGGGCCTTAGCACTGCGATCAACGGCGAGATCGAACAAGGCACTGCTCGCATTGCGGCGGAGGGGAACATCTACCGTGCCCAGATCGCTGCTCTGGAGGGCCGTAAGAATGTGCTCGATGCGGTGGTGGCCGACACAGCCGGCCGGCTTTCCGGCTTGCGTGCGCTCGAGCCGCAGGTCAGCATCCTGACGCAGCGATACAACCAGCTTCTCACCCAACAACAGGATCTGGTGCAGCGCATCGCAACTCCCTTGCCCGGGGTCTCGATCCTTTCAGCGGCATGGCCGCCAACGAATCCAAAAACCCTGCCGCCCATCTTTCTTATTCCGCCCGGCATGATCGTGTTTGGCCTCATTGGCGGGGTCTTCGTCTTGGTCCGCAGCCGTCTCAATCAGACCTTGCGCGGCGGGGCCGAAGCTGAAGCCGCGCTCGGGGTCCCGTGCCTGGGGCTGATACCGGAAGCGCCCACATTACACGCGAAACGACTACAGCAGCTGGTTCTCGGCCAGCAAAACTGCAGCTACAGCCGAGCCGTCACTTCTCTCCTTGTCACCGTGGCTCTCAACAAAGCGAGAGGCCGTGCGTCGCACGTCATCCTCGTCACGTCCAGCGTCCGGCATGATGGCAAGACCGAGCTCGCATGGAGCCTCGCCTTGGCAGCTACCCGACTTGGGGGACGAGTGCTTTTTCTCGATCTTGACGGCACGGGCGCCCGCCTCACGAACGAGTTTCTGAACGAATTCGGTGCGTTCAAGCCGCATAAATCCTTTGGAGACTATATGAGCGACCGTTGTCCGCTGCACGACGCGGTCACGGGAATGCCTGAAATTGGAATCGACTTCATGGCACTCGCACCATCAGAGGATCTGCTGCCGCAACTGTCCATGATCGACGGGTCCCTGGTCACAGATGAGCTGCGCTCGATGTACAGCATCGTCATCATAAATGGACCGCTGGGACTTGGAGGACCTGAGGCCAGGCTACTGACGGGCTGGGCTGACGCAGTTCTTTTTGCTGTTCGCTGGGCCAGGACGCGTCGCAGCATCGCGCGTGGTGTTCTGCAGTTGCTGACGGAGGACGAGACGGCTCAGGTCCCCGTAGGCAGCGTTCTCACGCAGGTCAATCTTAGGAAACACGCCGGCTACCGGTTTGGGGACAGCGCGGATCTCTTGCTCGAGAGAACATCATGAATGTCACATGCGGGATTCCGCGTAACGACCGCCACGGCATTCGACCTGTCGAGCGGAAGATAATATCGACGATCTCGCAGTCCGGAGCAGGGTCCGCGGCCAAAGGCGATCAAGGCGATGAAATGCGCGACGCCGGCGCAAAAGACATCGACGATTTCAGCGATCCGAAGCTCGCCCGCTTCCCTGCGGCCTCCGTTGCTCCAACGAATATGGTTTTGCCGCACAAGGAGGACACGGGCCGGGGTCTCGGCTATGCCAGCATCTTCGCTCTTTTGGTCTATATCGGGGGTGCGGGCTTGACCAGCTTGGCGCAGTTATTGATTGCGCGCATCGTTGGCTCCACCAGCTATGGCATCTACTCCTATGTTCTGGCCTGGACCTCGGTGCTTGCCTATCTTGCAACGCTTGGTTTCCACGTATCCTTGTTGCGTTTCGTCTCCGCCTACAGTGCCAAAGGGCGGCTTGACCTGGTACACGGCGTAATCAGGTTTGCTCTGCAGAGGTCGCTGGCGGCGGCGACACTATTCGGCATCGTTGGCGCCGCCTTGATCTTTTTCTTTTCAGATCCTTCTCACAAGGAGCTTCAAATCAGCCAGCTGCTAGGCATGGCAGCAGTGCCTTTGGTCACGGCCTACGCTTTGGGCGCAACACTTGTTCGTGCTTTCGGCGGCGGTGTCTCGGCCCTCCTGCCGGAACGCATAGTGCGCGACGGCCTCTTGTTGACGTTACTGGGAATGGCGGGCTTATCCGGATCATGGACCCCCAACGCACCCTTGGTGATGCAGGCGGTGCTGGCAAGTTCAGCCATCACGGTCGGCCTGGTGTTCGTCATGGCGACAAAATTTCAGCCGCCTGGCTTGCGGCAGGTTCAGCCAGGCGACGAGTCGCGGGAATGGTGGTCCGCGGTTCCGCCAATGATGCTCATGGCTGGGCTCGATGTTTTCATCAGCCGGGCCGGAGTCATGGTGCTGGGCTGGACGCATCACATTCGCGAAGCAGGCATTTTCGCATTGGGATTGAACGTCGCCTTGCTTGTGAGCCTTTCCCTGGTTGCCGTCTCTACGATGTTTGCGCCGACAGCGGCCGCCCTTCATGCCCGAGGCGATCGGCTGGCTCTGCAGCAGCTGTTTTCACGGGCCGCCCTACTTTCCTCTGGTGGGGCTTTAACGATGGCCATCCCGATGCTTGCGATTATTGAACCTCTGTTGAGCTGGTTCGGCGGGGATTTCAGTACCGCGGCACCCGTCGCGCGGATACTCATTCTCGGATATGTCTTTGTCGCGCTGTGCGGACCCCAGATGCTCCTCTTGATGATGACCGGAAACGAATGGGCGGCAGCCGCAACCATGATCGTCGGCGCTGCGGCCAGTATCATAGGCTGTGCCACAGGAATTGCGCTCTACGGCGCGCCGGGCGCCGCAGTGGGCCTCGCGCTTGCGTTGGCGATTTGGAATGTGGCGATGTCGATCTACATCAGCAAACGGCTGAAAATTATCCCTGGGCTGATCTTTGCGCTAACATCGTTCAGAACGCACGCAGTCGAAGGCCAGCGGCGACATTGGTTCCTGCGCTGATTTGAGACCGTCGCGCCCCGATACGCGACGGCATCAGCGTTCAGGAATTTCGAGTCCAGGGTTGTGTCGGATAGAGGCTGGCGAGTGCGGCTTTGTGGCCGACGCGTTACGCGCCGAGTGGCAGATCATCGCCCGACAGGGCCCGCGGCCTACACGGTGGCCTCATTCACCAACGTCTGTTGCCGTATGCTGGCCGCGGCATCCGTTCCATGAAAGTCCCGGTACCATTCGACAAAGCGTCGCACTCCGTCCTCTAGCGGTGTTGCCGGGGCGAAGCCGACGGCCTGGCGAAGATCGCTGACGTCGGCGCGCGTCTCCAGAACGTCGCCAGGCGGCAACGGCACATCCACGCGAACTGCCCGCCTGCCAAGAGCGGTCTCGATGATCGAAATCAGCCGGTTGATCTCCTCGGGCCGGTCGTTGCCGATATTGTAGACGCGATACGGCGCGGAACTTGTGGCAGGGTCGGCGGTGCAAGGGTCCCAATTCGGATCCGGCTGCGGCGGTGTAGCAAGTGCTCGAACCACGCCCTCAGCGATATCGTCGATATAGGTGAAATCTCGCCACACGCGGCCGGCATTGGCTACTTCAATTGGTTTGCTCTCGACGATCGCGCGCGTGAACAAGTAGACGGCCATGTCGGGCCTGCCCCAAGGGCCATAAACGGTGAAGAAGCGCAGTCCGGTCACGGGCAGGCCGAACAAATGGCTGTATGAATGCGCCATGAATTCATTCGAACGCTTGGTGGCGGCGTAGAAGCTGACGGGATGATCGGCGCCGTGATTTTCGGAAAACGGTATGGTTCGATTCAAGCCGTAGACGGAGCTCGAAGAGGCGTAGACGAGATGACCGACGCCATGATGCCGGCAGCCCTCAAGGACGTTGAGAAACGCCACTATATTCGATTGCACATAGGCGTGCGGGTCAACAAGTGAATGACGCACGCCGGCCTGAGCCGCGAGATGGACGAGGTGTGAGGGGCGAACGTTTGAAAACAGCAACTGAACGCGCGCGGCATCCGCCAGATCCATTCGTACCGGCGTGAACTTCGCCTCGCTACAGAGGCGTGCAAACCGCGCTTCCTTGAGCCGCAGATCGTAATAGGGCGTGAAATTGTCGACGCCCACGACTTTGACACCAAGACGCAAAAGCCGTGAGGCCACGTGAAAACCAATGAAGCCTGCGGCGCCGGTGACGACGATCGGTCCTGTCCGTGCAAGTTTCTTCACCGCGCGGTCCGAACGGGATCGAGCGATTTCCATCTTCTCCGCTGCGGCAAGGACAGAATCGCTGCATAGATCGTTGTCCACTTGTCGCCTTTCGAAATCCGTTCGACAGTACCGAATAGCCGGTCCGGGATTGCGGCTTCCGATATTTACGCTGGCGCATCGAACCTAGTGGAGTGCGCAATGCGGTGCACGACCTGCCAAGTCATGACACGCCAACTTGCGTAGTTTGAATCCCGGGCGGATGCCGACGTCCGGCGATTGGATCTAAGTGGCCGGCCTTACGGCAGGACCGAAATACGCCCAAGAAGGGCCACCAGTTCCGCCTGGCGTTTTGTTTCGGTCTTGGCGAACAGCGAGGCAAGCTGGGAACGGATCGTGGTGCGGCTGAGACGCCAGCTGCGAGCGATCTCCAAAGGTGCGTCGCCCTGGGCCAAGCGCAAGGCGAGGTGCGTTTCTGCGCTCGTCAAGCCAAACATTCTTTGCAGCGTCCGAGGATTTGGCCCCGACCTGTTGTCGCGATCCAGCAGCGCCACAATGCTCGTTCCGTCGGGAGCGATAACGCCGTTCTCGTTCAGTATCACCGGTCGGTCGCCCCTGCTGCGGATCACCACCCAAGACAACGAGCCCGGCAGGAATTGGCCCGGAACATTCGCGATCAGCCGCCTTAGGGCGGCCGTAAGTCCGCTCGCCGTGTCGGCCGCTTCGCCCTGGCGCTCAAGCGTGGTTTGGGCGGCTGCGTTCCACTCGACTACTTTTCTTTCGCGATTCAGCACGAGATAGCCACAGCCAATGCGATCAAGCACGCCGGTTATGGATTCCAGACTGCGGCCTTTTGGTTCGGCGAACCTTGCGTCCAATGGATCCGATGCGCGATCGGGAAGGTGACCAGAAGAGGGCCGCGTATTCCGCGCTTCAAAATCATACTTGGTCCTCGTAACAATGTACCGATTGCTCGAAGAAGCATCGACCTGTCTATCGATCAGATTCATTTTCTACCCCTAACCCAAAGTTTCACACGCCCGAAATAAGTATTCGGGATTCATGTAGTCTTCTATGTGTAGCTGGATTCTAGTCTTCTATGCGCTGACGGATAATACGTTCATCACCACCTTGAAAACTTAATATGATCCGACAGTTCTAAGGCAGCTCTTAGGCCCCGCTGCGTCCGATAAAATGCGCGCTATGATAGCGGTATGGCAATCCGGCAGTGGTACTAAGCTGTACGTTTTTTGCTCTAGTCTCGACGGGCTAGTCAGAAGGTTGTAGTCTGTGTCCATGAGCTCGCAGTCGCGCAGGTCGAATTCGAACCCGTCGGGCAGATTGCTAACTCATATTGCCTCTGCATCGGTGTTAGCTGCCACACTGATATTTGAAATAAAATCGTCAGCCTATATTGGGCAAGGCGCCAGTTTTCTGGAATTTATTCCGGCTATTATTATTATCGCCTATCTCGAAGACCGCGTACCGGCGCTCGCTGCGACCATTCTGATGGTGGCTGTCGGGCTGTGGGCACGAGGACACGATCAGATTTCAAGTGGAGATTGGGCACGCGCAATCCTGCTTCTGGTTTCGGGTGGCGTGATTGCCATGACCTTCCATCGTCTGCGGCAGGACTTGCGTGAGTTGCTGGAAGTCGCGGAGGCCAGGCTCGCTGCCGTCGAGGCGACCGAAAGCCGCTATCGTTGGGCCTTCGAACGTGCTGCCATGGGATTCGCGAACACCAACAAGAAAGGTGAGTTGCTGCAGTCCAACAGACGCCTTTGTGAGATGACCGGGTACAAGGAGGAGGAGCTTGCCCAACTGCAGCTCGATACGCTCGCCCATCCGAACGACCGGGATACCTTGGCGCAATTGCTGGCGAGGCTGGGCAATGACATTTCTTCGTTCGTTTCGGAGGTGCGTCTGTCACGAAAGGACGGTACGGCATTCTGGGCCAGGCTAACGCTTTCTTCGTCCGTGCCCGAGGGTGGCCTCTCGGAGAGCATCTTCGTGGTGGTCGACGATATTTCGGAACGACGCGCTGTTCACGAAGCGCTTCGGGCCCAGAAGGAATGGCTGGACCTCGCTCTGTCTGCTGGACGCTTGGCCACGTGGCGCATAGACCTTAAAGGCGGGATAGTCACGGGCTCGGACACGTTCTGGGACATTCTCGGCCTGGCCCAGGCCAATAGCCGCAGTTTGGAGGAGCTGTCAGCTGTCGTTCATCCGGCGGACTGGCCAAAGCTGGCGGCATCGAGAAAGGCCGCACCATCGGTCACGAATTACGATGTTGAGATACGCGTCCGCCGACCGGACGGACATATCCGCTGGGTTGCGCTGCGCGGAAGGGAGGAAAGACATGATGATGGTGGACAGCGGCTTGGAGTGGCTGCCGACCTGAGCGAGAGACGACAAACCACGCTGCTGCGCGCCGCGGCAAAGAAGCGGGAGCGCATCATGCTCGAACAGCGTCACAGATTCGGCAACGTTTTCGCGGTGATCACGGCGCTCGTGAAAATGGTCGATGTTCCCGGAAACAACGTCGCCAAATACAAGGAAATGCTGATCGACCGGATACGCGCGCTCGAGGCAACCCATCTGCTTCTTTCACGCAACGGCAGCGTATCGGGGGCGATAAACGATCTCGTTGCGCAAGAATTGCACCCATATATTGGAACACGTGCGATATCGGTCAGCGGTCCTTCCGTGGCGATGTCGGGAGGCGCCGCCGAGAGTTTTGCAATGATCGTTCACGAGCTTGCCACCAATTCCATGAAATATGGAGCGCTTGCCGATCCAAAAGGCCGGATCGACGTAAGCTGGACGTTCGCACCTGAAGAAACAGGCAGCGATATCGTGTTCGAGTGGGTGGAATCGGGGCGGCGTAGGACCTCAAGCGTAGTCCGTCATGGCTTCGGTTCCATGATAATCGGAGTGGATGGAGCGCCGCTTGTCGGTCACTCTCCCAGGCTGGAAATATCGGACCAAGGGTTGCGGTATTCGCTGCGGCTGTCACGCAAGGAAATCGGATTGTAGTGCAGTGCTCCAATCGGAAAGCAGATATCTAAAGGCGGGTCGCGCTGAGCGGCCTTTGAGATGCGCAGGGTTCCCTCCAAGAATGTCGTCGGCCCAAAGCTGCGCCGCGGCTTTGGGATATGCAGTAAAATGCATGAGGAGTCTTGGGACGCCGTTTGCACGTCCAAAAGGACGCGCGGCGCTCTAGCTGGCATGTCTCGAAAGCCAAGTCTTCAGCATAACGGCAGCCTCGGTCCGATTGCGTACCCCCAATTCACGCAGAACGGCAGCAGCGTGGATTTTCGTGGTCGCCTCTGCGATTTCCAGATCGCGGGCAATTTCCTTGTTTGAATAGCCTTCCGCCATCAGCTTGAGGACTTCCTTTTGCCTCGAAGTCAGCCTGCCAAGGTTGACGCCAGCGGTACGCCTCTGTGGGCCTTTGTCGTCGGAATGGGTATGCGCGTGGGTTGTTTGCGTCGCTCCCGGGCGTGACAGAAGTGCAGGAACATAGATGCGGCCGGAGAGGATTTCATTGACGGCCAAAACAACCTCTTCGTCCGTCTGCGATTTTACGATGTAGCCGTGAAGCCCGATCGACAGAGCCGTGAGTATTTCCGAGCGTGAATCGTTTCCGGAAACGATCGCAAATCGCGTGTCCGGATAGGCAGACAGGATCCCGCCGAGCACTTCTTGATTGAACAGGCCCGGCATATTCAGATCCAGGATCGCAAGATCCACGAACGACTGCTCTGCCAGCAAACTGAGCACCGCGTCGAAACAGGACGCTTCAAAGATCTCCACACCTGGAATGCCTGCGGTCAGTGCCAATCGCAAGCCGCGACGATACAAGCCGTGATCGTCGGCGATGACGATTCGATACATTGAACTACCCCAACGCCTATCTGAATGGATTGAACGGTAATGGCCTGAAAGTCGTGGCCATCATCTCGTCGATTCATCCAGCCGACGCTGCGGCACCCCCAACACCGCAAACGCCAGATTTCTAATATAATCTTAAATGACGGGAAACGCTCCTCTTTTTTTGCCCCTTGTGAGCGAAACCCGCCGAACGTCGTCGAACATACGTTCTGACCTTTTGGACAGCTGACAGACCGGCCGGTCGTTCAGCAGTGCTATAGGTCTAAAGATATAGAACAGCAAAACGGCTGAATTGTTACCATTCGAATGCACGACGACATCCACCCTGACGGCCACATACCATCCAGATGCAATGTCCGGATCAGGGGACAGTGGAGAAATCTCACCGGTCTTCTACGGGAAATCTCACCGGTTCTTCTGAGGGGACAAGAACGCGTTTCCCGGGTGCTGACCAGGGCAGGATAGCCGGCCCGTGACGATAGCGTTCAGGCCGAATGAACAAGGGAGGACCAGGATGAAAGCGGTTATTCAATGTGGAGGAATGGGAACACGCCTCCGCCCCTTCACTTCGGTCTTGCCGAAGCCGCTCATGCCGATCGGGGCACGGCCGGTTCTCGAGATGCTTCTGAAATGGTTGCGACGCAACGGCATTCAGGAAGTTTATATTACAACCGGGTATCTCGGCCACTTGATCCGCACCGTGTGTGGAGATGGCTCGCAGTGGAACCTGAAAATTCGATATACGCAGGAGATGGAGCCGCTTGGCACCATCGGGCCACTGTCTTTGATCAGGGATGAACTGACGGAGCCATTCATCGTTCTCAATGGCGATGTCCTCACGGATCTAAGCCTCAGTCGATTTGTAGCAGCGCACCGTAAGCACACCGATCCAGTGACGATCGCAACAGCCTGTCGCCTGATCAAGATGGATTTCGGCGTCATCGACGAAGTCGACAATACCGTGCAGGTCTTTCGCGAGAAGCCGACGCTTTCGCATCTGGTCAGCATGGGAATTTACTGCATGAACCCGGATGTTCTGCAGTTTATCCCATCCGGCATACCCTTTGGGTTCGACGACCTGATGCTGCAGATGATGCAGAACGGCACAACCGTGCACGTGTACAAACATGAGGGTCTCTGGCTCGATATCGGGCGCGTCGACGATTTTCAGAACGCACAGACCATTTCCTGGGAAGACCAGTCGGCCTCGATCGAGGTCACTGCGACGGCTGCATGATGATGATGAAGTCACGGGCCCGGTTCCCACAGTTATCAGTCTAGGAGGTTGTGATGCTCTTGGTCAGTGCCCCGATCTTGGGTGTGCCGGAGAAGACTGCTTTGACCAAGGTCATCGACAGCGGCTGGCTGACCATGGGGGAGCAGGTACGAGCCTTCGAACAAGCTTTTGCCGACGTTCATGATGCGGAGGATTGCGTCGCGGTCAGTTCTTGCACCGCAGCGCTTCATCTCATTTTGCACGCACTTGGCATCGGACCGGGCGACGAGGTGCTGGTGCCATCCTTGACGTTCGTGGCGACCGCAAATGCGGTCCTCTATGTCGGTGCGACGCCGGTTTTCGTCGACATCGAGTCAGCCGACGTGCCGCTGATGTCGATCGTGGAAGCCGAAGCGAAATGCACGGCCCGCACCAAGGCAATCATTCTCGTTCATTTCGCCGGCTACCTCGCCGATCGGGAACAATGGCAGAGGCTCGCCCGTGCCCGGGGGCTGCACATCGTCGAGGACGCGGCGCATGCGCCGGGCTTGAAGGAGGTGGGGACATTTGGTGCCGCAGCCGCCTTCAGCTTCTACGGCAACAAGAACATGACCACGGCGGAAGGCGGGGCTGTGATCGCCAGGGATGCCGGTCTGCTCGAGACAATCCGCCAGGCGCGTGGACATGGGATGACCACCGGGACGCGTCAAAGGCTGAACAGCCGCACCCCTCAGTATGATGTCACCATGCTCGGATTCAACTATCGCATGGATGAATTGCGGGCTGCGATCGGACTGGTCCAGCTGCAAAATCTGCAGGAGTGGAATGAGATCAGGCGTATCCTGGTCATGCTGTATCGCCGTCTCATAGCGAAGCATTGCCCGGCCGTGACCATCCCGTTCCACGAGCCGCGGACGTCGGCCTACCACATCATGCCTATCCTTTTGCCACGTTACGCCGACAGGCAAGACGTCATCGACGCACTGCGCGGGCAAGGGATACAAACCACTATCCACTACCCGCCGGTGCACCAGATGACGCTCTATCGTGAGCTCATTCCCGGTACTCACTTACCGCGCACTGAAGATTTCGCGCAGCGCGAACTGACTGTACCGCTGCATCCGCAGATCACCGCGCCATTGGTCGAATCGGTAGTCGTCGCTCTTGCCGCGGCGGTCAATAATTGCGCTCAGACAGGAACAGCCGCATGAATGCCCTGGACCTAGCCATTCACCGGTCTAACGTCTCGAGCGCCGCCCATGGGTCTGCGAGACGAGCAATCGATCTCGTCATTGCGGCAGCCGCGGCGATCGTCTTCGCCCCGCTGATGCTGCTGATTGCCGTGGCGCTGCTGCTGGAAGGCGGTCGGCCCATCTTCTTCACACAGACCCGCGTCGGGGCCGGTGCTCGCCCATTCCGCATGTACAAGTTCCGCAAGTTCAGCGTGCAATGCGACCCCGGTGGCTTGGCTCTGACCATGGCCGATGACAGCCGCATGACGCCGATAGGACGGTTCCTCGCCGTCACCAAGTTCGACGAACTGCCACAGCTTTGGAACGTCTTCAGAGGCGAGATGGCAATCATCGGGCCACGCCCGGAGAGCCTTGCCTTCGCCGATTGTTTTCGCGGGGGCTTCGAAGACGTTTTACAATACAAGCCAGGCTTGCTGGGTCCAGCCCAGGTTCTCTTCCGGCATGAAGCCCGTTTCTATCCGCGATCGGTGGACCCGCTACTGTTCTATCGCCAGGTTCTGTTTCCTGCCAAAGCCAGGCTCGACCTTTCCTATTATCCGCAGCGCACGATCGGCTCCGATGTTGTGTGGATGGTGCGCGGCTTGCTGGCGGTGCTTGGCGTGGTTTCGCCGCCGCCGATTGGACCTTGAGAGCAGGTGGGACATCCGCGCTCTCGTGGATTTGCAAAGTCAGTGCCTCACGTCATAGGGGGAACGCTTGGGTCATGGCATACAAGGGCAGGAAAGTTCTGGTTACGGGTGCCGACGGGTTCATCGGTTCTCATCTCACCGAAGCACTCGTCCGCAGCGGCGCCGACGTCACCGCGCTGGCACTCTACAATTCCTTCGACAGCCACGGCTGGCTGGACGATTTGCCCGACACCATACGACGCCAGTTGAATCTCGTCCGCGGCGATGTTCGCGACAGCGCGTTCCTTAACCGGATCGTGCGTGGCCAGGCGGTCGTGTTTCATCTCGCCGCACTGATAGCTATTCCGTATTCGTATGCCGCTGCCCAGTCCTATGTGGAGACCAACATCCTGGGCACGGTCAACGTTCTCGAAGCGGCGCGCCAATGGGAGACGGAGCGTGTAGTGCACACTTCGACAAGCGAGGTTTACGGCACCGCGCTGACAATGCCTATCAGCGAATCCCACCCGTTGCAGGGACAGTCACCATATTCGGCATCCAAGATCGGCGCGGACATGATGGCGGAGTCCTACGCCAGATCGTTCGACATCCCCGTGGTCATCATGCGGCCCTTCAATACGTACGGCCCGCGCCAGAGTGAGCGGGCCATCGTACCGACCATTATACGCCAGGCTCTCGACAAAAAATGCCCGGCGATCATGGTGGGAGACACAAGCCCGATCCGCGATCTTACTTTCGTGGAAGACACCGCGGCGGCGTTTTTGACCGCAGGTTCCGCCGAGCTCGAATTTGGCCATGCCTACAATGCCGGAAGCCAGCGCGCTGTGACGATCTCGGACATATTGGATCTGGTGATCGAGTTGAGTGGCTGCAAGAAACCAATCCACCGGGACGAGCGCCGCCTGCGGCCGCAGAATTCCGAGGTGCGTGCCTTGCTGGCCGATTCTTCGCTCCTCGAAAGCAAGACTGGATGGCGTGCCCAGACCAGCCTGCGCGAAGGCTTGGAGCGGACCATCGGATGGTGGCAAGGGCGCCTCAGCGAAGGCCGGGTGCGACACGAAATGGGTTACATGACATGAGCTTTCGCCCGGGAGGATTGGCTCCGCTGTTGATTGCGGCCGCGGTATCGCCGGATTCGAGCCAGAAGGAGATTGTCGCCCATGGTCCTCGTTGATCGAATCCTTATTGTCGTGCTCGGCATGCTGGCTGCCATGGATACGGCTGCTGCAGCGGAACCGCGGGTCGCCTATCGACTTTCTGCCGGCGACACCGTCGAGATTGGAATTGCCTCCATCCCGGAGCGAACGCAACGTGCGGTGGTCCAGATGGACGGCACGATCGCGCTTCCCGAAGTCGGTATGGTTTCGGTGGGCGGCTTAACTCCGGCTGAACTGCAAACGCGCATGCAGACGATCTTGCCGACCAAGATATTCCACCAGCGTCTGCCTGATGGGCGGGAGCAAATGATCGTCATCAAGCCGACAGACGTGACCGCCGTGGTTGCGGAGTACAGGCCGATCTATGTGACCGGCGACGTGCTCACTCCCGGACAGCAGGCCTACCGCCCGCTGATGACCGTGCGGCAGGCGATTGCCGTGTCAGGCGGTTTCAGCCTTTTGCGGTCCCGGGCAAACCAGGTTGGCCCAGATCCGGTGGATCTGCGGCGCGATTACGAGTCGCTTTGGGGGGAATATACCAGAGATTATTTTCATAGCGCCCGCATCCGCGCCGAACTTCAGGACAAACCGACTTTCGACATGCAGCCACCACAAGGATCTCCCTTGCCGGCAAGTTTTGCGTCGGCGATCGCGCAGGCTGAAGCGGAAGGGCTGAAGCTCTCGTTGGACAACTTCCAGCAAGAGCAGGGCTTTCTGGATAAAAGCGGCAAGGATGCCGCCGCACAAACCGAGACCTTGCTCAAACGCGAGCAGGCCGAAGCGGATGGGGTGAAGGCGGACGAAGACGATCTGGCGCGCGTAAGGAAAGCGTTTGAGTCCGGAAATCTCACCAACAACCGGCTCGCCGACGTCCGGCGCGCTTTGGTTCTCTCTTCCAGCCGGGCACTCGAAACGTCGGTTGAGCTTATGAGAGCACGACGTCAGCAGGACGATTTTGCCAGACAGCACGAACGCAATGACAACCAAAGAAGGATGGGTCTGCTGATCGAGTTGAAGGATACCAACGTGCGCCTTGCCGACGTCAGCGCAAGGCTTCGCGCCGCCAGCCAAAAGTTGCAGCCCACGGGAGCTGCCGCACTGCCGTTGCCGGTTGCCGGCGAGAAGGTCCAGGCCGAGGTCACGATCATTCGCAAGGTCGGCGAAGAATGGCGAAAACAGCTTGCCCAAGAAGACACCGAGGTCATGCCGGGAGACACGATCGAGGTCAGATTCAGCAGCGCTCTCGAAAATGCGGCGACCCGATAGATCGGGCCGCGTTTCGCAACCGCTTTACTGCCTGAAGGCCCTGGAAAACTGGTCGGTAAGGGGCTTCATCAAGTAGGACCAGACACTGCGCTCGTCGGTTCTTATGTGGACTTCGGCGGGCATGCCCGGTTTGAGTATTTTCTCTCCTGTCAGGCACGTCGCTTCATTCTCGACGTCGATGCGCGCCGAAAAAAAGGAAAGCTGGCGTTGCTGATCCTTGATCAGATCCGCTGAGACGCGCTTGACCGAGCCTTCGCAAGCAGGTGTGGTGCCGGCGTCGAACGCTGGAAAGCGGATCGACACCTGCTGTCCGGGATGAATCTCATCGATACGCGACGGAGGAATGGAAGCGTCGACGACAAGGTTGTCGGAATCGGGCACAATCATCATGAGCACCTCTCCTGCGCCAATCACGCCTCCTACGGTATGGACCGAGGATTCTTGTACTGTGCCCGATTGCGGGGCACGAATGTCTGTCCTGCTGAGTTCGTCTTCGGCCACCACCTGGCGCTCGCTGAGCTCGGTCTGCTTGGCTTCCGTTTCGCGAAGTTCGTTGGTCACGTCGCTCCGCATTTGTTCGTCGAGCTGAAGCACCTGCAGGTCCGTTTCACTGATGTGAGCTTGTACCTCTGCTATCGCTGCGACAAGGCGTCCCGATTCGCCGCGAGCCCGGGTCTTATCCAGGCTGACATTGCTCAACCTCTCCTTGGACACCAACTTCTTTGCGTAGAGAGATTCGACATCCGCAAGGTTCTTGGTCAGCAGATCCAGAGACTCGTCCGTTGCAGACTGCTGCGATTTGAGGCCATCGATCTGACGTTCCAGCTGCTTCGCGCGGCTTTGTAATTGTGCCTTCTGGCCAGCCAGCGCCGCAGCACGGCTTTCAAACAAGGCACGCTCGCCACTGACAAGTGCCACCACTTGCGGGTCGCCCATTTGAGCGCGAAGGTCGGGCGGGATCTGCATTTCCGGCAGACCCTGGCGCTCGGCCTCCAGTCGGGCCAGACGAATGGTGGCGCGATTGAGGTCCTCGGTGATTATCTGCAGGTTTGCTCGGGTCAATGTGTTGTCCAGCCTGACCAACACATCGCCGGCCTTCACATGATCGCCGTCCTGCGCGAAGATTCCGCCGATGGTGCCGCCGGTTTGATGCTGGACTTTTTTAATGTTGCTTTCGACCACCACGGTTGCGGGCGCAATCACCGCGCCGGCAATCTTGGTCAATCCCAACCAGAGCCCTCCGCCAAAGATCAACAGCAAGCTGGTTGCCAGGCCCAAGAGCAGATTGGCCCGGATGCCATCCGGCTCTGGCTTCGTCTCCAACGAACGGCTTTCGCCACCGGCTGCGACGTATGACGACACGGCAACAGCAGAGCGATACCTCGCATATGCCCGGCTGCACCTTTGTGCGGCGGAACGACAATGTGCTGCTAGGCTCCGGACCAGAGTACCCCAGGGTGGATTGGCTCGAATCCCATCCGGCTCCGGCTTCTCCCCGGTCGGCTGGCCTTCGCCGCCAACCGCAGCATATGACGACATGGTCACGTTAGACACTAAGCAATACCTCACGCATGCCCGCTTGCACCGTGCTGCAGCGGAACGACAATGCTTGGCTTGTCCGGGCGCGGGAAGGGCCGGATCACATTTGCCAGAACGTCTTCGCGCGAGCCGAACGAATGGAGCATCCCGTTCGACAGGACGAGTACCTGATCGATGTTGACGAGAGCGGAGGGGCGATGCGCAACGACGATCACGATACCGCCGCGCTGACGCACTGCCAGGATTGCGCCGGCCAAAGCAGCATCACCGTCTGCATCCAGATTGGAATTTGGTTCGTCAAGAACGACGAGGAATGGATCGCCGTAAAGTGCCCTGGCAAGCCCGACGAGCTGCCTCTGCCCAGCCGAAAGGGCCGCGCCGCCTTCTCCGATGCGTGTTTGAAAACCCTGCGGAAGACGCATGATCATCTTGTCCACGCCCGCAGCCTTGGCAGCTGCCAGCACGCCTTTTGCGTCGCGCTTGCCGCCGAACCTCGAAATGTTATCGGCGATCGTCCCGTCGAACAGCTCAACGTCCTGCGGAAGGTAGCCAATATGAATGCCGAGCAGTTCTGAATTCCACTGATCGAGCGAGGCGCCGTCCAATCTTACCGTGCCACGAAGCGGCTTCCATGCCCCGACCAAAGCGCGCACGAGCGTGGTCTTGCCGGAGCCGCTCGGGCCGACGACCGCCAACCCTGCGCCTCTCGCCAAGCGGAAGCTTACATTGAAGATGGTGGGCTTCTGCAGGCTTGGTGGCGCGACGGTCAATTCCTCGACCGCAAGCTCAGCCTTCGGGCCGGGCAGTTCCATTGGCTCTTGCTGGCTATCAAAAGCATCCAGGGCTGCCGACAGCTCGGTATAGCTTTTGCGGGTTGCCAGAAACCCTCTCCAGTTTGCGATCGCCACATCGACCGGCGCCAGCGAGCGGCCCAGCAATATGGACGATGCAATGATCACGCCAGGCGAGGCCTCGCCGCCGATCACAAGGTAGGCACCAAGCCCTAGCACACATGATTGCAGGGCCATTCGGAGCGTCTTCGACAGTGAGCTTGCTGCGCCGACGACGTCGGAGAGCCGTTCCTGGTTCTTCAGATAAAGATGACTGACCTCGTTCCAGCGCCGGCTAAGCGGGGCGGAAAGGCCCATCGCCTGAACAACCTCTGCGTTGCGGCGGCCGGAGTCGGCCAGAAGCCGTTGCGCTACGAGTGTCTCAGATGCACGAGCCGCAGGTTTGCGGCCGATGATCTCGGCAACCACCGTCAAAAACACAACGGCACATGCGCCGAGCGTTGCCAGCACGCCAAGCGCGGGGTGCAGCAGATAGATGACCACCATATAAAATGGTATCCAAGGAGCGTCGAATAAGACTGTCGGCCCGAGCCCGGAAAGAAAGCCACGTAGCTGGTCCAGATCACGAAGCGGGTGTACCCGGTTCGCATCCGGCCCGGCGACGAGGGGCAGGGAAAGCGAGGCTGCGAACGCTTTTTGCTGCAGATTTCTATGCAGGCGGCTGCCGATGCGGACCAACAGGCGAAGCCTCACGAAATCGAGGAGCCCATAGGCCGCGTAAAGTCCCAGCATCCCGACTGTAAATCCGACAAGAGTCGGCACGCTCTGCGAAGGCAGCACGCGGTCATAGACCTGGAGCATGTAGACGGAGCCGGTCAAGGCGAGGATATTTATCAATGCCGAGAAAATGCCTACGCCGACGAGGCCGTGCACACAGCCGAACATTGCGGAGCGGAGATCGAGCGAGCGCCCTTTGGTCGACTTCATGATGTGCGCTCGTTGACGCGAAATTGCCGCGCAATCTCGTCGATTCTTTCGATGAGGGACAAACTTTAACCTTCCGGGAAGCAGCAGCCCCGCCCCGCTGCTGAACATTACGAATTGCTTACATACGTGCCTTCTTTGATTAAAATGTAGCAAAATCGTGACGCCAGGCTGAGAATTCGGCAACTGGCTCGCCAGGCTGGGGATAACCGGGTCGAGTAAGGAGATATTCCTAATCATGACACGGCGCAGAAGCTTATGGTCATCTTTGTAGCATCAAGGCTTCAAAGCGTCTGGGGAGGGATCGGTTTTGATTTTGTCGATCGAGAGTTAAACGGTTTTGAGATACACTTCATCGGTACGCAATTGTCGGTCACCAACGCCGGCTAAATCGGGGAGGCGAGTGTCGTGAGCGAAGAGATCAATGTTGCCGATGCCTACGGCAGGGGGCGCAGCACCTTCATGGGATTGCAGTTGCTGGTCTCGCCCGGTGCGCTTGTTCCTCGGCCGGAAACGGAACTGCTCGGCAAGGCCGCTCTCGATGTCCTGAGCCAACTGAACCTGCCGGTGCCTCGCGTTGTCGACATGTGCTGTGGGGCGGGCAATCTGGCGTGCGCCATCGCGCACCACGCTCCCACCGCGCGCGTGTGGGCAAGCGATCTTACCGACGGATGCGTGGAGGTCGCGCGCCGCAACGTCACCCATCTTGAAATCGAGGACCGGGTAACGGTGCTTCAGGGCGACTTGTTCAGCGCCTTCTCAGGCTTGGAGCTCGATGGCACGATCGATGTGATCGTTTGCAACCCGCCCTACATTTCGGAAAAACGGCTCGAGGGCGACCGTTCGCATCTGGTCGAGCTCGAGCCGCGTGAAGCATTCGCAGCCGGCCCCTACGGCCTGAGCATCCACATGCGGGTGCTCAAGGAGGCGCCGCGCTATTTGCGGCGCGGAGGCATCCTGCTTTTCGAGGTGGGGCTTGGCCAGGACCGGCAGGTCATGAGTTTGCTCGAGCGTTCCAAGGCCTATGAGAGTATCCGGGCAGTCACCAACCAGGCCGGTGAGGGCAGGGTGGTAGTGGGACATACGAGGGCGCAGGCGTAAGCATCGCAGCCGCGGCGGGTAGACGCGCTGTCGCGGCGGGTAGACGCGCTGTCGCGGCTAGAAACGGCCGGGAAGTTGAAACAGAGTTGCGCGAGATTTCGGCGATCAGTTTCTCTTGCGTCAGTTTCTCTTGCGCATGACGTATTGCGCAATTCCCTCGATGGAATCGAGATTCTCCGGCAGCAGCTCGCTGTCTTCGACCGTGATGCCGAAGGTCTCCTCGATGAAGCCGATAACCTCGAGCACACCCGTCGAGTCCACGATGCCCTGGTCGAGTAGCGAGGTGTCGCTCTCCAGGCTCTCGGGATCGGCTATATAGAAATTCGAAGCCAGGAAAGCGCGAATTTGTTCGCTGCAGGTATCGGTTCTATCCTTGGTAGATAACATTGATTTCGCCTCCGGTACAAAAGATGAATGCTGATCAACTTCGCCCTGGTACCGATTCATGACAGGGCCGTTTTTTTGAGCTTACCCGTGTCGGTCATCGGCAGACTGGGTACGATGACGATGGACTTCGGAACCATGAAGTTTTCCAGCCGTCTCTGGCATTCTTTCTGCAACTGCTTTTCACCGATCATGCTTCCCTGCTCCATCACGACAAATGCCTTCACTGCTTGCCCGAGCAGCTCGTCCGGAACGCCGATGACCGCGGCTTCCCGTACGCCCGCAATGTTCATCAACACGTTTTCCACCTCCTTCGGCGCTATCTTCTCTCCGCGCGATTTTATGATCTCGTCGCCGCGACCGACGAAGTAGAGGTAGCCCTCGGCGTCCATCCGGCAGTAGTCGCCGGTGTATAGGACCTGCTCACCCGGCAGCGGGCCGGGCTTGAGCTTCCTGGCTGTCGCCTCCGGCTTGCCCCAATAGCCCTTCATCACCGTCGCTCCGCGGATGACGAGCTGACCAACGATGCCGGGGCCGACCCGCCTGTCATGCTCGTCGACAATCCACATTTCCGTATTGGGGATGGCGATCCCGACGCTCGACGGCTTTCGCTCCAGATCCTCCGGCGGCAGGTAGGTGCAGCGCTTGCATTCGGTAAGGCCGTACATCGAATAGATGCGGGCGCCAGAAAACAGCTCCTGCAGTAGGAGAATGTGCTTGAGCGGCAGGGCGGCCGCAGTGTTCGTGACGTAGCGAATACTCGAAAAATCCTGATCCCTGAGAGACCTGAGCTCCCCGAGTGCGGCGAAGATGGTCGGTACGCCGGGAAAACCCGTCACCCTTTCTTGCTTGATCAGCCCAAGGATCTGCGCCGGGAAGGCGAACGAGCGCTCAAGCACCAGCCGGGCGCCCGCGCCGAATGCCATGATCATCTGGTAAAGACCGTAGTCGAAGGCGAGCGGCAGGACATTGAGGATCACCTCGTCTTCGGCAAGCGCCAGGTATGAGGAAATCGAGGCGCACGCGGCGATCATGTTTCGATGCGTCAGCATCACGCCCTTGGGCTCGCCCGTCGAGCCGGACGTATAAATGATCGCAGCGAGATCGATGTCGATGCAGCGGCGCGAGGGCGGCGTGCTGCGGGCTGCCGCGACCGCGGCGTCCCAGCGCACAGCATGCGGCAATTCTTGCAGGTCGCTGTGTTCGATCGGCCCGGAGACGATCATGCGGCGCAACGATGGGCAATTCCGCGCCGGCTCCCTGAAAATCGAGTGCAGGTGTTTGTCGGTGATCAGTGCCGTCGGGCGGCAATCGTTGAGCAGATAATCAAGCTTGTCGCTTTTGGTGAGCGGATTGACGATGCACACCACGGCGTTGGCCTTGAGCACCGCCCAGAACGCAATGACGGCCTCGACAGTGTTGTCGGCGAAGACCACCACGCGATCGCCACGCGCAATTCCGGCATCGGTCAAATGGTGCGCTATGGCGTTCGAACGCATATCGAGATCGCCATAAGTGACACGTTGATTGCCGCACACCAGGGCCACCTTCTCGCCGAGCCGGCTGGCAGAGTGGGTGAGATAGTCGTGCAGGAGCGGTACGGCGCCATGCATCATGCGAGCACCTCTTCGCGGTGTTCGCGGTCGATATCGATGCTGAGCCTGAGCGTGCGAGCCCCACTTGGACGGCTCGCGATAAATTGCCGATGAAGAAGCTGCGTCGACAGCACCCCGACCAGCGCCATATTGTCGGAGTTGGACAGGTCGCCGTCGCCGGCGCTGGCCTGGCACTTGTTCAGGAGCCGGGTAACCGACTTGGGATCGAAGACGTTCGCTTCGCGCAGCGCCGCCTCCGAAAGTGCTTCGCGAATGTAGGCCGGAGCGCCATCTGCGACAAAGCAAAGCGCGTTGGGAGCCCGGTAAGGCTGCTTCTTGCGGGTGACGATTTCCGACGGCACGATCGGTTGCGCTACGCGCTTCAGCACATGCTTTTCATCGAGCACGCGCAGCTTGTATGCGGCCGGAAGCGAATTCGCGAGTCTCACGAGTTCATGATCGAGGAACGGGAAGCGCCCCTCGACGGAATGAGCCATCAGCATTCTGTCCCCTTGTGAGGAAAGCAGGTATCCCGACATCAGCGTCTGAATCTCTATATACTGGTCCTGCGCAAGAGAGCCCCATCGCGAAAACTCCGGCGGCAGGCGGGCAAGCAGCTCGGACACGGCGTTGCGGCGCTCCGTTTGGGCGCGCATGTCTGCCGAAAACAGCCGCTTGATGGCGCTTGTGGTACGCCAGCGCGTGCCATGCGCAAAACCAGGCGCGTCACAGGCGTGGATGTCGCGCCCGAAGAACTGGCGTGCCATAGCCTGCTGCTGCACCGGCGAGCGGCTGAGATAGGGATAGAGGCGCTCCAGCAGCCGCGAGCGTCGCGTCGAGGCGGGCTGGCGTCCCCAGAAGCGGCGGACCTTGCCCTCGCGGAACAAATCGTAGCCGGCGAACATTTCGTCGGCCCCTTCGCCGGTCAGCACGACCTTGATGCCATGCTGGCGCACCAGTCTCGAGAGCAGGAACAGCGGCGCCGGCGCGGTCCTGAGGATTGGCCGCTCGGTGTGGTAGATCACCTCAGGGAAGATGCCAGCGATATCGCTGCGCGAAACAACCACCTCATGATGGTCACTGCCGGCCACGCCGGCAACCAGGCGCTGGAAATAGGTCTCATCATACTCGGCGTCGGCAAAACGCAGCGAGAAAGTCTGGAAGCGCTCGCCCGCGAAGCGTCTCCCCAGCGTGGCGACCAGCGAGCTGTCGAGCCCGCCGGACAAATAGCAGCCGACCGGCACGTCGGCGCGTACTATCCTGAGCGCCGTCGCGGCTTCCAGGGCGCTGCGCACTTCCTCCGCCGCGTCATCAAGCGAGCCGGTGAATTCATCATCGCCGGGTCCGTCAACCTCTGGATAGTCAGGCTTCCAAAAAGCCCGCTCCCGGACGACGCCGCTGTCATAAATGCGGACATGCCCCGGCGTGAGTTCGCTTACTCCTCCAAACACGCCTTGTGGCGGCGCGACAGTCCAGAGTGTGAAAGTCTGATCGATGCCGGCTGGATCGAAGGCGCGGGGTATATCCGCATCGGCCGCGAAAATGGCCTTCACCTCGCTGGCGAAGTAAAGCCGTCCGCCATGCTCGCAAAAGTGCAGCGGGCAGATGCCGAACCGATCCCGCGACAAGACGAGACGACCTGCCACGGAGTCCCAGATGGCGACTGCCCACTGCCCATTCATTCGCTCGAAGGCGGCCTCGCCCCAGGCATGATAGGCATGGACGATGACCTCGGTGTCGCTGCGTGTGCGAAAGCGATAACCGAGCGCGACCAGATCTTGTCGCAGCTCGACGTAATTGAAGATTTCGCCGTTGAAGACGATCCACATTGTGTCGCCCGCGCCGGCGAGTGGCTGCTGGCCGCTTGCGAGATCGATGACGGACAGGCGGGCATGCGCCAATCCTGCACGTCTGTCCCGGTAAAGGCCGCGCTCGTCCGGGCCGCGATGCGCCAGCGCGCCCGCCATGCGTATCAGCGCATCCCGGGAAGGGGACGCCGCTGCGGCGCTCAGCGACACAATTCCGGCGATGCCGCACATCGCCTAGCCCTCGCCCATTGAAGAGGATACCAACGGCCGCGCGTGAAGATAACGTGCGGCGCGCCGCTTGCTGTCGATATCCTTGAAAACCTTCTGGACCTGCATCACGGTGAGGCCGGTTGCCTCGGCGACGTCTTCGTCGGCGATCCCATGGTTCAAGCCGTAGAGGCACAGATCCATCAGATAATAAGGAAGCGCGAAGTAGAACTCCTCCTGACTCTGCGCCATCGAGAAGGTGTCTGTGGTGGGCGGTCTGCGCCGGACCTCTTCCTCCACCCCAAGATATTCGGCCAACTGGTAGACCTGGGTCTTGTAGAGGTGGACGATTGGCATCAGGTCGGCAATTCCGTCGCCCTGCTTGACGAAGAAGCCCTGGTCGTACTCCAGGCGGTTCGGCGTGCCCGCTACCGCGTAGTTGAGGCGGTCGGCATGGTAGTATTCGGTCATCTTGCGCAGGCGCTGCTTGTAGTTGGTTGCAGCGACGATCTGCAGATAGGCTGCCGACGGCAGGCGCACCGTGTCGGTCCTGCCCTCGGGGTCCTGAACCGTGAGGCGCGTGATGTTGAGACCGTTGCTCTCGAGAACCGAGGCGAGCACCAGCTTGCATTTCCAGCTGTCCCCATATTCGGGAACGACGGTCTGGATTGCTTCGGTCTGCCGTCTATAGGCGCCGACCGCTTCCAGGGCCGGCGTTATATCCTCCAGGATCGTTTCGATACCAAGGTGTGCGGCGACAATGCGGCCGAGCCTCAGTGAGTCGCCGGAGGAATGGCGCTCCGGCATGAATATCCCGAGGACCTTGCCTTTCCCAAAGGCGCGAACACACAACGCCGCAACGACGGAGCTGTCGATGCCGCCTGAGAGGCCGACAACCACCCCTCGACGTCGCAGCGTGCCGAAGACCTGCTGGCGCAAGATCTGGACGATGCGATCGACTTCCGCGCCAGCGTCGAGCACCAGGGCGTCTTTGCCGAATGTTGAGATCAGGTCGATGGCTTGTACTCCAGTTTGCGAGACTCGATTGGCGAATAGGTTTTCGCCACCGCTTTCTCGATAAGGGGACGATTGGTGGTAAGGTGAGGCTCTACAACCAGATCGATGTGGCTGCCGACGATCGGAATCACGTCCAGATGGGCGAAGACGCTATCCCAGCCGATTGCCAGAGGCATTCCGGGTCGAGCACAGCGGAACAGGGTGCCTGTGATCGGCAGAGCCGGCTTTGGCTCGGCCACCCACTGGAAGAAGGCTTGCGCGCGCAAAACCTCTTGCAGTTCCAGTTTGGTTCTAAAGCTCGTCGCGTTGAACTGTCCTTGAGCGAAGCGGTCGAGAAACTGGACCAGTTGTGCCTCGCGCTTCATTGCCACGGCGACTTTCGCGAGGGCGCGGCATGCCATCCGGTAAGCGGACACGCGGTTGGTTCGGATTCGATTGAATGTGCGCGTAAACGTCTCCCAGCGGGCGCTTCGCTCCCCGACGAGGCTGGTGTCGAGGATGCCGAGGAACTTTACGGTTCGCCCCGCTGCCAGCAGCCGCGCCGCAACTTCGAAGGCAACAGCGCCGCCGAGCGAATGGCCGAGAAGTCGTACATGGCCCGAGGGTTGGGCGCGGCGGATCTGGTCGACGGCGGCGTCGGCCATATCGGCGAGGCTGTCTTGTCCGCGCAGTATCATAGCCAGGGCCGGATACCTGATCGGGGCAACGCGGGTCACCTTGCCCATCGCTGCTGCAAAGGCTGCAAGGCTCGGGCCATAGCCGACGGACCCCGGGAACAGAAAAAGAATGGGAGGGTCGTGCTTCTGGGCGCGCGCGCTTTGATCGCCTGCCTGGGCGGACACGACCGCCTTGACCATTTGCTCCAGGCTCATCCCGACGGTGAAGGCCTCAAGGCCGAGTTCCTGCCCGATGGCGCTTTCGATTTCCATGACGCAGTGCAGCAGCTTCAGCGAATCTCCTCCGGCGTCATCCCAGCGTCCTGCCGCCACGCGCGTATTGAGAATGCTGGTCCATGCCCGCTGGACAACCTGCTGCGCGGTCAGCTTGCCTCGCGGCTCGAGCGGACGCGCGGTCGCCGCTGTCTCTCTGGCTGAAAGATCCATCTCTGCAAGTGTCGTGATGTCGACTTTGCCGCTCGGCAGACGCGGAATCTCGGCGATCGTGTGCAACCGCAAGGGACGCAGCGGCGGCGGCAGATTGGTCCTGACAAGCTGGCGAAGCTCGTCCGAAAAGGTCGCTTCGGCCGAGCGCCGAGGAACAGCAAAGGCGACAAGCTCATTCGCGGCCGTCACGATTGCCACGGCATCCGCGACAGAGGGTGCACAACGCAGCACCCGTTCGAGTTCGGCTGGCTCGACGCGTCGACCGTTGATTTTTACCTGGCGCCCCTTGCGACCGACGATGTGCAGTAGGCCTTGATCATCAAGTCGAACGAGGTCACCTGTCGCGAAAATCCGAAGGCCTGGATCGTGCGGGTCTGATGTTGCCGGCACAACCGCCCCGTCCTCCCAATGGCCAAGCAAGACATACGGGCTCCTGATCAGAAGCTCTCCGCTGCGGCCCGGTTGAACGCGGCGGCCCGCTTCGTCGACAATTGCGAAGGTGATTCCAGGCAGCAGCCAGCCAACTGGAACCGAATCTCCATGCTCTGGCCAGTCTCGCGGCAGGAACCATTGCGAGCCGGTGGTCTCGGTTGACGAGTAACCGATCTGGATAAGGCACGTATCGGAGACGGCCTTGCGCAGCAGGGCGATGTCGGTCCAGGGCACCTTCTCGCCACCGATCCGGGCGACTCTGAGTGAATGGAACGCTTCTGCAGGTCCGTCTGCCATAAGCGCGCGAAGCAGTGCCGGCACCAGATAGGTGATTGTCACGTCTTCGGATCGCACCAGGCGTTGAACGGCGCGCAGGCCGACCGCTTCGACTTCGACCAGATGCAAGGTGGCGCCGGTGAGAAGAGCAGCAAGAATCTCCCGGCACCCGGCGATTGTGGCGGGTCCGGTCAATGGCAGGAAAACATCATCCGAGTTGATGTGGCACGCATCGACATATTGCTGGACCCGGCACAGCAAGCTGCGCTGGCTGTTAACGATGCCTTTGGGCCGGCCCGTACTCCCTGACGTATAAAGCACGATGGCGGGCGCATCGACCGAGACGGAATAAGAACGAGGCACTTGCCCAGCCTGCGAGGCCGCACTGGTCGACACATCGATCCAACTGACCAGGTGGGGCAATCCATCGGGTCGGACATTGCCCTCGCCCAGGACAGCTGAGAGCCGCGCCCCGGCCACGATTTCAAGGATACGCGAGCTAGGATCTCGCGCGTTGAGTGGCACCGAAGGCCGCCCAGCCGTCATGCTTGCCAGCATGGCAATGGGATACCAGGCCGAGTTGGCCTGAAGAATCCCTATCGCCTGTCCGTCTGGGACGGTCGCCGCGATCTGGTGGGACAGCGTCTCGACTGACCGGAGGAGCTGGGAATAGGTCAGACGATTGGCGCCGTCGCTGATTGCAAGCTTGTCGGGGTACTGGCGGACGACATTTCTCAGGTGATCGAAGGCCGCAATGTTGGTAAAATCGACGCCCAATCTTTGAAATGGGCGCAGTACGGGACCACCCTGATCCAGTGCGTATTGTGGGACACTGGACCAATTATCGGAGGTCGTTGTCTGACAATCCACCGCTAGATCCTGATCCGCGACTTCTGATCCCAAATATGCCGAAGACATGAGTTGCCTACGCTAAGATTAGGGTCACTTATCGCCCCCCGCCCCAATCTTTTCATCGATCATTCTGATGATGCCCTGATCTTCCCTCAAGGGCGCTTGGTTAGTCACTTCGCCTGTTTCGCAAGCCGCCGGCCGAGCCAATCATGCCGGGCTCGCTGGCTGTTGTGGTGCGCATGACACGGACACATGCCAAGGCGGGCTCGAAGACCAAGGTGGGGTCGAAGATGGAATTGCCGCTATTCAGGCATATTGCCTATTCGGTGGTTCTTCCGGACGACACCGGCGATGCTTCGGTGTCGGAATAGCTGCCGGGGACGAAACAATAGGCATAGATCTGTCCCCGATTTTCGTCGGTCACGCGGATCCAATCCTTTTCCCACGTTCGGAAGGTAATACGCCCGCCCGTCATCATAGCTGCGGCTCTGAACGGACTCGGCGCGTTGACAACGCGCACCGAGATAACATCGTCGCCGTCCATACGCTCGACGAGATACGTCTGCATGAAAGCCTCCCCATGCCCCGCTAGATCACCCGCACTTTAACGCCGGCTAATGAATTCGGTTGCAACTGCTTGGCGAAACTTGGGTCCGATACTTTCCGTACCCACCGGCAACTTGGTCCTCCGTATCCGTCAGGTTTTTCAGCGACGGGATGCCAGTTCAGGGGAAGGCAGGCTGATTGCGGCCATGCCGGCGACATGCCAATCTGCGCCGTAACGTTTAGGCCTCCGCCTCCGCGGGCAATGGAAAAGGCGCTCGAATGGGCTCCTTTATGCTGTCCGTGTATGCTGTCCGTGATCTGGCATTCTGCCAGTGATTTGGCCTCATCGGACGACCCTGCAGGCCTTTGCGGGACATCCACATAGCGTGGCGTCGCCATCACCGAGGCATAACAATATGCGTCGGCGGAGAAATGGGACGGTTCGAGGTTTTCTGAACCTGCCTCACGACGACTGCGTCGTGTCGACGATCCGTTGGAACAGAAGGCCTGGTGCTGGAACGTCAATCGTATTTGGCCAGGAAGCGCCCGACGGCGCTGAGGCAGTCGTGCTTTTCCTCCACATGCGGCATGTGGCTGGAATTTGGGAAGACCAGGCCTTCAACGTACGGAATAAGATCCAGAAAGGGCTGGACGCAGGCCTCGGTCGCTTCGTCGTAGAAGCCGCGGAAAACCAGGGTCGGCGCCTCGATCCGATGCAGGCGGTCGACGATGGTCCAGTTCCGCATCGTGCCGATGACGTGGAACTCATTGGGACCGTTCATGGTGTGATAGACGGTCGGATCTTCCTCGATTGCCGCAAGTGTCCGGGCGACCTCTGGCGGCATCGGAACGACGCGACAGACATGACGGTCGTAGAAAGCCTTCGTCGCCGCAACATATTCGGGGTGATCGGTGGTTCCCGCCGCTTCGTGCCGGTCGAGCGCACTTTGCACATCGGCTGGCAACTCGGCGCGCAATTGCCGGGCTCCTTCCACCCACAGCGCCATCGAGGCCAGCGAATTGGCCAGGATCAATGCCTTGAGCCCCTCAGGGCGGCGCACGGCGTGCTCGGCCGAGAGTATGCCGCCCCAGGACTGGCCGAGCAGGGCATAATGGCCGGCAATGCTGAGATGGGCGAGCAACGCATCGAGTTCGCCCAGGAAGAAATCGACGGTCCAGAAGTCGCCGCCCTTGTCCGGCAGATGGGTCGATTTGCCGTTGCCGATCTGATCGTAGTGGATGACGGCTCGCCCGGTTCCGGCAAGCTCCTTGAATGAGTCCACATAGTCGTGGGTGCAGCCCGGTCCACCATGAGCGACGACCAGGGGCACCTTGCCCGACCCGATGTCCCCGGTCACACGGTACCAGGTGCGATAGCCCTTGTAGTCGCTAAATCCTTCGGTGATCGCATGTGCCGTCACAGTCCAAGCTCCGCATCATGGCGCGGCAGGAGCCACTTTGGTGCACCCCTCCCAAGCCTTGTTTGCGGCCGACGGTACTAAGCGGCCCAGCGCATTTACAGCTAGCACTATTTATAGGTTCGCCGGTTATGGGTTGGCCCGAGGCAAGGCCGATCGCCCGCAGGTCGCGAGCCTCAATGCTCCGGTTCGAGCAGCCGGTAATGGGCGGCGAGCGCGATGGCATGGAAGCGGTTGCGCGCGCCAAGCTTTCGCGTCGCCGCGTTGAGGTGCAGCGTTGCGGTAGGGCCCGCGCGGCCAATCTCACGCGCGACCTGCTTGGCCGTCAGTCCGGCAGCGGCCAGGCGCAGGCACTGACGTTCGCGCGACGTCAGATGGACATGTTGGCAGGTGCGGATTCCGGCGTCGAAACCGGCGTAGGCGGAGTCATGCAGCAGATGACCCAGATCTCCGATCTCGGCGATCAAGGGTCTGGCTTCGAGCTCGAACCCGGCCTCCGGATCGGCACGGATCGCGGTGAAGGTGGCGAGATCGCCGCCGGCAAGGCGAATGGGTACGGTGACGCCGCAGGTCATCCTGGTGTCAAGCAAATAGCTGACCACAGGATCGTGCTTGGACTGGAGCACGCGCTGCATGACGGTGCTCTGAACGCCGCTGTGCGACCAGAGAAACGGTCTCGATACGGTGAGCGCGGCCTCCTGCACCGGGTCAAGCTGATAATATCCGCCCTTGCACCAGAGATCCTGCATGTCGCGCGGCACGTTGCGCAGAGCCATCAACGAGGGCGTGATAAGCTCGCCCTTGTGACTGACCGCCACGGGCGTATAGTCGTAGATGAATGCGGTGAAACCGATGGGCTCCAGCACCTCCGTTGCCACCGCCATGGCAGCGTCGATGCTCATTCCGGTTTGGAACCGGCTCTCTAGATCGCCTGGAAGGCTTTGCATCGGGCAAGCTTACCCGCTGATGATTGCTTGTCAAATAGCCATGTCGGCCGGCTGCTCAACAAATAGGCGCGGATAAGCCTGTCCGACCTATCTATCTTAATAGCTATCCCGTCCGGCTTCGCTCGCCGTAGTCTTTTGCGATTGGGCCAAGTAGCGGACACCGTTCGCAAACCCAGACTGTTTCAGCCGCGCAATGGTCAATCGACCGGGTTCAGCGCGGCAAAAGCCGACACGCCTCCATGAGGGAACAAATATGCGACCCCAAAAAGCATTTGCAGCGTTGATACCCTGCCTGGCTCTGCTCGGCGTGACCATGATGTCGCCGGCAAGCAGTGCCTTGGCCACCGAGGGCAAGCCAGGCGGCACACTCCGACTGCTGGCCAATGCCGCGGCAGGCACCGCCGATCCGCACATCAACTACACGCTGCAGTATTTTCAGATCAATTATGTCCTCTACGATGGCCTGGTGACCTACAAGAAGGCCGGGGACAAGACCGGCTTCGAAGTCGTCGCGGACCTGGCGGAAAGCCTCCCGCAGGTCGAGAACGGCGGCAAGACCTACGTCTTCAAGCTGCGCAAGGGCATCAAATTCGCGGATGGCTCGGATGTCACCACGAAGGACGTGGTGGCTTCGTTCCAACGCATCTTCAAGATCAGCGGGCCGACGGCCGGGACCTTCTACAAAGGCATCGTCGGCGCGGATGCGTGCTTGAAGGCCCCCGCTGCATGCACCCTCGAAGGTGGCCTGTCGGTCGACGATGCGGCCGGAAGCATTACCTTCAACCTGGTCCAGCCGGATGCCGAGTTCCTGCAGAAGCTGGCCGTTCCACACGCGTCGATCCTGCCGGCGAGCGCGCCGCTGAAGGACGCCGGCACCGATCCGATCCCGGGTACCGGACCGTACATGATCGCCAGCTACGACCCCAACAAGCTGATGAAGATTGTGCGCAACCCTCATTTCAAGGAATGGAGCAAGGAAGCGCAGCCGGCCGGATATCCGGACGAGATCGACTACGAATTCGGCCTTACCGACGAGGCGGCGGTGACGGCGGTCGAGAATGGCCAGGCGGACTGGATGTTCGACCCACCGCCGTCCGACCGTCTCGCCGAACTCGGCACCAAATATGCCGCGCAGGTCACGGTTCACCCGCTGACGGCAATGTGGTATGCGCCGATGAACACCAATCTGGCGCCGTTCAACGACTTCCGCGTTCGCCAGGCAGTGAACTTCGCGATCGACCGCGCCGCGATCGTCAAGCTGTTCGGCGGCAGCAATCTGGCGCAGCCGGCCTGCCAGATCCTGCCGCCGGGCTTCCCGTCATTTGCGGCCTATTGCCCGTTCACCGCCAATCCGGGCGAGAAGTGGTCAGCACCGGATATGGACAAGGCCAAGCAATTGGTCGCTGAATCGGGAACCGCAGGTCAGGAGGTGACGATCATCACCGAGGACACCACGGTCTCCAAGGCGATCGGCGTCTACCTGCAGGATGTGCTCAACCAGCTTGGCTACAAGACGTCGGTCAAGCCGATCTCGCAGAACATACAGTTCACCTACATCCAGAACACCAATAACAAGGTGCAGATTTCGATCTCGCAATGGTTCCAGGATTACCCGGCGCCATCGAATTTCCTGCAGGTCTTGTTCAGCTGTGCCTCGTTTACGCCGGGCTCCGACGCCTCGGTCAATATTTCGGGGCTCTGCGACAAGTCGATCGACGCATCGATGGACGAGGCAGAGGCAGCCACCATCGCCGATCCGGCCAAGGGCGCGACACTCTGGACCGCCATCGACAAGGCTGTGACGGACAAGGCTCCGGTCGCTGTCCTGTTCACGCCAAAGCGCGTCGATGTGATCTCTTCTAGGCTGAAGAACTTCACCTTCAGCCCGCAATTCTACTGGATTGTCAGCCAGTCCTGGGTGGAATAGCCGACCGGAGCCAATGCGACGGAGTGCCGCTGGCTCTCCGTCGCATTTCCTTTTCCGGCGGATCAGCGCATCTTCCAGGCCGCGATTTTTCCCAGGCAATCCTGTTCATGGTCAATGTCATTGCGGACCAGCCTGCCATCCCGGTTCGCCGGGCCACCGATGGCCCGTGGCGCACCGCTTGGCGCAAGCTGAAAGGCGATCGTTCGGCAATATCTGCCTTCGCCGTGCTCGTCGTCATCGTGATCGCCTCGCTCGCGGCGCCGCTTTATGCGCGATACGTCTCCGGCACCGATCCATTTGTGACCAATCTCAATGGCGAGATCGTCGTCGATGGGGTGACCCAGCCGGTGCTGCAGCCCTCCACCGAAGGCCTTGGCCTCGGCATGACGCCGGTCGGGCCGACCTGGCGCATCGGCCCCTATATGCTCGGTGCCGACAACCAGGGCCGTGACGTCGCGGCGCGGCTGCTTTACGGCGGACGGGATTCGCTGTTGATCTCGGGTGCTGCAGCCGTGCTGTGCCTTGTCCTCGCGACATTCCTGGGGGTCGTTTCCGGCTTCTTCGGCGGCATCGTCGACATCGGCCTGTCGCGCATTCTCGACGCGCTCTGGGCTTTTCCGATTTTCCTGTTGGCGATTTCGTTGTCGATCGTGCTGATTGCGCAGAGTATCCAGATCGGTCCGTTCGAAATCCGCTCCGGCAGCCTGTGGCTACCGGTCTTCATCATCGGCATCGTCTATGTGCCCTATGTGGCGCGGCCGATCCGCGGCCATGTCCTGACCTTAATGCATGCCGAATTCGTCACCGCTGCGATCGGCCTTGGCGCATCGCCCTGGCGCATCCTTTTGCGCGACGTCATGCCCAATGTGGTGACCCGCATCATCGTTTTCGTGCCGTTGATCCTGGCGCTCAACATGATGACGGAATCCTCGCTGTCGTTCCTGTCGATCGGCGTGCAGCCGCCGGATGCCAGCTGGGGCACGATCATCCAGGACGGCCAGGGCCTGCTCTATTCGCGGCCGGTCGTGGCACTGGCGCCGGGGCTAGCCATTGTGATCACGGTGCTGGCCCTAAACATTCTGGGCGACGGCGTGCGCGACGCGCTCGATCCGAAATCCTCGCCGAGGGGCGTCTAGTGGTTGCCGCGCTCGGCTTCCGGCTTGGCCAGATGGTGCTGGTTATGTTCGGTATCAGCGTCGTCGCTTTCCTGATCTTCTTTGCGACGCCTGGCGCTGATCCATCGGCGCGCATTGCTGGCCGCAATGCTTCGCAAGAGACGCTGATCCAGGTGCGCCACGATTTCGGTCTCGACCGGCCATTGCCGGTGCAATATGGGCTGATGATGAACCGGCTTTTCGTCAGCCGCGATCTCACCTCCTTCGTCAATCGCGGGCAGCGCGTCATTCCGACCGTGATAAGCGCCATTCCCGTGACGCTGTCGCTGGTCGGCGGCGCGGCAGTGCTGTGGGTGCTCGGCGGATTGATCGTCGGTGTGATCGCAGGCGCAACGCGCGGTACATTCATTGATCGCGCGCTGATGATCCTGAGCCTGGTAGGCGTGTCGATCCCGGTCTTCTGGCTGGGCGAGGTCGCCAACCTGCTGACGCAAAGCCGCTGGCACGACAGCTGGCTGTTTTCCTGGGTTCCTCCGCTCGGCTACATCCCCCTGACCGAGAATCCCTGGGGCTGGTTCAAGGCGCTCGTCATTCCGTGGTTCACGCTGGCAACCCTTTATGTCGGCCTCTACGGCCGGGTGCTGCGGGCCAGCCTGATCGAGATGATGCAGGAGGATTTCATCCGCACCGCCCGAGCCAAGGGGATCGGCGAGCGGCGGGTGGTGCTGCATCATGGCCTCAGGACCTCGCTGGTCGCATTTGTTACCATGTTCGGCCTCGACTTCGGTGCCCTGGTCGGTGGCGGCGCGCTGCTGACCGAAGTGGTCTTCGGACTGCAGGGCGTCGGAAAACTGACCTACGAGGCGCTGCAGACGCTCGATCTGCCGATGATCCTTGCCACGGTGATCTACGCCGCCTTCTTCGTGGTGATGGCAAACTTCGTCGTCGACGTGGTCTTCGTCTTCATCGACCCGAGGGCTCGCGATGTCGGCTGATGCTCCTCTTCTGGTGGTCAAGGACCTCACCGTCTCCTTCCGCAGCGACGAGGGCCTGGTGCGCGCGGTGGGAGGTGTTTCGTTCTCCGTCGAGCAGCGCGAGATCGTCGGTGTGGTCGGCGAATCCGGTTCGGGCAAAAGCCAGACCTTGCTCGCCATTATGGGGTTGATCGACAGCCCCAACGCTATCGTCTCCGGTTCCATCCGTTTCATGGGACAGGAGCTGATCGGGCTCAAGCGGCGTGCGCTCGATGCCATTCGCGGCCGCCAGATCGCGATGATCTTCCAGGATCCGATGTCTGCGCTCACCCCGGTGCATACGATCGGCAACCAGATCGGCGAGCAGGTCCGCGCGCATGAAAAAGTGTCGGCGAAAGCGGCACGGGCGAGGGCCGTGCAATTGCTGGATGCGGTCGGCATCGCAAATCCGGATCGGGTCATCGACAGCTACCCGCACCAGCTTTCCGGCGGTATGCGCCAGCGCGCGGTGATTGCCATGGCGCTCTCGTGCAACCCGGCGCTGCTCGTCGCGGATGAACCGACTACAGCCCTCGATGTTACCGTGCAGGCGCAGATCCTCGAACTGATCGGACGATTGCGCGACCAGTTCGGTTCCGCTGTGATCCTGGTCACGCACGATCTTGGCGTCGTCGCCGAAGTCGCGGACCGGGTACTGGTGATGTATGGCGGACGCTTTGTCGAGGAGGGCGGCAAGAGCAGCGTGTTCCGGGCGCCGCTGCATCCCTACACATGGGGCTTGTTCGGCTCGATCCCGCCGATAGAGGGACCACGTCCAGCCCGGCTCGCTGCCATTCCGGGAATTCCGCCGTCGCTCTCCAACCTACCGAAAGGCTGCGCCTTCAGCCCCCGCTGCGCTTTTCGCCACGACGCCTGTCTGGTTCAACTGCCGATCATGCAAGGCGAGAGCCATCGCGCCGCGTGCCTGTTGCCGGAGCCTACGCGCACACAATTCGCTGCCCAGAGGCCTGGCGGCGTGGTGGAGATGCAACGATGAATGCCATGCCACGCGAACGTCCGCTGCTTCGTGCCGGCGACCTGTCGAAGCGCTATAGCGTCGGCCGCTCGATCTTCCCGGCGCAGCGCCGGACCGTGCATGCGGTTGATACGGTGTCGCTCGACATCTGGCCCGGGGAGACCCTCGGCATCGTCGGCGAGTCCGGTTGCGGCAAATCCACGCTTGGCCGGTGTCTGGTGCGTCTGACCGAAATCAGCTCGGGGTCGCTGGAATTCGAGGGCCGCGACATCAGCGACGTCTCCCAGCGCCAGCTTCGTCCGTTGCGGCGGCAGATGCAGATGGTCTTTCAGGATCCCAGCGCTTCGCTCAATCCGCGCCGGCGGGTCGGCGATCTGCTGGCCGATCCGTTCCGCATCCATGAACGCCTCTCGGCATCGGAAATGGCGGACCGCGTGGCCGAGCTCCTGCGCCGGGTCGACTTGTCGCCCCAGCACGCATCGCGCTACCCGCACGAATTCTCCGGCGGCCAGCGCCAGCGTATCGGCATCGCCCGCGCGCTGGCGCTGCGGCCACGGCTGATCGTGGCCGACGAGCCGGTCTCGGCGCTCGACGTGTCGATCCAGGCGCAGATCGTCAATCTGCTCGCCGACCTACGCGAGGAGTACAACCTGACTTATGTGTTCATCGCTCACGACCTTTCCGTGGTGCGTCAGATCTCGAGCCGTGTGGCGGTGATGTATCTGGGATCGATCGTGGAGAGCGGGCCGACCGACGAGGTCTTTGCGGCGCCCAGACATCATTACACCGCGGCGCTGCGTTCCGCCGTGCCGATACCCAGCATCGACCGGGCGCGGCGCGGCCGGCTGGTGCTCAAGGGTGACCTGCCCAGCCCGATGAGCCCACCCTCAGGGTGCCGGTTCCACACCCGTTGCCCAGCTGCCACCCCGATCTGCCGCAGCGAGCGTCCGCTTCTCCAAAGCATTGGCGAGGGCCGCCTGGTTGCTTGCCATCATCCAGCCGGCGGTTGACGACGGGAATTCTCGTTCAGCGATATCGGATCAGGACCGTTCAGCCGTAATCGTCCTTTCGGCGAGGATAGAGGCCGATCTGGACGCCGCACGATCCGACGCTATGTTGCGATGATCTTCGGAATACCCGTTCAGGCATTCCTCGGCCAATTGCTGGTCGGCCTCATCAACGGCTCGTTCTACGCAATGTTGAGCCTGGGCCTGGCTGTCATATTCGGCCTGTTGCGCGTCATCAATTTTGCCCACGGCGCGCTCTATATGCTCGGCGCCTTCGTCGGGTACCTGCTTCTCACCCGGTTTGGCATCGGCTACTGGCCGGCTCTGATCCTGTCGCCGCTGATCGTCGGCGGCTTCGGCGTCGTGGTCGAGCGCCTGGCGCTGTCGAGGCTTTACGACATCGACCCGCTCTACGGGCTGCTTTTCACCTTTGGCCTCGCGCTCGTGCTCGAAGGGGTGTTCCGTTACTACTATGGCGTATCGGGAAGTCCTTATTCCGTGCCGCCGCTGCTCTCCGGGGGAACCAATCTCGGCTTCATGTTCCTGCCTAATTACCGCGGCTGGGTGGTGGTCGCCTCGATGATCGTCTGTTTCGGCACCTGGGCGCTGATCGAGAAGACCAGGCTGGGCTCCTATCTGCGCGCGGCGACGGAGAACCCCGGCCTGGTGCAGGCTTTCGGCGTCAACGTGCCGTTGCTGCTGACCCTTACCTACGGCCTCGGCGCCGCTCTTGCCGGGCTTGCGGGGGTTCTCGCCGCGCCGATCTATCAGGTGAGCCCGCTGATGGGATCTGACCTCATCATCGTCGTCTTCGCCGTCGTCGTGGTCGGCGGCATGGGATCGATCCTCGGGGCGATCGTCACCGGTTACATGCTTGGCCTCGCCGAAGGCCTGACCAAGGTCTTCTATCCCGAAGCCTCCAATCTGGTGGTCTTCGTCATCATGGCAATCGTGCTTCTGGTCCGGCCAGCCGGCCTGTTCGGAAGGGATGCCTGAGATGGCCGAACTGACACTCCGCGAGACGCGTGCCAAGAATTCGGCACGGCTTGAATGGGCGCTGGTCGGGCTCGGCATCCTGGCGCTGCTGGTGGCGCCTTTCTTCGTCTATCCGATCTTCCTGATGAAGATGCTGTGCTTTGCGCTGTTTGCCTGCGCGTTCAACCTTCTGCTCGGCTACACCGGGCTGTTGTCCTTCGGCCATGCGACATTCTTCGGCGGGGCGGCCTATTTCACCGCATACGCGGTCAAGGTCTGGGGCTGGCCGCCGGAAGCGGGCATCCTGCTCGGTGTCCTGGGAGCTGCGCTGCTCGGCCTTGTGATGGGCTTCTTTGCCATCCGCCGGCAAGGCATCTATTTCGCCATGATCACGCTGGCGCTGTCGCAGATTCTTCTTCTTTTGCGTGCAGGCGCCGTTCACCGGAGGTGAGGACGGCATCCAGGGCGTGCCGCGCGGCAGGCTGCTTGGAATGCTCGACCTGAACGTCTCGATCAACATCTATTATTTCGTACTGGCAGTCTTCCTGATCGGCGTGTTCGCCATCTGGCGCATCATCAACTCGCCTTTCGGCATGATCCTGCGTTCCATCCGGGAAAACGAGAGCCGGGCCATTTCGCTGGGCTATTCCGTCGCCAACTACAAGCTGGCGGCTTTCGTCATGTCGGCAACATTGGCCGGGCTGGCCGGCGCGCTCAAGGCGATCGTTTTTCAGTTTGCCACGGTCACCGACGTCACCTGGCAGATGTCGGGCGAGGTGATCCTGATGACGCTCCTCGGCGGCATCGGCACCATGGCCGGGCCGATCATCGGCGCCAGACTGGTCGTCGGCCTGGAAAACACGCTCGCCACCTCGAACTTTCCGGTGACCATCGCCACCGGCCTGACCTTCATGGTCTGCGTGCTGGTTTTCCGGCGCGGTATTGTCGGTGAGGTCTATGCGCGGTTTCTCGGGCTAAAGGGTGACGCGAAAGACTGAACGGCTCAGTTCCGCCTCGCTAGGCGATGCGTAAGCCTTGCGCGTCGAGAAGCACGCAGCCCAGCGGGTCGAAGCAGACATCGACCGCTTCGCCTTCACGCAGCGGCTGGCCGTCGATCACCGTGTTGGCGCGCACCAGCGTGCCGGCGCCGATGTCGATCTCGTAGACCGCATTGCCGCCGAGATAGGAGGTCGAGACGATCCGTCCCGCCAGCCTGTTGGCAGCACCGGCGGTACCGACGGTAAGCTTCTGCGGGCGAACGACGACGGTGACCACGCTGCCGGTCGCGAGCGCCTTCGGCGCGGCCGCCTTTACGACATGGCCGCTGGCCAGCGCGATCGTCGCCATCTTGCCGTCCATCACTGTCACGCTGCCGGGCAGCATGTTGGCCTTGCCAAGGAAATTGGCGACGAATGCGGTGGCCGGCTGGTCATAGACCTGCGCGGGGGAGCCGATCTGCTCGATCAGGCCGGCGTTCATCACGACGATATGGTCGGACATCGACAAGGCTTCTTCCTGGTCGTGCGTCACGAAGATAGCGGTGATGCCCGTCTCCCTCTGGATTTTCTTGATCTCGACGCGCATGTCCTCGCGCATATTGGCGTCGAGCGCCGACAAGGGCTCGTCCAGCAGCAGCACTTCCGGCTCGAAGACGATGGCGCGGGCCAGTGCGATGCGTTGCTGCTGGCCGCCCGAGAGCTGCGACGGCAGCTTTGTCTCACTGCCGGGCAGCCGCACCATATCCAGCGCCTTCTTGACCCGGCGCACGATTTCCGGTTTAGGCACGTTTCGGTATTTCAGGCCGAATGCGACGTTGTCGAAGACGTTCTTGTGCGGAAAGAGCGCGTAGTTCTGGAACACCAGACCAATGTTGCGTTTGTAGATCGGGATGTCGTCGACCCGCTTTCCGCCGATCGAGATCTGGCCACCGGAGATGTCGACCAGGCCCGCGATCGAGCGCAGGATCGTCGTCTTGCCGCACCCGGACGGCCCCAGCAAGGTGACGAAACTACCTTTGCGGATCGCCAGTGAAAAATCGCGCACAGCGGCGAACTTGCCGTAGAAAATATCGATGTCGCGAAACTCGACCGCAGGCTTTCCTATCGGCTGCCGCTCGCTCTGAGCGAGCGGGTCGCCATCAGCCCCGGCCGAAGCCGGCCGGGGCTGCTGGTCGTGGCTGTTGTCGTCATGCACCTTTCGACACCCTGTCCCATTGCTTGGTCCAGGCGTCTTCGTTCTTCGCCCAGTAGAGCGGATCGGCGAAGGTCAGCGATTTCATCGATCCAGTCGGGTCGAAGGCCGGAAGCGCCGCGATCTTGTCGGTCAGCTTCACCTTGGTGGGGTCAAGCGATGGCGGATAGTTCTGGCCCTCGGCGACGGCGATCGACGTGGCCGGATCCAGCATGAAATTGATCAGCTCCTCGCATTCGGCCATCGGCGAACCCTTGAGCACTAGCATGTCCTCCATCCACGCGTATGAGCCGGCAGGGTCGAGATAGCCGATCGGCTGGCCCTGCTGCTGCAGGGCGGCGACACGTCCTGACCAGGCGTCGGTGACGACGATCTCGTTGCGCGACAGGAGGTCCATCAGTTCCGCGCCGGAACTCCAGAATTTCTTGGCCAGGTCGCGGGTCTCGCGAACCTTGGCCCAGACGACGTCCATGTCCTGGATGTTGTTGGGGTCCTGTTTCGTCTGCAGCGCCGCATACCAGACGCGCGTCGTCATATCGGCGTAGCCGCCGATCTTGCCGGCATATTTCGTGTCGGTAAGCAGGTTGGCGCCCTTTTCCTTGGCTTCCTCCGGCGAGATGACCTTGTTGTTGTAGGCGATGCCGGTGGTGCCGTAATCATATGGCACTGCCGACAGCTTCGGCGTGATCTTGCGGAACGGCTCGATCATGGCGGTCAGCACATTCGCCATGTTCGGAATGTTCGCCTCGTTGATCTCCGAATTGAAACCGCCATTGACGTATTTGATGTAGTAGTTGACGCCGGAAGAATGGACGATCTGGAAGTCGCCTGGTTTCGACGTCTTGATCTTGGTGATGATCTCGTTCTCGTCGCCAAAGGTGCCCTGGACGACCTTGACCTTGGACTTGGCGGTGTAAGGCTGGAACGCATACTTATCGATCGCCTCCTGCACCACGCCGCCCCATCCGTCGAAGCGCACTTCCGAAACCGCGGCCAGCGCCCGTCCCATCCAGGGCATGGAAAGGCCGGTGGCGGCGGCAGCGGCGGCCGTCAGCGTCAGGAACGATCGCCGGCTGATGTCGCCATTGGCATAGCGTTCGTTGAGCCGTTCCAGTCGTTTGGTGGTTGTCAGTTTCATTTCCATTCTCCCATTTTCATCTTCACTTGCCTGCCTTGAACCAGGTGAGGCTTTGCAGGATGAGCCCGCCAGCCAAGGGAATGCCGACCGTCAAAAGGATCATGACGGTTCCGAGCGCGTTCACCTCAGGGCTGATCGAGATCTTCAGCATCGAAAGGATTTGCGTCGGCATGGTCTCGACGCCCGCCGGCCGCCAGAACAGGCTGGCCGAGGTGTTGTCGAACGAAATGGTGAAAGCGAGCAGAACACTGGCAAGCACTGCGGGAATGAGCAGCGGCAGCGTGATTTCGCGGAATGTCGACACACGCGGCGCCCCGAGCGACAGCGCCGCCTCCTCATAGGAACGTTTTATGCCGACCATGCGCGCCTGGACGATCAGCACCACGTAGGGGAGCGTGAGCAGAATGTGGCCGAGCACCAGCAGCGTCATGCTGCGCGGCTGGTCGACGGCTTTGATCATGACCAGCAGGCCGACGCCGAGTATCGTTTCGGGGACCAGCGCGGGAAGAATGACAAGCGTGTTGATCGCCTGCTTGCCACGGAACTCGAAGCGCACCAGCGCCAATGCCGCCATGATGCCGAGCAGCGTCGTCACCGTTGCCGTCACCAGGGCAATCCACATCGATGTCCGGAAGGCGTCGAGAACCGGCTCGTTGGTGAGCAGCTTTTCGTACCATCGCAGGCTGAAGCCGGTGAGGGGAAAGCCGCCGAACATCGAGGCGTTGAAGGAAAGCACGACCGTGGCGAGGATCGGCGCAAACATGAAGACGTAGACGCACACCGTGATCGCGCCGGTCAGCCGCCACGCCCATCTGCCTTCGCGATCGGGATGATCCGCTCTCATGCACTGAGGCCCTTCATGATCTGCGATAGGCCCATATAGCGGCTGTAGGCGGCCGCGGCCGCGCCGAGCAGAACGAACAGGACGATGGAAAGCGTGGCGCCCATCGGCCAATTGAGCTGCCCCATGATGGTGTCGTAGATCAAGTTGCCGAACAGCGCATCGCGGCTGCCGCCGAGCAGCTGCGGCGTCACATAGGAGCCGGCCGCCAGCACGAAGCAGAGCAGCAGCCCGGCGCCCAGCCCCGGCATCGATAGCGGCAGGGTCACTTCGCGAAACGCCTGCGCGCTGGTACAGCCCATCGAGCGGGCGGCGGCGATCAGCGTGCGGTCGATGCTTTCCAGGCTGACATAGACGTTCAGGATCATATAGGGCAGCAGAAAATGCAGCAGCCCCATGATGACGGCGCCCTCGGTGTAGAGCATCGGCAACGGTTCGTTGATAACCCCCAGCCTGATGAGCACGACGTTGATCAGCCCCTGTTCGCCGAGAATATGGATCCACGAGAATGTCCGGATGGTGAAGCTGATCCAGAACGGCACGATGAGCAGCAGCAACAACAGCCATTTGTGCCTGAAGGTCGTGGCCCAGATGAAATAGGCGGGGAAATAGCCAAGGATCGCGCAGATCACAGCGGTGATGGCGCCGACGCGAACGGTCTTCCAAAGAAAACCGTGATAGTAGCTGTCGGTGAGGAATTCCTTCCAGTTGTCGAAGGTCAGCACCGCCGACTCCACCCCCGCGGTGACGAAGGTGAAAAACGTGTAGACCGTCATCATCGCGATCGGCAGCAGCAGAAGCAGGGTAAGCAGTAAAAGCACAGGCGCGACGAGGACCCAGGCCAGTCGCTGATCGTATAATTTCCACCCTTTGGTCACGACCCGTCCAACCACTTTATGTGCAAGCCGCCATCACCGGGCTCGGCTCCGGACTAGATTGGGCGATCGGCGTTCAGGTGTCCACTCTGCATATGGCTCCTGCACAAATTCTGTGCAGGGCCACCGCGCGACCCTCGCCCTGCCGGATTCAACAAATTGCCCGGCGTTCCGCCTGCATGTTGATTAAATCAGATATCCCGATATACAGGGTAATTTCGGATATAGATTTTACATGGGCCGGACAATTTCATGAGTCGCAATTTTCTGGTGATTGAACCTGAGGAAGGCATTGCCGTGCTCAAGGGGCTTGCCTCCTCGGCGCGGATCTCGATGCTGAAACTGCTGCATGAGAAGGGGCCGATGAATGTCAACGAAATCGCCGCCGTGCTGTCGCTTCCGCAGTCGACCGTCTCGACCAACATCCAGGTGCTGGAGGATGCGGGGTTGATCCGCACCGAGAACCTGAAGGCGAAGAAAGGCAGTCAGAAAATCTGTTATCCGACGGCGGAAGAAGTGCTCGTCGTGTTCAAGAGCGAATATCGTGCGGTCAAGAACGACGCGATCGAAGTGTCGATGCCGATCGGGCTTTATACCGGCTTCGATGTTACCGCGCCCTGCGGCCTTTGTTCGCCAGACGGCATCATCGGTCTGCTCGATGTTCCCAACACTTTCCTCGATCCGGACCGCATGAAAGCTGGTCTGCTATGGTTCACGCGCGGTTTTGTCGAATACCAGTTCCCCAACAATGCCAAGCTCGCCAATGCCGAGATCACCGGACTCGAAGTTGCGATAGAGCTGTCTTCGGAAGTGCCGGGCACCAGCGCCGATTGGCCCTCGGACATCACGCTGACGATCAATGGCGTCGATGTCGGCACCTGGACGTCGCCGGGGGATTTCGGCGACAAGCGCGGCGTCTTCACGCCCTCCTGGTGGAAGCTCAAGGGCTCGCAATACGGTAAGCTGAAGAACTGGCGAATTGCCAATGACGGCACCTATGTCGACGGCCTCAGGATTTCCGAAACCGGCCTCGCCGCACTCGATCTGAAGAGCCATCATTCAATCCGCGTCCGTATCGGCGTCAAGGACGACGCCAAGCGCCCCGGCGGGATCAATATTTTCGGCAAGGGCTTTGGAAATTACGATCAGGACATCCTGCTCAGGATCAAAACTGGTTGATATCATGAAACCGGGTTCTGAAGATAATGCAGCAATTTCAACTATCTGGCTTTCTGCTGTGCCAAAGTGTTCGTCTAATTGTCCTACATTTGGGTATTTTGGCTTGACGAAGGGCTGCCAATTCCTCTTTGATATCGGGCAAGATGATTTAAATCATCGTTTGTGATATCGATGGGAGGAATGCATGAAGGCAGCCGTTACGGCTCATCCGCATTATGTCGTCTCGGAAATCGATCCGAGGCTCTACGGATCCTTCATCGAGCATCTGGGGCGGGCAGTTTACACCGGCATCTATGAGCCCGGCCATCCGACAGCGGATGCCAACGGCATGCGTCAGGACGTCATCGACCTCGTCAGGGAACTCAATGTTCCGATCGTCCGCTACCCCGGCGGCAATTTCGTCTCGGCCTACAATTGGGAAGACGGCATTGGCCCCAAGGAACAGCGCCCAGTGCGCCTCGACCTCGCCTGGCACACATCGGAAAGCAACGAAGTCGGCCTGCATGAATTTGCCGATTGGTGCACCTCCGCCAACACCGAGATGATGCTTGCCGTCAATCTCGGCTCGCGCGGCCTCGACGAAGCCCGCAATCTGCTGGAGTACGCCAACCATCCCGGCGGCAGCAAATGGAGCGACAGGCGCATCGCCAACGGCCGCAAGGAGCCGTTCGACGTCAAGCTCTGGTGCCTCGGCAATGAAATGGATGGCCCCTGGCAGATCGGCCACAAGACCGCGGACGAGTATGGCCGGCTGGCGCATGAGACGGCCAAGGCCATGCGCGCCTTCTCCAAGTCACTCGAGCTGGTGGTCTGCGGCTCTTCGAATGCCAAGATGCCGACCTACCCTGAATGGGAAGCGACGGTTCTCGACCATACCTACAACGAGGTCGACTACATCTCGCTGCACATGTATTTCGACAACGAAGCCAACGACGCTCCGAACTATCTCGCCATGAGCGAAAAGCTCGACGACTACATTGTCTCGGTCGCCGGCGTCATCGAGTATATCAAGGCCAAGAAGCGCTCCAACAAGCAGGTCTACATCTCGTTCGACGAATGGAACGTCTGGTACCATTCCAAGGAGCAGGACAGGAAGATACTCGGCGGCAGCAACGGCTGGCCGTTCGCCCCGCCGTTGCTCGAAGACATCTATAATTTCGAGGATGTGCTGCAGGTCGGCCTGATCCTCAACACCTTCATCCGCCGTTCCGATGTCGTCAAGATCGCCTGCCTGGCACAACTGGTCAATGTCATCGCGCCGATCATGACCGTTCCGAATGGCCCGGCATGGCGGCAGACGATTTTTTATCCCTATCTGTTTGCTTCTAACTATGGTCGCGGCAATGCGCTGGATCTCAAGGTGGAAAGCCCGACCTACAAATCCAGCGTTGCGGGCGACGTCGCCTATGTCGATGTTGCCGGCGTGCACGACAGGCAAACCGGCCACGTCACCTTCTTCGCCGTCAACCGCCATTCGAGCGAGGCAATCGAAACAGTGGTCGACCTCACCGGCTTCGGCGCGGCGGAGATCGTCAATCACCAGGTGATGGCACACGCCGATCTGAAAGCCGTCAATTCGGCCGAAAACCCTGGCAATGTCGGCCCCAGGAAGGGTGAGGGCGCCTCGCTCGCCGGCGGCAAGCTGAGCCTGTCACTGCCGGCCTATTCCTACCAGGTCATACGCCTGAGGCTCTGAGTTCAGGCGGATCATCGAGAAAGCGCAAACGCTGAGGAGGAGCGTCGACGTGACGGCCGATATCGAGATCAGGAACGTAAGCAAGCAGTTCGGTGCCATGACGGTGCTGGATCATCTGTCGCTCTCCATAAGGGCACGCGAATTCATCGTGTTCCTGGGCCCGTCCGGCTGCGGAAAATCGACGCTTCTTCGGATGATTGCCGGGCTCGAAGCTGTCGATAGCGGCGAGATTGCGATCAACAACGAGCGCATCGATCATCTGCCACCGGGCAAGCGCGGCATTGCCATGGTGTTCCAGTCCTATGCGCTTTATCCGCATATGACGGTGCGCGACAACATGGCCTTCGGCCTTGCGAATATCGGCGTTCCAGGCAAGGTCATCGAGGCGCGCATCAACGAAGCCGCCCGCATCCTCGAAATGCCGCATCTGCTCGATCGCAAGCCGGGCCAGCTCTCCGGCGGCCAGCGCCAGCGCGTCGCCATCGGCCGTGCGATCGTCAAGGAGCCGAAGGCCTTTCTGTTCGACGAGCCGCTCTCCAATCTCGATGCGGCGTTGCGCACCCGCACCCGCATCGAGCTTGCCCAGCTTCACCAGCGGCTGCAATCGACGATGATCTTCGTCACCCATGACCAGGTCGAGGCAATGACGCTGGCCGACCGCATCGTCGTCATGAACAATCGCAAGATCGACCAGATCGGTACCCCGATGGAGATCTACGAGCGCCCGGCGACCAAATTCGTCGCGGGTTTCGTCGGCGCGCCGGCGATGAACTTCGTCGATGCGACGCTTGACAGATCCGGCGAGAACGCCACGGCCAGGTTTGCGGACGGCGTCTCGGTGCAGACCGAGATCGCCTCCAGCCAACTGACCGATGGCAAGTACACTTTCGGCATCCGTTCTGAAGACGTGCGCATCGTTGCCGCCGGACAGGGCAATGCCGGCGGCGTGGTCGATGTGCTCGAGCGGCTCGGCGAACGCACCCTGATCTACGCGCGGCTGGGCGATGGCCAGCAGATCGTCGGCTCGGATGCCGGCAACAGCCGCGTCGCCGTCGGCGACAGAATCGGGCTCGCCTTTGACGGCCAGAAATCGCATCTGTTCAACGAAACCGGCCGCGCCTGGCATGCGAGGGGGGCCTGAGATGGCTGACCGGCTGGCGATGTCCCCGACCGCGACGCTTGCTGGCGGCGTCAGAGCCCCTACCGCCGACATCTATGCGCCGCAATGGCGAAACGTCATTTTCGTTGCGCCATTCTTGTTCTTCTTCACCACGTTGCTGCTCTTCCCGCTGCTCTGGGGGATGTGGCTGAGTTTCCACAAGGCCGACACGTTCTCGTCCGGAAATTTTGTCGGTCTCGGCAATTACTCCAGGCTGTATCACGACAAGGTCTTCCTGCAATCGATCTGGAACACCTTCTATTTCGTGCTTCTGACGGTGCCGACGCTGGCGCTGATCGGCCTTTTCCTGGCGCTTTGCCTCAACCGCCGCACGCGCGCTGCCGCGGTTTTGCGGACGCTGTTCTTTTCCTCGTCGGTGCTATCGGTCACCATCGTCACGCTGATCTGGCGCATCGTCTTCATTCCGAATGTCGGCCTGTTGTCGACGATCTACGGATGGTTCGGCGCAACGGCTCCGGCCTTCATTTCCGATCCCAGCCTGGCGATGGTCGGCATCGCCATTGCCACCATCTGGTGGTGCATCGGCCTGCCGATGATGCTCTTTCTCTCAGCACTCCAGCAGATCCCGCAGGACATTTACGAGGCGGCAGCGCTGGACAATGCCAATCGCTGGCAGACGCTACGGTCGATCACGCTGCCGTCGATCAAGCGGACCTTCATCCTGGTGATCATCATCCAGATCGTGCTGCAATTCCAGCTCTTCGGCCAGGCCTGGCTAATGACGCGCGGCGGTCCGAACAATCTGACCAAGCCGATCGTGCTCTATATCTACGATACCGCATTCCGTCGCTGGGATCTCGGCCTGGGCGCCGCTGCATCGGAAATCCTGTTCATCCTCATCCTGGTCGCGGCCATGGCCCAGTACCTGGTGACACGCAGCAGGGGAGACCAGGCATGAGCGCCCCAGCAGCCTCCATCAAGGGCCGGGCATTTGGCGACCATTTGTTATTGGCCCTGGTCATCCTGCTTTCGATCGTCATGATCGCGCCGGTTCTGTGGGTCATCGGCCTGTCACTCAAGGACAATACGGAGCTGATGGCCGATCCGAACTCGGTGTTTCACGCACCCTATACGCTGAAGAACTACATCAACACCGTCGGCACCTCGTCCGTGTTCATCTGGGTGCGCAACAGCATCATCGTCTCGGGCGGATTGACGCTCGGCACGTTGATCCTGTCGTCGCTCGCCGGCTACGGTTTTGCACGGCTGAATTTCCCCGGCCGAGACGTGCTGTTCGTGATCGTGCTGTTCGGTCTGGCGGTCCCGGAACAGGCCGTGCTTGTCGCCCGTCACCAGATCTTCAGCATGCTGAAGTTCCACAACACCTATCAAGGGCTCATTCTGCCGGGCCTTTCGGCTCCGTTCGGTGTCTTCCTGATGACCCAGTATTTCAAGGCCATCCCGAAGGAGCTGGACGAAGCCGCCATGCTCGATAACGCCAGCCGGCTCAGAATTTTCTGGAAGGTGCTTCTGCCGCTCACGCTGCCTGCGCAGGCGACGCTCGGCATCTTCACCTTTCTCGGGGCCTGGAACGACTACTTCTGGCCGCTGATTTCGGCGACGAGGAAGGACATGTTCACGCTGACGGTCGGCATGGCCTCGACCCAGACCAACTTCGCCCAGTCCGAAGGCATCGGCTTCCTGATGGCGCAGGCGGTGTTCGCCGGTGCACCGATCCTGATCGTCTACCTGTTCTTCCAGAAATACATCGTCACGGCGGTCTCCGGCGCTGCGGTGAGATAACGAAGATTGCCTGACGGCCGGGGGAATGCGCAGCAATTGAAGCACGAAAGCCAATCCAGGGTGGAGCGGCGGAAACTCAGTAGGAGGAACTGATATGAAACTGAAGAAAATACTGTTTGCCGCAGTCTCTGCGGGCGCAATGATGCTCGCAAGTCCAAGCTTCGCGGCCACGGAGCTGAGCGTGCAGCGCTTTTTCGGCGCCTGCGATGCCGATTTCGGCACCAACACCGATGCCACCAAGGCCGTTGGCGAATGTGGCATCATCACCTCGCTAATCAACAAGTTCAACGCCGACAATCCCGATGTCCATGTCAACGTCACCACCGTGGAATGGCCCGGCTATGATCAGCTGACCGCGCAGTTCGCTTCAGGCGACGCTCCGGACATCGTCACGATCCATGAATCCGTACTGTCGGATTATCAGTCGAAGGGCCTGTTGATGCCGCTCGACGATCTCTTGAAGTCGGTCGGCGTGACACCCGACGCCTTCACCGACGCGGCACGCAATGGCGCCACCAAAGACGGCAAGGTCTATGGCCTGCCGATCGACAGCTGGACGATGCTCTATCACGTCAACATGGATCTTTTCAAACGAGCCGGCCTCGTCAATGCCGACGGCACGCCGATTTTTCCAAAGTCGCCCGAGGAACTGCTCGCCCAGGCCGAACAGTTCAAGCAGAAGACGGGCAAGCCTTATTTCGTCCAGAACCTGACCAATGAGACTGCACTCTACACACGCAACCTCTACACCTATCTTTTCCAGCAGGATTCCGATTTCTTTGCCGATCCGAAGCACGTGAAGTTGAATACGCCGGAAGCCAAGAAGGTCGTCGAGATGTACAAGGCGATCTTCGAGAAGGGCTACACCACCAAGGATCTCGATTATGGCGGCTCGATCAACGCCTTCCTTGCCGGCGAGGGTGGCGTCCACCTTAACGGCACCTGGGTGGTCGGCGATTACAACGCCCAGTCCGAGACCAAGGGTACGGCGCTCAACAAGGGCGGCTATGCGGTCTATCCGTATCCGCAGCTGTTTGGCGGCGCCCATGCGCAATATGCCGACGGCCACACCTGGGCCGTTTCGCAGAAAGACCGCACGCCTGAACAGATCGCGGCTATCGGTAAATTCCTGAAGTTCTTCGCCGACAACGACTTCGAATGGTCGCGCACCGGCCACTTGCCGGCCTACAAGGCCGTCATCACCTCGGACGCTTTCAAGGCACTGCCGCATCGCAACACGATCTCTGCGGTCGCTGATCTCGGCAAGCCGCTGCCGTCCGCCGTACAGCGTCAGTTTGCGATCCAGGACATTATCGGCGAAGAGATGAGTGCAGCAATCAGTGGCCAGAAGGACGTCGATACCGCGCTTGCCGACATGGAAAGCCGCGTCAACGAATTGCTCGCCAACATTTGATCACGGGTTTCGAAAGGCCCTCCCAAGGCCCCCGCGGCTGGAAACGGCCGCGGGGTTTTGGTGAGGGAGTGGTTATTGTCCTCGAATTGCGAGAACTTGCCGGTGGCGACCGGGTCAAACACGCCAACCACGGCGCAGCAACCTCGGCAGCAGCCGACGCAAGCCCTGGCCGGAGGATTCCGTTAGAACGCCGCGGCCATGGGCATTGCGACCTTGTTGGGGATCTGGATGTCGATCTCCAATCTCGACGTCGTTTCGCCGTGATCCATGCTCACCTGCAGGAAATCCTGGTCGACCTGAACATGCCGGGCGATCACCGCCATGATCTCCTCGCGCAACACCGAGACGAGATCGGGCTGGTTGCGGCTTCGACGCTCGTAGGCCAACAGCAGTTGCAAGCGCTCGCGCGCCACCGGCGCGCTGCCGCGGCGCTTGAAGATATCGAGCAGGTTCATGCTGCCCTCCTTCCCAACAGCCGGTCGAGGAGGCCCCTCCGTTCGAAAGGCAGAATGACCGGCAGGTCCTCGCCCTCGAGTCTTCTTGCCGCGTCGATATAGGCGCGTGCGGCGGGGTTAGTGTTTTCGCTGAGCGTAACCGGCGCGCCCACATTGGATGCGCGCAGCACGTCCTGGCTCTCGGGAATTATTCCCAGCAAGGGCGTCGACAGGATCTCGAGCACGTCATCGATGCTCAGCATCTCGCCGCGGGCAGCGCGCGCAGCATCGTAGCGCGTGACGAGGACGTGTTTGACAATCGATTCACCTTGCTCGGCTTTCATCGTTCTGGAGTCGAGCAGGCCGATGATGCGATCGGAATCGCGGACCGAGCTCACTTCCGGGTTGGTGACGATTACCGCCTCGTCGGCAAAGCGCATGGCAAGTTGCGCGCCCCGCTCTATGCCGGCCGGGCTGTCGCAGAAGACGTAGTCGAAAACGGAGCGCAGCTTGTCGATGACGTCGGCGACGCCTTCCTCGGTGAGAGCATCCTTGTCGCGCGTTTGCGAGGCCGGCAGCAGGAACAGCGTTTCGAGTCGCTTGTCACGGATCAGCGCCTGCGAAAGCTTGGCGGTTCCCTGAATGACGTTGACGATATCGAAAACAACGCGCCGCTCGGCACCCATGATCAGATCGAGGTTGCGCAGGCCGACGTCGAAATCGACGAGAGCCACCCGCTTGCCGGTTTTCGCGACCGCGGCGCCGAGAGCGGCCGTCGAGGTCGTCTTGCCGACACCCCCTTTGCCGGATGTGACAACCACTACCTTGCCCATATTTGTGCCTCCAATGTTGTTAGTTGAGCGGTGCGACGCAAAGTGCGCCGTCCTCGAGAAAGGCCTGTACCGGCCTTCCTCGCGAGGAGGCGTCCATCTCCTCGGCAGTGCGGTACCAGCCGTCCACCGCCAGAAGTTCGGCTTCGTTTTTCCGGCAAAAGATGCGAGCCGCGGAATTTCCCGTGGCGCCGGCGAACGCACGTCCACGCAGCGTGCCGTAGACGTGGATCGATCCTCCGGCGATGATCTCGGAACCGGAACTGACGGAGCCGACAATGACCACATCGCCATCGGGATGAAAGATCGACTGGCCGGAGCGGATCGGTGCCTTGATCATCAATGAGTTCGGCGCCTGCGGCTCTTCCGTCTTGGCCTCAGCTGCGGCCTTCGGGTCCGGCTGCACGTAAAGCGCGTCGGCGGTGGCCTCCTTGGCGCCAACGAGGAGCGGCGGCAGATCGGCACCGAGAGCAACATTGCCATCGGCCTCGATCGCGTAAATGCGAATCCCGCGCTCCGCGAGCTGTGAGACCAGATCCCGCATCTCGCCCACCTCGGGCTTGAGTATATTCAGATCGAGCACGACCGGGCGGCCGGCAAAGAAGCCGGGAGAGTTTTCGGTCCAGTGATCGAGGCTTTGCAGCCATTCCCCTAGCGGGGCCTCAGGGGTGAGGGTGAAGGCTACAAACGAGCGCGCTCGAAAGCGTATGGACTTGTTTTGGATGGGAGCGACGCAGGTCACAGAGGCGAGTCCTTACTGATTGGTTAAGGCTAGCCCGGCATGGTTAACGAAAAGTTAATGGCGGCTTCCCGAGGCGTTGGCGGAGGCATTCTTTTTGCCCCTGATCGCCCCGCCGGCGCCCTGCTTCCGATGCACGACGAGGTCCTCCTCGCGGCTGCCTGGAGGCGCCTCCAGTTCACGCGGTCGGCCGACCGGTATATTGTTGCCGGAATGCCGGGCCTATTAAGGAGTTATCGATTTGACAAGCGTTGCCAGGGGGCCTGTCGCGGATCGCGGTCGCGCTACCTATGACCTTGGCGCGACCGCCATCTTTGCTTCCAAATCAGACCCGCGCTTTCACTATTGCCTGTATGTGCCTCCCGCGGTTGGGGAAGGGGCCAAAGTCGATCTGATGGTCGCTGTCCATGGCACCGGCCGCACCTCTTTTCTTGGATTCCGCGATGCGTTTTCCGAGTTCGGACGCTGGAACGGCTGCGCCGTTTTGTGTCCGCTGTTTCCAATCGGCGTTCTCGGGGATGATGCCCGCAGCGGATACAAATATTTGCTCGAGGGCAACATACGCTACGATCAGGTGCTGCTCGCCATGGTTGAGGAGGTCAGCGCCAAATACAGTCAGGATTGGAGCCGCTTTGCCATGTTCGGATTTTCCGGCGGCGGGCATTTCACGCATCGTTTTGCTATTCTGCATCCCGACAGGCTCTGGGCGGCCTCAATCGGCGCGCCAGGCTCGGTGACCTTGCTCGATCCGACGCGTGACTGGTGGGTGGGCATTCGCGATCTGCCGGAGAAGTTCGGCATCACCTTCGATGCCGCAGCGCTGGCAAAAGTGCCTTTCCAGATGATCGTCGGCGACGCTGACCTGGAGACTTGGGAAATCACTCATGTCCAAGGCAGCACCCATTGGATGCCGGGCGCCAACGATGCGGGGCGGACACGGCCGGAACGCCTCATGGCATTGTGTCGATCGTTCGAGGAGGCGGGGGCGCGCGTGCGCTTCGATTTGCTGCCAGGCGTATCTCATGAACGGGATGCGGTTCTCGATTCGGTCAAGGATTTCCTCGCCCAACAACTCAAGGAACGAGGGAATGTCTCACGATAAATTCGTTGCGCCCCAGCCCGTAAAGAGATTATCGCAATCAAAGCCCGACCACGTCGACCGCATCCCACCGCGATCTACTGGCAGTGCGTAATGACTAGAGCAACGCTTCGTATTGATCGCCAATCTTGTCGACTGTGAAATCCGCCGCCCTGTTTTTCAGCACGGCAGCAGGGGTGGGGTGGTCCAGCATCTCGGCCATCGCCTTCGCCAGGGCCGCGGCGTCACCGACCGGCACCAAGGTGCCGAAGCGGCCGTCACCGAGTATTTCGCGCGGGCCATGCGGAGCATCGGTGGAGATTACCGGGACACCGGCGGCCATGGCCTCGACCAGCACATTGCCGAAGCCCTCGCTGGTCGATGACAGAACGAACAGATCAGCCGCGGCATAGCAAGCCGCGGGATCGTTGACATAGCCGGCAAAGAGCACGTCCCCGTCTATGCCGGTCTCTTCGGCATAGGCGTGCAATTCGGCAGCCAGCGGACCTTCGCCGAAGATAACAAGCCGGGCGGGGCGGCCGGCGCGCAAGGCAGCGAAGGCCCGCAGCAAAGTCCGGTGGTCCTTGACCGGTACCAGGCGCCCGGCGGTGGCAATGACCGGCACATCGCCCATCGCCGCCAATGCTGCCTGCCAGGCATAAGAATTCCCCTGCGGTGCTTCAGCCGGCGGCAGCGGGTTGTTAATGACGACGACCTTGGATTCGGGAAAGCCGCGGGCGATGATGTCACGGCCGACACCCGCTGAAACGGCGATGGCTTTGGTTGCACGCGCTGCAACCAGCGCGGAAAGCCAGATCGCCAGCCTCGCGCCGAGGCCGCTGGCAGGCAGCGAGGCGGCGGCATGGAAACTTGGAAAGAATTTTGCCCGGCTTCTGGCCAACATGAGTGACAGCGCCATCACCAGATTGGCGAATTCCGGGGCGCTATAGACCGCATCAGGATCAAGGCGGCGGAACAAATTTGCGCTTCGCACTATGCCTTTCAGCGTCGCCGACTTGGCGTAACCCTCGCCGCGCAAGAGAAGGCCGAAGTCGACCAGATGCACGGCAGCGGAACGCAGCGCGGCGTTAGGGCCTTGCGCGTTCCAGGTAAAAAGCGTGACCTCGTGGCCACGCGACGCCAGTTCATTTGCCATCAGGACGAAGACACGCTCGGCGCCGCCGCCCCTCAGGCTGGCGATGTGGAAAACGATGCGCTTCACCATGCCTTGCTTCAGGCTCGGCCGGCGGCAAGGCCTGATCGGTTCGGCGGCCGGCGCATGTCCCGGAGGATGCCCATCCCGATGGCCAGCAGCATGCCCAGGGCAAAGCCTGCGAACGCTCCTGCGCCTGCCACCAGGACAGTGCGCGGGGGCCATGAGCGCGCTGGCGGGGGCACCGCGGTCGAAATCACCTGTACGTTTGTGGTGTCGATCTGCTCGCGCTCGCTGATTTGGCGCGCACGTGACAGGAAGCTCTCATAGACGGCTCTCTTCGAGGCGGCATCGCGTTCAAGTTCACGCAGGGCGACTTCGGACTCGCTGTCGGTGAAAACATTGCTCTTCAGATCGTTCATCCTGGCGTTGAGAGAAGCCAACGAGGCCCTGGCCTTGTCCAGGCTGGCCTTTGCCGTGCCGATGGTGCGGGAGAACTCGGCCCGGAGTTGCGAGTTGACGGTCTCGAGTTCTGTCCGGAGCCTGACAATCGTCGGGTGGCGAGGACCGAATGTCATCGACTGTGAATCGATCTGCTGCCGCAGGCTGTTTGACCTGTCGCGCAGCGCTGCGAGCGCTTCCGAAACCGTGGGGTCGGGATTGGCTCCATTGATACCGGAGGCAACCAGGGCGTCGTAACTTGCCTGCGCGGCGATCACGCGCGATTGCGCATCGACGATTTCGCCGTTGAGCTGCGTCAGCGTCTGCGAACTGACGAGCTGGCCATTGCTGGACGACAGGTTGTGGCTGCGCCTGTAGCTCTCGACCTTCTCTTCGGCTGCCTGCACGTCGCTCTTGAGTTGGCCAAGCCGGCTGTCAAGGGCAGCCGCGGCACGGCTGGCGCCGGCAGCTTCGGCCTTGGCCAGTTCTTCCTGGAAGTTTTTGACTATGGCCTGCGAGATCAGGATCGCCTTGGCGGTGGTTTCCGCAGATACCGAGAGGGTTGTGACAAACGAGGTCGGGTCCGCGATGGCGTCTACCCGGTCCGCCAGGTTCTTCAAGGCGATGAGCCTCGGGTCGGGCTTCGCCACAGCGCCAGATGAGGATGTGCTCCGGTCCGGATCGAAAAACTCCGGATCGTGAGTCAGATTCAGTTCGTCCACCACACGGGAAAGCACGTTGCCCGAGGTCAGGATGCGCTGCTTGCTGCGCGTGCTGAGCAGTTGGCTATCGACCTGGCCCGGTTGCGAGTAGAGGTCGTTTTCCACAACCTGCAAATTGGATGGGTTGATGAGAACCTCGGTCGTGACGGTGTAACGCTGCTTGCTCAGCAATGCATACGCGCCACCGACAATGCCCCCGATTACCGCCAGCATGAAGGCCAGGGCGAGGCCGGCCCGCAGCCACACGAACAGGCGTCGAAAATCGAGCTCGAGGAAATCGCCGATCTTGTCCAGGGTCACAGTCGCGACAGGCTCTGGAGGTTGCGGCGTCACCGGCGCGGAGCTTAGCGCCGCGACTGGGCCATGCTGTTGCAGCAATGCCCTGCGCCGTGCATTGGCGATGCGCTCGAATGCACTGTTATTGGAAGCCGTTGCGGAGATAGGGGGTGTGCCGGAACCGGCAGACATGGTGACAACCCTTGTTAAATCATTACGCTTGGCCTGCTCTACAGAAACATCGTTAACATCTTATTTTCCAAGTTGGCCCATTTTGCCGTTCACACGGTCCGCTTGGCGGACGTTGAAGGGATTTCGTTGCCCAGAATGCCGTTCGAATATCGCCATTTGGATGGGCCATGAGCTATCCCGCTGCCGCTTCGGAACGATTATCGTCCAGCCGAGCGCGCCGTCAGAACGCGCTGTCGCTGCTGTTTTTCCTATGCGCAGCGTTCGCGCTCCTGCTTCGCTTTACGGTATCACCGCAGGTGATGAACATGGTCGTCGACTATACGGCCCAGGGAGGCTCGTTCTACGAGAAGCTGCATTTCGGCACCTATGCGATCATCCTGCTGCTTCCTATCGTTCTTTTCAGCCGGCCGTTTCTGCTGCACGGCGACGAAATTGGAATATTCAAGGCGTTGATCCGCTATTCGGTGCTGATGTTCGCGCTGGTGCCCTATCTGTTCGTTACCGGCCGTGCGGGCTCCTCCGGGTTCATCATCGATACCTATCTGGTGGCCGGCGCCACAGGCCTGTTGATGCTGGCATTGAATGCAGAGGTGCGGCGGGCGCTGGGGGACGTCGTGCTTGGAATGGCGATCCTGAGCGCTGTCATCGGCACCATCGAGGCGGTGACTCAACATCGGCTGTTGCCCTATGGGTTGAACGAACTGCAATTCAGGCCAACTGGCCTGTCGGCCCATCCGCTGGCACTGGGCGCGCTCTGCGCCACAACCATCGGATTCGTGCCGCTGACGCACTGGCGCATATGGGCGCGGGTGATGGCGATCTTCCTGTTGTTCATCGGTTGCGCTGCATCGGGCGCTCGCGCCGCGCTGATGCTCGCCACCGGCGAAATCCTCATTCTGCTGCTGTTCGTGCCTTGGCCGGGCCTGTCGCTCAAATATGAGCGGCAGGCCAAATTTGTCGTGCTGATGTTCACCGTGACGGGTGGCGCGGTGCTCGTAGCGGTACTGTTTGCGGGCGGTCTGCTGAATCGGTTCAGCAACACCATCTTCGACGAAAACTTCATGGCCCGGGTGACCATTTATCAGGTGTTCGGACTGGTCAGCTGGAACGACATCCTGTTCGGCATGAACGTTGACGACCTGCTGGCGATCGTCCGGCAGAAGCTGCATCTGCCCTACATCGAAAGCGCGCCGGTGGTAATTATCTTGCTCTTCGGCCTGCCCATAGCCCTGCTGTTTACAGCGCTGATATTCTGGTTCGTCTTCCGGCTGCTGCGCGGGGCGCCGCTGCCGGCATGGATCGGCACCATAACGTTCTTGCTTGCCGCGCTGTCAAACAACGCGCTTTCGTCAAAAACGCCGGACATGACGATCATCGTGGTGTTGCTGCTTGCCTACAGGAAGCAGCCCCATGGAGGCTCGCTCGAGAGCATGCCTTCGGCTGCTGCATCCAGCCCAAACCCGGCTGGATCTCGTTAAGCACGGACCTCGGATCCGGTCAGCCGGCGCTGTCCACGACCTCGACACCGCCCGCGCGATTGAGCGTGTGAATGCCGGACCGAGCCCATGCCGGCCCGGGATCGATTGAGCGGGGCAGTTCAAAACGGACGTCGAAATCATCAAGCCGATCCAGCCGCATCAATCCCAGGCCGCCGCCATAGGCTCTAGACCCGTTTTGCACCGGCAGCAGCAAAGCGTCGCCCTGGCGGATAAAGGCGCCGCCCGGCCGAGTGGCGGAGTGGTCGACTGCGACGGGATTGAGCGCGTGCGCAGCCCACGGCCCACGCAGCGCCGGGGCGGAATAGACGGCCATCGTGTCGGACGCGCTGCCGTGACCGAACCGCTCAGTCCCCAACAGCCAGAAGCGACCGTCGGATTCGAGCAGCGTGGCGTCGTTGAAATCCCTGTCCGTCATCAGCACAGTATCGCGTACCCAGCGATCCGGAAACTGCTCGGCACGGTAGAGCACCAGTTCTCGCGCCGTAGCGCTTTCAGGGATCATGAAAATCTCGCCGGAGTGAGCAAACACCTGCGGATATGACAGGTGATGCGCTTCCTCCAGCACCACTTTCGGCACGCCGAAAGTGCCGTCGGTGCCAAGTTCAGCGACAGAAATCACCCCGCGGCCGGTGGAGTAGGGAAACTCCTCGACAAACAGAAAATGACGGCCGTCGCGCTCGAGAACGAACGGATCGGCGTAGAAGCGCTGCCCGTCATCGGCAAGCACGGTGAACGGCTTACCATCCAGCTGTCCGGTTTCGGCGACGCCTGGACCGTCGATCAGCCGATAAGCAACCTGCCAATAGAAGGGGCGCCGACCACGTCGCAGTTTTTGCACGGCGCGGTCGACCAACCCCCTGCCGAAAAAGGACAGATAGTGCCCGATAAATCCGCCTTTCTGCAGGGGCGGCGCCGGGCTCTCGGCAATCGGCGCAAGTTTGCCCGCGGAAAAGCGGGCGACACATTGGGCAATCAGGGAGATGGCGCCGGCGAGCAGGTCGTTGCTGGTTCGGGATAGCCACAACCGGTCGCTGATCATCGGCCGCGCCGTGGCGACGGCAACGCCGTCGAGGCGCGCGGTGAGTTCGGGCAACCGCCCGCTCGCCAGCATCTCGGTCATGCCCGCGGCAAAGCTGCTTTGGCCGCAAAATTCGAGCGTCAGGACAGGCGTGCCCCGTCGTGCGGCGGTAGCGGTGAGATCGACCATAAGATCGACTGGGCCGGTGTCGCCGGACGGCAACGGCCGGGAACGGCTTGCCAGTGAGGGGCCGAAGCGCCGGCCCTCGAGCGCCAGCACATTGTCCATCGTGCGCGCATTGGGTTCAGGCGTCGGCGCGCGGCAACTCGAAACCGCATGTCCAGCCGCACTCAACCGCGCCAGAAGCTCATTTTCCCAGCGCCGGGATGCGTCGGCGTGGCCGATGATTAAAATATTAGTCAATCCAATATATTCTTTTTCAAGACTACTGCCATAGACTACTTGTCAGCCCAACCTTTCACAAGAGTTAACCCGGGAGAACGCGGCCTTGGTTGTTAATCATATATTAAGAATTGAGATCACGAAGGCGCTTTCCGGCGCTATTATGGCTCTTGCGGGCAATAGTCGGTATGTCCCGAAGGCTGCAGGCGACCAGGATCAGCGATGAACGTCCTTTCACGTCCAAAACTGCCATCCAGGCAGAAACTGCTGATTGTGTTCGGCACTAGGCCGGAGGCACTCAAATGCTTTCCAGTGGCGCGTGCCGCCCTTGCTCATCCAGGCTTCATCACCGAAATATGCATAACCGCCCAGCATCGTGAAATGGTCGACCAGGTTGTCGAACTGACCGGCTTGCCTGTGCACCACGATCTCAACATCATGCAACCCGGCCAGTCGCTGTTCGATGTGACCTCGCGCGTGCTCCTAGGCATGGCCGAGGTGCTGGACAAGGCGAAGCCCGATATCGTCATGGTGCAGGGCGACACCACCACGGCGATGGCCGCGGCGCTGGCTGCCTTCTACAAGCGTATCCCCGTCGCTCATGTCGAAGCAGGATTGCGCAGCCACAACATCAACTCGCCGTTTCCTGAAGAACTGAACCGCAAGATTGCCGGCGACATCGCCACCTGGCATTTTGCGCCGACCGTTCAAGCGCGCGACAATCTCATCGCCGAAGGAAAGGCCGAAAGCACCATCTTCGTGACCGGCAACACGGTGATCGACACGCTGTTGCATTTTTCAAGCGCGATCGATGCCGACAGGCTGATGAACGCGAAGCTCGCTGCCAGCTTCCCCTTCCTCGACCCTTCCAAGAAGATGATCCTCGTCACCGGACATCGCCGCGAGAATTTCGACGGCGGCATCCAGCGCATCTGTACGGCGTTGAAGGGATTGGCGGCGCGCGGAGACGTGCAGATCGTCTACCCTGTCCATCCAAACCCCAATGTGCGCTCGGTGGTCAACGCAGAGCTGGAAGGCGTGCCGAACATCCATCTGGTCGAGCCGCAGGACTATCTGCCGTTCCTGTACCTGCAGAAGCAGAGCTATCTGGTGCTTACCGATAGCGGCGGCGTGCAGGAAGAAGCGCCTTCGCTCGGCAAGCCGGTACTGGTGATGCGCGAAAATACCGAGCGACCCGAGGGGATCGTGGCCGGCACCGCCCGCCTTGTCGGCACCGATGTCGAGAAAATCCTGTTCAACGCCAATCGCCTGCTCGACGATCAGGCTGCCTATCGCGGCATGGCGGAACGACACAACCCATATGGCGATGGCCGGGCCAGTAACCGGATTGTTGAGGAACTGCTGCATCATGGCTGAAATCAAAACCGTTTCCGTAATCGGCATGGGCTATATCGGCCTGCCGACCTGCGCCATTTTCGCCAGCCGCGGGCTCAACGTCATTGGCGTCGATGTCAACGGAGCGGTGGTCGAGAAGGTCAATCGCGGCGAAATCCACATCGTCGAGCCGGACCTTGACGGTCTGATCCAGAAGGTCGTGGCGAACGGCAAGCTCATGGCCTACAGCACGCCGCAGCCGGCGGACGCCTATATCATCGCCGTGCCGACCCCGATGACCCACGATCATAAGCCGGACGTGACCTACGTGCTCGCGGCGGCACGAAGCATCGCCCCCGTGCTGAAGCGGGGAGACCTTGTGGTATTGGAATCGACATCGCCGGTTGGAACCACGCGTATCATGACCGGGCTGCTTGCCGAGTTGCGGCCCGATCTCAAATTTCCTGTCCAGCATGGCGAAGACGCCGATGTGCTGGTCGCCTATTCGCCCGAGCGTGTGCTGCCGGGAAAGGTGCTGACCGAGCTGATCAACAACGATCGCTCGATCGGCGGATTGTCCCGCAAATCGTCGGAGCGGACCGCGGCACTCTATTCGACCTTCGTCACCGGCGACCTGTTCATGACAACGGCCGAAAGTGCTGAGCTGGTGAAACTGACGGAGAACGCGTTCCGCGACGTCAACATCGCCTTTGCCAACGAGCTTGCCGCCGTGTGTCAGGATCTGTCGCTCAATGTATGGGAAGTGATCGATCTCGCCAATCGACACCCTCGCGTGAACATCCTCCAGCCGAGCCCGGGCGTCGGCGGTCACTGCATTGCGGTCGATCCATATTTTATCATCGACGCCGCACCCAACAGCACGCGGCTGATGGCTTCGGCACGCCGGATCAATTCCGAGCGGCCGATGTCGGTGGTCAGGGATATCGAGGCCTTGCTCGACCCCTCCCGCAAGCAAACGATCGCCTGTCTTGGCCTCAGCTTCAAAGCCAATATCGACGATCTGCGCGAGAGCCCGGCCGTCGAGGTGGTGAAGCTTCTGTCCGATAACCCCAATGTGAAGATCATTGCGGCTGAACCCAACACAAATGCGCTGCCGCATGAGCTCGAGGGCAGGGGCATCGTGTTCACCGACGCACTTTCGGCCATCGACAAGTCCGATATCGTCGTCCTCCTGGTCGACCATCGGCAGTTCAATCTGGTCGACCCCGAAGCGCTCAAGGACAAGAAGCTCGTCGATACGAGGGGTCTGTGGACGTGGCGCAAGGCACGCAAGCCCGACGCCCGCATCGAAGGCAAGAAACCAGAGGTCGCACAAGTGACGCTTGCAAGGGAGCAGGCCGCATGAACGCGCACGCCCCGGCATGGGCGCAGCATTCCCTGTTGGCATCACGGCGCCGGGAGTTCCTTGGTGCACCGATCCATGCGCTGACCATGGCCGAGACACTGGCCATCGCCGACGAGGCGATGACCCTGGGGCGGCCGCTGCATCATGTGGTCGTGAACGTCGCCAAGCTGGTGACCATGCGCCAGAATGCCGAGCTGCGCGAGGACGTGGCCGGGGCGGACGTGGTCAATGTCGACGGCATCGGCGTGCTTTGGGGTGCACGTCTGTGCGGCGTCGCGCTGCCCGAGCGGGTGGCGGGCGTCGACATCATGATCAATCTGCTGAGCCTCTGCGCGAAGCGTGGATTCAGGCCGTATCTGCTGGGGGCCGAACAGCACGTTCTCGACGCGGTTGTAGTGAGACTTGCCAAGGACCATCCGAGCCTCGTCATAGCGGGAATGCGCAACGGCTATTTCAAGCCGGAGGACGAGGCCGGGATCGTCGCGGCGATCAACGCCTCGGGCGCCGACTGCCTGCTGGTGGCCATGCCGACACCGCGCAAGGAACGCTTTCTCAAACGCTACCGCGATGAACTCGCCTCAAGCTTCGTGATGGGCGTGGGCGGCAGTTTCGACGTCTATGGGGGCAAGGTTGCCCGTGCGCCGAAGCTGATACAAGCGGCCGGCCTGGAGTGGCTGTTCCGCGTCGTCCAGGAGCCGCGACGCTTGTGGCGCCGCTACTACGACACCAACACTGCCTATGCGGGACTGCTGTGCCGGGAGTTCTGGGAGCGTCGCTGGCGCCGAAACGCCGGTTTATAGTTTCGCGTTCCCCCACAAAACAGGCGTTGACCCTGGACTTCGCTTTACGCGATCCGTAGCCGCGCCCGCAGCTGGGCGACGAATTGCGTCGCTGCCACAGGGTGGAACAACGAGGTCAGCCCGAAGAAAACCGCAGCACCGGCAGTGCCGCCGGCGACAAGCGAGAAGATTGCCGGCACGTCGCCGGGCACCATGCTGGCAAGCTTGGCGGCCACCCCCGTGCTGAGCGAGATGACCACCGAGACACCGATGTCGCGCCATGGCACCGGCACCGGTGTGAGCCGCTCGCTGATGATGATGCAGGTTATGGAGCCCACCACCGAGCCGCCCGCCAGCGCCAAAGCGGCGCCGATCTCCGCCATCGGGGGGATCAACAGCAGGGACAATGCGATTGTTGCCACCGAGCCGAAGAGATTGGCGATGATCAGCAGCCACGGCCGCTTGTGCGCGTGCACCACGACGCCATAGACGAAGCTGGTGAGGTTGGCGCACAGCACGCTGAAGGCAATGATCGGAAACAGCAGGCCGAAGCGGCCGTGATATTGCGAGGGCAGCATAAGCTCGGTGATATCGCTGCTGAGCGCGACCAGCATCGCTGCAATAGGCAGGCAAAGCCGCATCATCAGCGCCATCAGTTGCGACAGCAGCCGGCCCGACGCCGCGGGCCCATCCTCGTCGAACCGGCTGACCACCTCGGGAAAGGCGCCCATGTTGATGGCGTTGGCGACCATGTCGATCGGCTGGCGGGCCAGCGCATAGGCTGCGGCGAAGATCGCCACAGCGCTGGCATCGTAATAGATCTTGAGGAACAGACGCTCCGCGCTGTTGAGCCCGAAGCCTACCAGCGCCATGATGATCAGCGGCACACCGAGCGCAAAGAAGTCCCTGTGGGTGAAGCGCGGCGGACCGGCAACGAGCCGTCGCGATGCCATGATGCCCGCCACGATGCCGGCAATCAAGGCGCCGAAGCTCGAGCCGAGCGATACCGTCAGAAAGCTATCCTGGAAGATAAGGATAGCGCCGATCGGCAGCGCGAGTTGCAGCAGGGCACGCAGGGCTTCGAGCATCGAATAGACCGAATGGCGCTGCTGCATCTGCAGCACCGTCAACGCGAAGCGGCTGATGGACCCGGCGACCAGATAGCCGCAGACTGCGATCGCGAACTCGACCCAGCGTTCAGGCACGATCACCGCCGACGCGCCTACCGATATGACCAGCGCCAGTGCCGTGGTGGCAAGCAACACCTGCCCGGCCAGCATCAGGCTGCCGCGGCTGACTTCGCCCTTGCCGCCAAGCCTGAGCAAGGCGATGCGCAGCCAGTTGGTGACGGCAATGTCGGTCATTTCGCCGACGGTCACCACCAGGGTGAGCAGGCCATACTCGGTCTGGTCGATCAAACGCGTCACGACGACCAGCAGGAGCAGCGCCGAAATTCGCGTCAGCAGGATCGCCGGAGCATAAATGAGCGTGGAACGGAGCAGCAAGGGCGTGTCCCTGGAAAACTCACCTTCGACTAGCCGCCGACTGGCGGAAAATCCAGCCCGATGACGCCGAAGGGTGAACAGATTCAGTTTGAACTAAAAGATTTGCCGTAAACCTTATCGGGAACGTTTGCTTTGCAGTTACCCGGTCTGTGTTATTTAGAGTACCATCATGTTGCAGCGCCTCATATCCGATCGAAAAATACATGTCCTGGTCGCGACGCCCTCGGGCGTTTCGGGGCAGGGCGGCATCGACCGCATCATGGGGGCGCTGAAGCAGGAGTTCGAACGGCAAGAAATCGCCGACATCGATGTGTGCTTCCTTGCCAGTCGTGGCCCGGGGCATGTCGGACTTTCGATCTTCTATATGCTCGGTTTTTGCTTACGGATGCTTAAAGCGCGTCTGGCTGGACGCGCCGATGTCATTCATATCAACATCTCAGTTTCCGGCAGCACCTACCGCAAGATGGTGATCGCCGCCTGCGCACGGCTGCTGTCGATACCCTATGTCCTGCATTTGCACGGGGCGCAGTATCAGACATTCTGGAAAGCCGACCGCGGTTTCATAAGCCGCCTTATCAAAGCTCTGTTCGAGCATGCCGATCGGGTGATCGTTTTGGGCAGGCTTTGGCGCGATTTCGTCGCCAGCCGGGCGCCGGGCGCAGCCGGCAATATCGTGATCGTGCCCAATGCGACCGAAGTCCCGTCGCTGGGGCATGTCGGCGGCGGCGACCATGTGCATATCCTGTTCCTGGGCCGCATCGGCGACCGCAAGGGCGTACCGCAATTGCTCGAGGCACTGCACCGCATGAGCCCTGTCAAGAATTGGCGCGCCACGATTGCCGGCGATGGCGAAGTCGAGGCGGCACGGGCAAAATCGGCCGCGCTGGGGATTGCAGACCGGATCGCCTTTCCGGGTTGGGTGGGACCGGACGATGTCGCATCGCTGATTTCTTCGGCCGATATTCTGGTTCTTCCATCCTTCGCCGAAAATCTGCCGATGTCGGTGATCGAAGGCATGGCAGCCGGTTTGGCGGTGGTGGCGACCCCGGTTGGCGCCGTCGAAGACATAATCACCGACGGGCAATCCGGGCTGCTGGTGCCGCCAGGCGATGTTACAGCGTTGACCGAGGCGCTGAGCCGCCTCGTGGAGAACCCGGCACTGCGGGCAAAGCTTGGTGCCGGTGCCATGGCCGTGCATCGGGAACGGCTTGAGCTCGCCCCGTTTGTCGGCGCAATCTGCGATGTCTGGCGGTCGGCGGCGTCAAGCCGTCAACCGGTCAAGCGCTGACGCCGATGATGACGGCGGCGCTTCAAGCCTGAATTCGCGGTGGAATATCTCCAAATTCAACAGCGCCCATATCAGCTTTTCGTGATCTGCAGCACGCGTGGTGTGTTCCGAGACGAATTGATTTAGCTGTTTCGGACTCAGATAGCTGCGAATGACGGAGTGAGGCGAGCAAAGATGGTCATGCACGTAGTTCCTCATCGATCCGCGAAACCATTCGGCGACCGGTACCTTGAACCCGACCTTGCGGCGGCTGAGAATTTCCTCTGGGAGGATATTGGCCATGCTGTCGCGCAGGATCTGCTTGCTGTGCAACCAACCCAGCCTGTAGCGATCGGGCAATTTGCTGACGAATGAAACCAGGTCTCGATCGAGGAACGGCATTCTTCCTTCGATTGAACCGGCCATCATCATGTGGTCGCCTCGTTCCAGTAGATTGTCAGGCAGCCACGATGTCTGATCGAAAAACAGCACGCGGCGAAGATGGGAAGCCGCAGCGCTTGACGAGAACGGAAAGTCGTTGCGCTCATAACGGCGATTTGCGGACGCGCCGATCAGGCAAGCGCGCTGCTGCGCCGAAACGGCTCCAAACCAGGAGACCATCCGGGCGGCAAAGTCCCTTTCGCCGGCGGTGCGGGCAAACGTATCGACCTTGGCCGACGCGCCCGGCATGGCGCGTACCAAAGGGGAAAGGACGTTATCGTGCAGCGAGGCTGGAACAAGCGACTGGTAGATCCCGGCCAGTGATTCCGCGCGATGCTTGGGATAGCCGCCGAGAATCTCGTCGGCTCCTTCTCCGGTGAGCACCATCTTGACGTCCTGCGAGGCGCGCTCCGACATCAGGTAAATTGGAATATCGCTGCTTTGCGAAACAGGTCCCCCGCGTTGGCGAACCATCGCGGGCAGGTGATCCATCAGATCGCCTGGCTGAATGACAAGTTCGCAATGATCGGTCTTGAAATGATCGGCAACGCGCCGGGCGAATCCAAGTTCGCTATAGGCTGCGTCGTCGAACCCGACGGAAAACGTGCGAATGGGCGTGGCGCTATGCCTGGCCATCAGGGCGACGATAGCCGAGGAGTCGAGTCCTCCGGAGAGAAAGGCCCCAAAAGGTGCATCGCTGCGCATCCTGATCTCGACGGAATGGTCGAGCAGTTCCAGAAATCGCTTCTTGGCGGTTTTTCCGTCGATCCGCTCGGTCAGGGCCGCCTGATCCGGAGGCGTATAGTAGCGCGTTTCCTTGACCACCCCTTGCGACCAGACAGCATAGCTTCCGGGATTGAGCTTGCGGATCTGTTTAAAAAGCGTGCGTGGTCCCGGCACATAACGCCAGTTCAGATACTCGTCCACCGCATCCAGATCGAGTTGCTGCGCATCTTGCTGCGCCGACAACAATGCGTTGATCTCCGAGGCAAACAGCAGCAATCTTTCGCTTTGCATGAGGTAAAGCGGCTTTTCCCCGAAGGGATCCCGGCCGAGGATCAATTCCTGCCTCTGAGCATCCCAGAGTGCAAAGGCGAACATGCCGCTCAGCCGGTCGAACATGGACAAGCGCCATTGATCGTAGGCTCGGAGCAGCACCTCGGTATCGGAGCGCGTTCGAAAATGATGGCCAAGGCCGATCAGTTCTTGGCGCAACTCGATGTAGTTATATATCTCTCCGTTGAAAATTATTTTGAGACGGCCGTCCTCAATCTGCATCGGCTGATTTGACTCAGGCGCCAAGTCAATGATCGCCAGGCGGCGATGGACCAATGCCAATTGTTGCTCGCCGGTATTCAGGTCCAATATCTCGGTGCCTTCGGCATCGGGACCGCGATGCCGCAATGCGTTTGACATTCTGGCGGCCCGCTCTTGTGGATTTTTAGCCCTTCGACCGATCCATCCGGCAATTCCACACATTGTTCCCCCTAGGCGCGCGCATTCCTCAATTCAGTACAACAAATGTGTTAAACACTTCGTGCCAATACAACCCAACCGGGAGAAAGCTGCCACGGGCCGTTCCTCGATCGAGCCTGGCGGTCAGGGGTTGCCACCGGTTGTTCGCTGGTGAGGGCGAGTGACGGCACCTATGGCAGGCCCAATGCCTGCAGCATCTCCGGGTCGGGAACCGGGGGACCATCGGGCGGGATGAGGCTCATCCCATAGGGATTGGAGAATTCCCAGACAGACCATGGGATAGCGAAGCGTTCGGCCTCTCGGCGCACTGCCTTGAGATAGCGCGAACGGTCGGCCTCAAAGGCGCCCATGCGGCCGTCCGCGGACATGAGGATAGCGCCGAATTCGCCCATGAAGAGCCGCCGGCTGGGAATGCCATGGCCTTCAGCCCAGTCGACAGCCTGGCGAAAGCTCGCCTCCAGTTGGCTCTGGCCCCAGTTCTGCTCGAAATAGTTCGCGATTGCTTGGCGCGCGGTGGCCATGTTCATGACCTGCTCGACCCTGCTCAAGCCGGCAGCTTCCATCCGTGCTCTAAGGGTTTCGGTCACCACTTCGGGTGTACTGCTGTCGGCCGGCCAGGGAAGTCCCGAAGCAAAGCTGATCGTGTCATCGGGCCGCTGGTGGGTGAAGCTGTGCGGCTCATACATATGGAAGCTGTAATAGAGGTTTGGGTCATCAAAGCTGGGGCTGAGGTTGACCAATCCGGCAATGCTGCCGCCGCAGGCGCCGGTTGCAACGATGGTAAGTTCGCTGCTGACCGCTCGAATGTCGTGGACGGTCCCTGCCATGATCCGCTGCCAGTGATCGCTGCCGCTCGCATCGCAAGGGTAGTACGCGGGCTCGTTGTAAGGTTCGAGGGCGACTTTGTCGGTGCCTATCTTGACCAGCGTGGCGGCGACCGCCACAACCATTTGACGATAGCGGGCAACGCCCTCGCTGTCGGCGCCGCCATAGATCATCTCCATGCTGTAGTCGGGAATCTGAGTGACGCCATGCAGGTCGAAAACCACCTTGAGGCCGGTCGACGTGATCCGCTCGACGGCGGCGGCAAGTATGTCCAGCGCCTGCTGCCGCTTGGCGTCCCCGCTGGCAAGCAGCGGGCCGGGATCGACGCTCAGCCGGACGAAGTCGAAGCCCATCGATCGGATGTGGGCAAACACCTCCCCGGCCGGCCGGTCAGTGAGCGGCCTGCTTTCCGCAAGCCACTCCTTTTCGCTGCGATAGGGCGGCCAAACGTAGGTTCCGTCTTTCTCCACCGGCGACCAGTTGAGCCACTGATGCACGCCAACGCCGCGCTTGAGAGGGACGGGCTCTGCCTCGGCCGCCACAAGCAAGACGAGCACCCAGGCAACAACATACACCGCTTTTCGCATCGCTCCCTCCGCATGCTCGCGGGAGATATTAACCGCAACGAACGGGAAAGAAGATTGCCGGCCCGCAGCTTTTCGACGGCATGGTATACAAGGACCGAAACGTTGACGGGGCGTGCATGAGAATCGGCTGGTACATCAACCGATTGCGCAGCATGGGACCGGCCGAGGTGTTGCACCGGCTGGGCGAGCAACGTCGAAGGATCGCGTCGCGCCGCCGCGATGATGGGTGGGAGCGCTATCCATCGCCGCAGTTGCACCCAGTGCTGCCTGGATTTCGCCATGCTGCGCTGGCAGCGACCGACGCTCAACGGCAGTCCATAGCGGCGGCCGCGCAAGAGATGCTGCATGGCCGGTTTTCGGCACTCGGGCGGACATGGCCAAAGCGTGAGCCCGATCTTTTGTTTCCTGCTGAGCTTTGGCGTCTTGATCCGGTAACCGGCAGGCTTTGGCCTGGCGCCGAGGCTCATACGTTCGATATCGATTTTCGCGATGGCGGCGACCTTGGCGATATAAAATATGTCTGGGAGATCAACCGGCTGCAGCAATTGCCAGTACTGGCTGCACACCTGCTCCTCAGCGAGGACAATCGATCCCGGAGTACCATTGAGGCGGCAATCGGCAGTTGGCATTCCGCCAATCCGCCGTTCCGAGGCATTTGCTGGGCTTCCGGCATCGAAGTAGCGCTGCGAGCCATCAGCCTGATCGTCACCCTGGACCTTATCGGTGACCGGCTTGACCCGGCGACGCTGCGGAAAGCTGGTGAGATACTCGCGGCAAGCGCCTATTGGCTGCCGCGGTTTCCGTCGCGATATTCCTCCGCCAACAATCATCTCGTCGCAGAGTTGGCTGGCGAATATCTGGTTGGCCTGGCGCTCGGGGCCGAATCCGAAATTGCCCGCAGCGCCCTCTTAAATGAGGCGCACAAGCAGATTCTTGCCGACGGCGCCGGTGCCGAGCAAACGCCGACCTATGCAGCCTTCAGCGCCGAACTCATCTTGCTGTGCGCCGCCGCGGCACGCCAGGCGGGAACGCCGTTTCCCTCGGCCGTCGAAGCGCGTCTGGGCGCCTTCGCCAATTTCGTCGGCTGGCTGCCACAGAAAGCCGCCCGCTTCGGCGACGACGATGAGGGCCATGTGCTGAAGCTGGGCGACGAGCCGAACTATATCCGATCCGTCGCGGCCGCCATCAACGGCTTACTGGGGACGCCGGGCAACGCGCCGGAGCCTGACGATTTTCGTTCGCTTTTCTTTGGTGCGCCGTCAGGCCCGGCGTCCGCGGTGGATGGCTTGCAGACATTCACGCAAGGCGGGCTCTCCGTCTGGCGCGGAGCAATGAATGGCCGCAATGTCGAACTGACGTTCGACCATGGGCCGCTCGGCTATCTCTCGATAGCGGCGCACGGCCATGCCGACGCGCTGTCGCTCACCCTGTGCATCGACGATGAGCCGGTGCTGGTCGATCCCGGCACCTGGCTCTACGGTTCGGGAGGCGCATGGCGCGACTGGTTTCGCTCCACACCGGCGCACAACACGCTGAACATCGAGGGCGAGAGCCAAAGCACCATCGCTGGAAATTTCAACTGGTCGCACAAGGCAGTCGCAGCGCTGGTGGAGAGCGAGCCGGGACCGCACTGGAGGCTGAGCGCCCGGCATGACGGCTATAGAAGCCGCTTCGGCGTCGTGCATCAGCGCACTTTGGCGCGCCAGGCCGATGGCATCCTCATCACCGACCAACTGCTCGGCGGCAGGCGCCAGTCCGAGATCGTCTTCCAACTGGCCGCCGGCCTCCATGCCGATCGGCACGAAGAGACGGTCACGGTATTGCGCGGCGACGAGGTACTGTTGGCCATCCGCTTTCCTGATGCTGCGCTCGATATCGGCGCCGGCGGTGACATGCCGGGCCAAGGCGGTTGGGTTTCACTGCGTTTTGGCACCAGGCAGCAAGCCGAACGCCTCGCCTGGCACGGTGAAGTGGGCGAAGCCGGAATCGATATCCATCTTGCCCCAATTCACCCGCCGCAACAGCAAAAACCGGTGCCAACGTAGAGTTGCCGGGCGAGTTCCGGCCGTATTCGACATTAATTACGTTTGGACATTTAGCGGTTTCGTTACCGTTGATCTGCTAGTCTCGCACCATCCAGCCTGCTTTGCCCGCTGCGCCCGCAACAGCCACTGGTTGCAGGCGGCGTAGCGAGTTTGGCGGGAATTTTGTGCTTTGCTATTCGCCAGATCGCCTTCTTACGACCCCAGACTGCCTTCTTACGACCAGGAGCCGCTGCATCAATGTTTTCCGAATTTGCCAGAGCGATTGTGGAAAAGCTTTCGAACGTCAATCTGACCACGCTCGGCCTGCTTCTCCTCACCGCACTGGGCAGCGCGGTGATCGCCTACTGGCGAACTGCCGAACATAAGTCCCTCAGGGACTTTTTCGACTTCGCCTTCCCACAGGAAGTCATCCTGCACCCGTCGGCGCGAGCCGACGCCCTGTTCTGGATCACGAAACGGGCGATGATGCCTTTCCTGCTTATTCCTGCCGGCGTCACCTTCGTCGTCGCGGTGGGCTATGGCACACGCGAGGCAATTGGCTGGCTCCTTAACATCCACGCGCCGCTTCTCGGCGGCCCGGCGGGACCGGTGACGATCGTCATCTTCACCGCAACCATGCTGGTCGCCTATGATATTTCATACTACCTCTACCACGTCGCCCAGCACCGTTTCCCGTTCCTGTGGGAATTGCACAAGGTGCATCATTCGGCCGAAGTGATGGTGGGGATCACCAAGGACCGGGTTCATCCGCTGGACGATCTGATGAACCGTATGTGGGATGGCGTCATCCCGGGCATCTGCTTCGGTGTCTGGAGCCTGATCGCACTCGATCCGGTAGAGGTCGCTATCTTCGGCATCAACGTCTACGTCATCCGCAACATCCTGATGATGGACTTTGTTCGCCATACGCATCTCAAGATATCGTTCGGCCCGTTGAACAACATCATCCTGTGTCCGCACTGGCACCAGGTGCATCACAGCATCGACCCGCGTCACTACGATAAGAATTTCGGCCTGCTTTTTTCGTTCTGGGATCGTCTGTTCGGAACGCAATTTGTCCCGGAGCCGGATGAAGACCTGAAATTTGGCCTGGTCGATCGCGATGTGCGCGATTACCAGTCGATCTTTGGGCTCTACATCCTGCCGCTCAAGAAGATGGCAAGGCATGTCATGCGACTGTTTCACAGACGGCCCAATGTGGTCGCGCAGCCACAGGACAGTTCTCCTTCATGAACACCGCTGTTTCCATCGACGTCCTAGGCGCGGAGCGCCTGGAAATCGTCCGTTCGGCGGATCGCCTGGCTGCGGTCGAAGCCGCTTGGATGGAGCTTTGGCATCGTACCGACGGGCTCATCTTTCAAAGCCATGCCTGGATTTCGGCATGGTGGAGTACCGTACAACGTCGTGACCAGCGCGCGTTGCGGATCGGCCTGGTCTGGAAGGGCGAGAGACTCGTTGCTGTCGTTCCGCTGGCGATCGGCAGGCGCAGGGGGCTGCGGTTTCTCGAATGGGCGGCCGGCAGCTATACCGACTATGGGGATATTCTCGTTGCTCCGGAATGCTCGTTATCGGCGCTGCAGGAGCTATGGACCCAACTCTGCGATGCAGGTGGCTTCGATCTTGCCTTGATCAGTCGTCTCTCGCCGGATGCGGCGGCCCGCAAAATTTTCACGCCGGGAGCTTCCGGCGGCATCAGGCTTCGTCACTTTCACCGAACGGAAGTCAGCTATCGCGTTGCCGGACAATGGGAAAGCGGAGCGGCATGGTTGGCGGACCAGTCGAAAAAGACGCGCCAGAACTATCGGCGCGGCATCAAAGCGCTGGAAGAAACCGGAGAGGTGAGATTTCGCCTGCTTGCGCCCGACGAGCCGCTGCAACCGGTACTGGAGCGCCTCGCGGCCTTGAAGCGGAAATGGCTGACCGAGCGCATGCGTGAATCAGACCTCTTCGAAGAGGGCGTGCCGGTACTCGCCGCGCTCGTCGATGCGTTGGCGCGCGCCGGCGTGCTGCATATCTTCGTCCTCGAATGCAATGGCGTGATGGTCGCGGTGTCGATCAACTTCGTCCAGCACGACGTGATGATGGCCTTCGTGACGACGTTCGATCCGGATTTCGGCCGGGCGTCGCCGGGTGTGATCCTGTTGATGGATTACGTGCAGTGGTCGATCGATCACGGCTTGAGCATGGTCGATTTCCTCTGTGGCGCAGAGTCGTTCAAACACAAATTCTCAACGCAGGCGGTTACGCTGGAATCCGTCATCGGGACGCGCACGGCACAGGGCGCGCTTGCATTTCTTGCCGATCGTGTCCTCCAGACCGTCAGGCATATGCGCGAGCGGTCATCGGCACCACCAGAGGGACGCGATACGCCCGCTCAAGCCGAAGCAGCCTTGGACTAAAGCGCGTCGCGTTCGATCGGCCTCATGCGACGCGCTTTAGATTCTTGTTTTATACATGTCGTTATCGCAAAACCGCTGCACTTTTGCGCGACATGCTTTAGAATGGTTCATCGTTTCACGGAAACGCCGAACAGCTCCATCTTTTGTTTTGACGCAATTCCGGATGAAAACCGTTCACACTTTTCCTGGAATTGCTGTAGCGGCCCGCTCGCAAAAAGCTCAAATGAAGCGCGGTATCGGACCGCTTTGCGGCGTGGTGCGGTCGCCGAGGTCGAGGAAGATTTCGTCGATGTAGCACCATCCCCAACCTTCCGGCGGATCGTAGCCTTCGATGACAGGATGGCCGGTTGCCCGAAAATGCTTGGTGGCATGACGGTTGGGCGAGTCGTCGCAGCAGCCGACATGGCCGCATGTGCGGCAGAGCCGCAGATGCACCCACTGCGAACCGCTCTTCAGGCATTCCTCGCAGCCGAGCGCGCTCGGTGTCACGTCGCGAATGTCCCCGGCGTGCCTGCATTCGTCTGCCATCATACGCTCCTGACCAGTTGTGGCGCCACGGCGAGACTGCCGTTTCGCGCGAGATATGCATGCAGCGCTGCAACCACCTGGGCGCCTTCGCCGACGGCAGCGGCGACGCGCTTGATCGAGCCGGAGCGCACGTCGCCGATGGCGAACACCCCGCCGCGGTTCGTCTCCAGTGCACCACGTTCCTGGCCAATGTCAGGCCCGGTGCGAACGAAGCCCTTCGCGTCCAACGCCACGCCGCATTGCGCCAGCCAGTCGGTGTTCGGATCGGCGCCGATGAACAGGAAGAGGTGGCGGATCGGACGTGCTGTCTCGGTGTCGCGGTTGCGCCAGCGCACTTTGCCAAGATTGCCGTCGTCGCCTTCCAGTGCCGCAATCTGCGTCTCAGCCAGCACTTCGATGTTCGGCTGTGCCCTGACGCGCTCCACCAGATAGCGCGACATGCTCGCATCGAGGCTGCTGCCGCGCGCCAGCAGCCATACCTTCTTCACATGCGCCGCCAGGTAGACGGCAGCCTGACCAGCCGAATTGCCGGCGCCGACAAGGGCTACCTCTTGCCCGGCGCAAAGCCGCGCTTCGATCGGCGAAGCCCAGTAATGCACGGAGGTTCCCTCGAATTGCGCCAGGTTTGCCATGTCGAGGCGGCGATAGCGCGCTCCGCTGGCGATCACCACCGACCGTGCCCGCACGGTCTCCCCGCCGCCGACGGCGAGCGTGTAGTGGGCACCGGACGTGTCGCTTGCGCTGCCCAGCAGCTTCGCCTCGTCCGGTATCACCATCTCGACGCCGAATTTCTGCGCCTGGTTGTAAGCGCGCGCCATCAGCGCCATTCCCGAAATGCCGGTCGGAAAACCGAGGTAGTTCTCGATGCGCGAGGAGGCACCCGCCTGTCCGCCGAAGGCACGGCAATCGAGCACGATCGTCGACAACCCTTCGGAAGCCGCGTAGACGGCCGCCGCGAGGCCGGCCGGTCCGGCGCCGACAATGGCCACGTCGTACAGCTTGCCGGCGTCGATCGGCCTCACCAGGCCGATGCAGCGGGCAAGCTCGTTCTCTCCGGGATTGAGCAGCAGCTTGCCGTTCGGACAGAGCACGATCGGCAAATGGTGGATATCGACATGGAAGCGTTCGATCAGGGTCCTGGCGCAGGGATCGGCAGCCGAATCGAGAACGCGATGCGGCTGACCGCTGCGAGCCAGAAAACCTTGCAGCCTCAAAACGTCGCCGCTGTCGACCGGTCCGACAATGATCGGGCCGGCTGTGCCGCTCTCGAGCAGGCCGACACGGCGCAGGATCAGCGCCCGCATGATGCGCTCGCCGAGGTTTGCTTCCTGCACCATCAGGTCCCTCAGCCTTTGCGAGGGGATGACGAGCGCCTCGACCGGCTCGACCGCCTCCACATCCACTAGTGAGGGTCGGGCTGAAAGCTGCGCCAACTCGCCGACGAAATTGCCTGCACCGTGCGTGACGATTGTTTCGCGCCGGCCGAAGCTGCCGCCCTGGATGATATCCACCTTGCCGGACAGGACCACGATCAGACCGGGCGCCAGCTCGCCGGCTTTGACGATCTGTTCGCCTGCAGCATAGGACACGGCTTCGCCGAAACGGCCCATGCGGTCCAGTTCTGCCTCAGCCAGCACTGGAAACATCTGATCGCGACGGGCAATGGAGATCGGATTGGCGGGTTGAGACATGGTTCGAACCTATCGCCGGTTTCCGACAGTTTGAAGCGGTTTTTGCGGCTTGCGGCCGGTAGGAACCTAGCCCGCCTGTCGGTAAACGCTGTGTCCTTCGCTTCGCAGTTAACTGACGGCGGCCGTGCGACGATGTCGTCGCGACGTGCCTCAAAATCCGTTGCATCTCCTTGATTTGTTTGATTTGTGCATCCCGGCAAACCCGGCGCATGCTGCTTCAGCCGGCACCTGCCTAAGCCGGCCAGGCCCGGCGGGCCGTCCTGTGTCAAACTCTCGGCCGCCGGGCTTCTGGACAGCAGAAAACGGCCTGTGTCCGAGCACTCCGCAAACTGGCCTGCGGCCTGTTGTTCGGCGAGTGCTCAGGCAGCTACCTGAAGCACAATCTTGCCGCGCGTATGCTGCTTCTCGAGCTGTTCCTCGGCCCTGGCGACTTCCTCAAGAGGATAGATTGCCTGCACGAATGGCCTGACCTTCCCGGCGTCGATGAGGCGGCTGATCTCGGCAAGCTGCGCCGCGTTCGGCTTGGTCAAATAGGAAACGCCGCGAGCCCGATGCAGGCGGGCCTTCTCCGCCGACGGCTCGGAAAGCGTTGAGACGAGCGTCCCGCCGGGCTTGAGCACGTCCCACGAGCGGTCCTGTGTTTCACCCGCTACCAGGTCGAAGACGAGGTCGACGTCCTCGACAAGCTCCTCGAAGCGCTGGTTCTTGTAATCGACCGCCTGGTCGGCGCCAAGCGCGCGGACGAAATCGAAATCCTGCGCGGACACGGTCGTCGCGACAAACGCGCCCGCGGCCTTTGCGAACTGCACCGCCAGATGACCGACGCCGCCGGCGCCGCCATGGATAAGGACCCGCTGCCCGGATTTGAGGCCGCCGTGATCGAAAAGGCCTTGCCACGCGGTAAGGCCCGCAAGTGGCACGGCGGCGGCTTCGGCGTGGCTTAAGCGTTGCGGCTTCGCCGCCGCCTCCGTTGCCTTGACGACGACATATTCGGCGTTGCCGCCGCGGTCGTTGCCGAGCATGGCATATAGCGGATCGCCCTTCTTCAGCGTATGGGCCCGCGTGCCGCACAGTTCCACCACGCCGGATACGTCGCGGCCGAGCGTGACGGGCAGATCCGCGCCCGAAGAGCCCTCGCGAACCTTGTAGTCGACGGGATTGACGCTTGCCGCGTAGACCTTGAGCGTGACCTCGTCGTCATGCGGCTGAGGCAACGGAACCGCGTCCAGCGAAAGAACCTCCGGTCCACCAAAATCGTGGATTCGGACGGCCTTCATCGTAATCATGGCTTGCTCCTCGTCGGGTTGCAGTCCAGTTCGCTCTGAACAGTTTCGCCGGCAGGGCCGGCGTCTATCCAGCCGGCGGTTCGGTCGTAGCAAAGGCCGGCCGGTGGTGCGCCGTCAGTGTATCGTTTGCGAATGCTCGCCGCCGGGTTGCGAGATGCCGCTCAGCGCTTCACCTGCTGTCGCCGTCTCGCTGTTGGTGGCGAGGTCGCCCAGCGAAACGATGCCGACCAGGCGCTTGTCGCGGTTCAGCACCGGCAAGCGGCGCACTTTCAGGTCAGCCATGTTACGCAGAATATCCTCCGCGTCTTCGTCTTCGAAGCAATACCTGACCTCGGTGCTCATCACTTCCCGTACCTTGGCGTCAGGTGTCTTGCCTTGGGCGACGCCGCGGATTGCGATGTCGCGATCGGTTACCATGCCGACAAGCCGATCGTTCTCGCCCACCGGCATTGCGCCGGCGTCGAGGCGACCCATCATTTCTGCCGCATCGCGCAGGGTTTGCTGCGGACTGGCGATCTCGACGTCCTTTGTCATGCAGTTGCCGACTTTCATTTTAACCTCCCTTGGTTGCAGGGCCCGCCGCCGGTTTCCATGATGAAAGGGTGAATGAGCGCCAGCGCAAAACGTTCCATGGCAAGACCCGTTTCGAGCGCTTCGCCGAAATCACCCTTGCCATCCTCCACCCGACCGCCCTTCAGGCGGTCGGCCCGGGAAAGGTCGGTTCCGAAGGAATTTCGGAAGGCGTGCCGGGAGGAACTCCGATCGGCTCCTGGTCCGGCGTCGGAATTGGATCCGGCGAGGGCGGGGGTACGCCTGGAGGTTCTCCCGGCGGAGTCTCCGGCGGGGCAGGCGGCCGGGCCGGCTCCGGATTGGGATTGTCCGGCAGTGGATTCGGGTTATTCGGATCGGGATTGTTCATCGGTCACTCCCCTGACAACTGTGACCTGATCTCCGCCAAGAGCGGGGGTGCGGCAGCGGCGATCAGGCTCTCTTGTCCTAAACCAAGGGGAAGCAAAAGCGTTCCCGCTTCCGACGCCACGCGCGGTGCCAATCTATCGGGCGGTTCCCAGGCTGGCATACATTCCGTTGGTGCGGAACTGCGTCGGGTTGATGCCGTAGAGGCGGCGGAAGACCTTCGAAAAGTAATTGGCATCCTCGAAGCCGCACATGATGGCGACTTCCTTGACCGGCAGGAAATCGGCCTTCGTGAGCAACTTCGCCGCGCGCTGCAGTCGCTGCTGCAGCACGAATTCGGCGGGCGGAAGACCTTCACTCTCGGCGAAGCAGCGCGAGAAATGCGCGCGGCTCAGGCCGCTGATCTCAGCGAGATCGGCAACGCGGAGCGGCCTGTCGAGATTGGCCCTGATGTGATCGATGACCGGCTGCATGGCGCTCTTGTCGTCTGTGACGGCATGCGAGCCGAAGACATCGTCGTAGAGCGCCATGGCTGCTTCATAGGCGACGGCCGAGGCGGCTCCCGGCGAGACCGCGCCCGTGATCAGGCGCACACTGCAATCAGCCAGATGATCGATCGTCGAGGGCTGCAGCCGCAGCACCGGACCGACGGCGGCAAGGATCGACTTGTGGATGCGCAGTGCCTCCTCGCCGTTCATCGATATCCAGAAGAACTCCCAGCGTTCGCCCTTGGCCAGCCAGTAACGGTGGTTGTGCGGCACGAGAACCAGCAAAGTGTCGCCCTTTTGCAGGCGGTAGTTCCGGTTCTCGTAGCGCAATCGGCCGGCGCCGCTGATCGTATGCTGGAGCACGGTAAACGGCGTCAGGCCGCGCTTGCGCCCATCCCAGTCGTAGACCTCGTTCTCGCGCACTTCATAGCCGGTGCTTGTCGGCATGGTGTGTAGGCGCTGGCGCCCGCGCGGCAGCGATACCGTCCTGCCCGCCGGCCCGATGTCGATCAAGTTCCGCAGCACAAAATTACCCCTAAAAGCATAATCCTTCTCTGGTCGCGTGCCGAATAAGGCGCATAATCCCTTGAGAAAAGCAAAAGAAACCGCGGTCAAAGAGCGGATGGGAGGAAATGCTGGATTCCAGCCTGCATAGCGTGGCAGGCGGGCCAGGCCTCTTTTCGCCGCCTTTGCCCCAGCGTTCGATCAGGTCGAGGTGAGGCTGATGAGTTTCAAGATCGCTATCATCGGTGCGGGAAGCGTCGGGTTCACCAAGAAGCTCTTCACAGACATTTTGTGCGTTCCTGAATTCAGGGATGTCGAATTCGCATTGACCGATCTCAGCGAGCGCAACCTCCAGATGATCAAGTCGATCCTCGACAGGGTCGTCGAATTCAACAGGCTGCCGACCAAGGTTACGGCAACGACAGACCGCCGTGCTGCCCTCGAGGGTGCCCGCTACATCATCAGCTGCGTTCGCGTCGGCGGTCTCGAAGCCTATGCGGACGACATCCGCATTCCCTTGAAGTATGGCATTGACCAGTGCGTCGGCGACACGATCTGCGCCGGCGGCATCCTCTATGGCCAGCGCAACATTCCGGTAATCCTCGATTTCTGCAAGGATATCCTCGAAGTCGCCGAGCCTGGGGCGAAATTCCTGAACTACGCCAATCCGATGGCTATGAACACCTGGGCGGCGATCGAATATGGCAGGGTCGATACCGTCGGCCTCTGCCACGGCGTCCAGCATGGCGCCGACCAGATCGCCGAAGTGCTCGGCGCCAAGTCGCGCACCGAGCTCGACTACGTCTGCTCCGGCATCAATCACCAGACCTGGTTCATCGACCTGCGTCTCAACGGCCGCAAGATCGGTAAGGACGAGCTGGTTGCCGCCTTCGAGGCGCATCCGGTCTATTCGCAGCAGGAAAAGCTGCGCATCGATGTCCTGAAGCGCTTCGGCGTCTATTCGACCGAAAGCAACGGCCATCTTTCCGAATACCTGCCCTGGTATCGCAAGCGGCCGGACGAAATCACCCGCTGGATCGACATGTCCGACTGGATCCACGGCGAGACCGGCGGCTACCTTCGTTATTCGACCGAAACACGCAACTGGTTCGAAACGGAGTTCCCGCAATTTCTGGAATCCGCCGCCAGGCCGATAGACCCCGCCAAGCGCTCCAACGAGCATGCCAGCCACATTCTCGAGGCGCTGGAGACGAACCGCGTTTATCGCGGCCATTTCAACGTCAAGAACAACGGCATCATCACCAACCTGCCGCAGGACGCGATCGTCGAGTCGCCCGGCTTCGTCGACCGCTTCGGTATCAACATGGCCTCCGGCATCACGCTGCCGGAGGCCTGCGCCGCCACTTGCATTTCCTCCATCAACGTCCAGCGCATGTCGGTTCATGCGGCGATCTCCGGCGATATCGACCTGCTGAAGCTCGCGGTCCTGCACGACCCGCTGGTCGGCGCGGTTTCGACGCCGGAAGAGGTTTGGCAAATGGTGGACGAAATGGTCGTCGCCCAGGCTCGCTGGCTGCCGCAATATGCCGATGCGGTGCCGGCCGCGAAGGAACGGCTTTCGAAATCCAGGATCAAGACCCGCGAATGGGCCGGTGCGGCAAGGCGCGACGTCCGTTCGATCGAGGAATTGCGTGCGGAAAAAACGGCTCTCAAGCAGGCCGTGTGAATTTCACCGGGTGGATCGCGGCGAGCTTTCGGGAGAATTTTCCGCACCCGTCTGTACATTCGTTCGAGGAGAAATGGAGCGCGTCAACGCGCTCCTGAACAAACAGGGAGGAGAGACGATGAGGAATTTTCGAAACATTGGCATTCTCGCCGGGCTGGCGCTTAGCGTCTCGGCCTCGGCGCTGAACGCGTATGCATCCGAGCCGACCGTGCCGCCGGTGCCCGCGCAATTCCCCGCCGAGGGAAAGATCAAATACGTCGCGCGCGACTCCATCCTGGAATTCAAGGCACTGCCGGAATATCACGAACCGGATTGGGTCACCGAGAAATACGTCAAGGCGGGCAAGCTGCCGCCGGTCAAGGACCGTTTGCCTAAGGAGCCGCTGGTCTTCAAGACCGGCAACATGCCGGATGGCATCGGCGTTTACGGCGATACGATGCGCCATGTCATCGGCGGCCGGCCGGAAGGCTGGAATTATGGCGCCGGCCAGACGCAAGGCTGGGGCGGCATCGACATCGGCCTTTCCGAATGCCTGACGCGCACCGCGCCGCTTTTCCAGGTCGAGGCCAAGGACACGGAGCCGCTGCCGAACCTCGCCAGGAGTTGGGACTGGTCCAAGGACGGCCACACGCTGACGATGCATCTGGTCGAGGGCGCGAAATGGTCGGACGGCGTTCCATTCAACGCCGACGATGTGATGTTCTATTGGGACGACGAGGTGATCGACCCCAATGTGTCGCCGCTGAACGGCGCGACGCAGGAGACCTTCGGCGTCGGCACGACGTTGAAGAAAATCGACGACTACACCGTCGAGTGGACGTTCAAGGACGCCTTTCCGAAACAATACCTTTACGCCATGGCTTACGGCACCTTCTGTCCGGGCCCGTCGCATATCCTCAAGCCGCAGCATCCGAAATATTCGAAGAACACCTACGAGCAGTTCAAGAACGCGTTCCCGCCGGAATATATGAACATGCCGGTGATGGGTGCCTGGGTGCCGGTGGCATACCGCCCCGACGACATCATCGTCATGCGTCGCAATCCGTACTATTGGAAGGTCGACGAGAAGGGCAACCAACTGCCGTATCTCAATGAACTGCACTACAAATTGTCGACCTGGGCCGACCGCGACGTTCAGGCCGTCGCGGGAGCCGGCGACTTCTCCAATCTGGAGCAGCCGGAGAACTTCGTTGCCTCGCTGAAGCGCGCGGCGCAAAAGGACGCACCGGCACGGCTTGCGTTCGGCGCGCGGCTGATCGGCTATAATCTGCGCATGAATTTCTCAGCCAATGGCTGGGGCAACCCCGACGAGCGCGGACAGGCGATACGCGAGCTGAACCGCAACGAGGATTTCCGCAAGGGCGTCACCATGGCGCTGAACCGCAAGGCGCTCGGCGACTCGCTGGTCAAGGGTCCGTTCACTGCCATCTATCCGGGCGGCTTATCCTCGGGCACGAGCTTCTACGACCGGAAGTCGACGGTCTACTACCCCTTCGATCTCGAAGGCGCCAAGGCGGAACTCGCCAAGGCAGGCCTGAAAGACACGGACGGCGACGGCTTCGTCAATTTTCCTGCAGGTACCGCCGGCGGCAAGAATGTCGAGATCGTGATGCTCGTCAACAACGACTACACTACCGACAAGAGCCTTGCCGAAGGTGTAGTCGCCCAGATGGAAAAGCTAGGGCTTCGGATCGTGCTCAACGGACTCAACGGCACCCAGCGCGATGCCTCGCAATACTCCGGCCGCTTCGACTGGCTGGTACGGCGCAACGATCAGGAGCTGACTTCCGTCGTCCAGAATACCGATCAACTGGCCCCGGTCGGTCCACGAACCAGTTGGGACCATCGTGCGCCGGAAAACGGCGAGGTCGATATGATGCCTTTCGAGAAGGACCTCGTCGACATCGTCAACAAATTTGTCTCGTCCGCGGACAATGACGAGCGCGCCAGCCTGATGAGAGAGTTCCAGAAGATCTCGACCGAGCACGTCTACAATGTCGGCCTGACGGAATATCCCGGCGCGCTGATCATCAACAAACGCTTCTCCAACATCCCGCAGGGCACGCCGATCTTCATGTTCAACTGGGCCGAGGATTCGATTGTCCGCGAGCGGGTCTTTGTCGCTGCCGACAAGCAGGCCAAATACGAGCTGTTCCCCGAAGAGCTTCCCGGCAAGCCCGGAGACAAGGGCCCGATGAACTAGGTTTACCTCCCCTGACTGAGAACTCCGGCCGCCCCCGTTGGCGCGGCCGGACAAAGCAAACCTCCGTACGCTCAAAGAGAGCGACCGGCTAGACAAGGAAGCGGACCGACCGATGTTGCGATTCCTGCTCACGCGCATAGCGTCGGCGATCCCGGTCCTCGCCATTCTGAGCCTGGTCACCTTCGCCATCATCCAGGCGCCGCCGGGCGACTATGCCGACTACATCCGCTCGCAGTTGATCAATCAGGGCGGGGCCTCATTCGCCGAGGCCGACGCGCAGGCCAAGGCCTATCGGATAGAACACGGTCTCGATAAGCCGCTGCCCGTCCAGTATCTCAACTGGATCGGCGGCATCATCACCCGCGGCGATTTCGGCTACAGCCTCTATTACAATAAGCCGGTGGCCGATGTGGTGGGCGAGCGCCTGCCGCGCACGCTGCTCCTGGCGCTGGTGTGCCATCTGCTGGCCTCGGTCCTCGGTATCACCTTCGGCATATGGGCGGCGACTAGGCAGTACAGCTGGATCGACAGTGCGCTGTCAGCGATTTCCTTCCTCGGCATGACGGTGCCGCGCTTCCTGATGGCGCTGATCATCGTCTATCTGCTGGTCTTCCAGTTCAACGTCTCCGAGATCGGCAGCTTCTTCTCGCCGCAATTTGGCGGGGCGCCGTGGTCCTGGGCGAAGTTCGTCGATCTCGTCCGGCATGTCTGGCCGGTTGTCGCCATCGCCACCTTCGGCGGGCTCGCCTACAACATGCGGGTGATGCGCGGCAATCTGCTCGACACGCTGAATGCGCAATATGTCGAAACCGCTCGCGCCAAGGGCCTTAGCGGCGGTGCGGTCGTGATGCGCCATGCGGTGCCCAATGCGCTGCATCCGCTGGTCATGTATCAGGGCGTGGTGCTGCCCTATATGCTGACCGGCGAGATCGAGACCGCGATCATCTTTGCTCTGCCGACCGTCGGCCCGGCGATCGTTGGCTCGATGGCGGTGGGCGACGTCTATGTCACGGCGACATTCATGATGGTGCTGTCGGCGACGCTGATCGTCGGCAACATCATCGCCGACATGCTGCTCGTCATGCTCGATCCGCGTGTGCGCCAATATGCAGGGTCCTGAGATGCTTGCTTTCGAGCCCTCGCTGCCGCCACTTGCCGAGGAACCGGCCAAGATCAAGCCGCGCGGCAATGAGAGTTACATCGCACTCGTCTGGCGCCGCCTGAAACGGTCCTGGACCGGCATGGCCGGGCTCATCCTGGTCGCGTTTCTGGTGCTGCTGGCGGTGTTTGCCGACTTCTTCGCACCGATGGATCCCAAGGTGACCGATGTCGGCTTCGCCCCGCCGCAGATGATGAGCTTCCATGACAAGGACGGCAACTTCGTCTTCCAGCCACGCGTCTATGCCCTGGCGGATTCGGAAGACCTCGACCCGGTCACCTTCCAACCCGTCGTCGGGCCGGACTACGACCATCCGCGGCTGCTCGGCTTCTTCGTCAAGGGAGCGGAGTACAAACTGCTCGGCCTGCTTCCCGCGAACCGGCACTTCTTCGGCTCGACCGACGGCCAGCCGGTGCACTTCCTTGGCACCGACAAATTCGGTCGCGATGTGCTGGCTCGTGCGATCTATGGTTCGCGCATCTCGTTGATGATCGCATTGACCGTGGTCTTCATCGTCACCGTGATCGGCACGACGGTCGGCATGGTGTCGGGCTATTTCGGCGGCACATTCGACGTCTGGGTCCAGCGCTTCGTCGAACTGGTGCTCGCGTTTCCGCAATTGCCGCTTTATCTGGCGCTGACCTCGCTGGTTCCGGTGACGGCGCCGACGAATGTTTTCCTGGCCTTCGTGATTGTTGTCATGTCGGCACTCGGCTGGGCGCAGATGTCGCGCGAAGTGCGCGGCAAGACCCTGGCACTGGCGCGGATCGACTACGTTCGTGCGGCGATGGCGGTCGGCGCCACAGATGGCCGCATCATCATGCAACACATTTTTCCGAACGTGATGAGCCACGTGATCGTTGCGGTCACGTTGGCAATCCCCAGCGTGGTCCTGCTCGAATCCTTCCTCGGTTTTCTCGGCTTCGCGGTGAAGCCGCCGCTGATCTCCTGGGGCCTGATGCTGCAAGACACCGCGACCTATTCGGTCATCGGCACTTATCCCTGGATCCTTTCGCCGGTCGGCTTCGTGCTTGTCACCGTCTTCGCGTTCAACGCGCTTGGGGATGGACTGCGCGATGCGGTCGATCCTTATTGAGCATGACATGATGCAACACGCGCTCGTCAAATCCTTCGCACCGCCTGTCCGGCTCGACCATGACGGCCGTTCGGAAAACCCGGTCATTGATGCCCGCAACATCGCCGTCGATTTCAAGGTCGAACACGGCATGATCGTAGCCGTCAAGGACATCTCGTTCCAGCTCTATCGCGGCGAGACGATCGCCATTGTCGGCGAGTCGGGATCGGGCAAGTCGGTGACGGCGCGCACCGTCATGGGACTGTTGTCGAAGCGCGCAGTCGTGTCGCCGAAATCGACTGTCGAATACAACGGGGCGAACATCCTGAAATTTTCCGAGCGTGCGCGGCGCAAACTGCGCGGCGACCGCATCTCGATGATCTTTCAGGAGCCGATGAGTTCGCTCAACCCGATCTACACGATCGGCAGCCAGATCGTCGAGGCGATACGGGTGCATCGCAAGATGAGCCGCAGGCAGGCCGAAGCAAGGGCGCTCGAGCTGCTGCAGCAGGTGCAAATCCCTGAACCCCAAGCGCGGCTGAAACAATACCCGCACCAGCTTTCCGGCGGTCAGCGCCAGCGTGTAATGATCGCCATGGCGCTGGCCAACGATCCCGATGTGCTGATCGCCGATGAGCCGACGACGGCGCTCGACGTCACGGTTCAGGCGCAGATCCTCAATCTCATCCGAAACCTGCAGAAGAAACTGCGCATGGCGGTGATCCTGATCACGCACGACCTGACCGTGGTGCGGCAGTTCTCCGACTATGTCTACGTCATGCAGCATGGGGAGATGCGCGAGCACAATGTGACGGAGAAGCTGTTCGCCAATCCGCAGCATCCCTACACCTGTCACCTGCTTGCCTCCGAGCCGCGCGGCCAGGCAAATCCGTTGCCGGAAGGCGCCGACGTTATTCTTGAAGCTAGGAATGTGCGCGTCTCCTTCATGCTGCGGCATGGCACGTTCATGAGGCCGGACCTGCGCGAACTCGTCGCCGTCGACAGCCTCAGCCTGACCCTTCGGCGGCACGAGACGCTGGGTCTCGTTGGCGAATCCGGATCGGGCAAGACCACCTTCGGCGAGGCGTTGCTCAGGCTCAACACCACGGACAGCGGCGAGATCTATTTCGATGGCCAGCCGATCCATGGCTGTTCGCGCGCGCAGATGCGGCCGTTGCGGTCGCGCATGCAGGTCGTCTTCCAGGATCCGTTCTCGTCGCTCAACCCGCGCATGACGATCGGCCAGATCATCGAGGAAGGGCTGGTCGTCAACCGCATGGGCGCCACCAGGAACGATCGGATCGAGCGGGTGCGCGAGGCGCTGATCAGCGCCGGCATGCCCGGCGATATCCTCTCGCGCTTCCCGCACGAGTTTTCCGGCGGCCAGCGCCAGCGTATTGCGATTGCCCGCGCCGTCGCGCTCGAACCGGAATTCATCGTACTCGACGAGCCAACATCGGCGCTGGATCTCTCGGTCCAGGCGCAGATCATCGAATTGCTGCGCAAGCTGCAGCGCGAACGGGGCCTGAGCTACATCTTCATCTCGCACGACCTCAAGGTCGTGCGGGCGCTGTGCCACCGCGTCATCGTCATGCAGCACGGCAAGATCGTCGAAGAGGGGCCGGTCGACGAAGTCCTGTCCCATCCCAAGACCGCTTACACCGAACGGCTGGTCAAAGCCGCTTTCGAGGTAGCCTAATTGCTTATGCCGGAGGTTGTTGTGGCAAGAAATCCCAAGGTCGCTTTCATCGGAGCTGGCTCGACGGTGTTCATGAGGAACATCGTCGGCGACATATTGCAGCGTCCGGCTTTATCCGGCGCGACGATCGCGCTGATGGACATCAATCCGCAACGGCTCGAGGAAAGCGCAATCGTCGTCGGCAAGCTGATCTCGACGCTTGGCGTAAAGGCCAAAGCCGAAACCTATTCGGACCAGCGCAAGGCGCTGGCGGGCGCCGATTTCGTCGTCGTCGCCTTCCAGATCGGCGGCTACGAGCCCTGCACGGTGACCGATTTCGAAATTCCGAAGAAATACGGGCTGCGCCAGACCATCGCCGATACGCTCGGTGTCGGCGGTATCATGCGAGGGTTGAGAACCGTGCCGCATCTCTGGAAGATCTGCGAGGACATGCTCGCGGTCTGCCCGCAGGCGATCATGCTGCAATATGTCAACCCGATGGCGATCAACACCTGGGCGATCGCGGAGAAATACCCCGACATCAAGCAGGTCGGCCTCTGCCATTCGGTGCAAGGCACGGCAATGGAGCTGGCGCATGATCTCGACATTCCCTGCGAGGAGATTCGCTACCGCTCGGCCGGCATCAATCACATGGCCTTCTACCTGAAGTTCGAGCATCGCCAGCCGGACGGCTCCTACCGCAATCTCTATCCGGATCTGCTGCGCGCCTACAGCGAAGGGCGGGCGCCGAAGCCTGGATGGAATCCGCGCTGCCCGAACAAGGTGCGCTACGAGATGCTGAAGCGCCTCGGTTACTTCGTCACCGAGAGCTCCGAACATTTCGCGGAATACACGCCCTATTTCATCAAGGACGGGCGCGAGGATCTGATCGAGAAATTCGGTATCCCGCTCGACGAATACCCGAAGCGCTGCATCGAGCAGATCGAACGCTGGAAGGGGCAAGCGGAAGCCTATCGCTCGGCTGACAAGATCGAAGTGGAGCAGTCGAAGGAATATGCGTCCTCGATCATGAACTCGGTCTGGACCGGCGAGCCGTCGGTGATCTACGGCAACGTCCGCAACAATGGCTGCATCACGACATTGCCGTATAATTGCGCGGCCGAGGTGCCATGCCTCGTCGACGCCTCCGGCATTCAACCCACGTTCATTGGCGACCTGCCGGTGCAGCTCACCGCGCTGATCCGCACCAATATCAACGTCCAGGAGCTGACGGTCCAAGCGCTGATGACCGAGAACCGCGAGCACATCTATCACGCGGCGATGATGGACCCGCACACGGCGGCCGAGCTCGACCTCGACCAGATATGGTCGCTGGTCGATGATTTGCTGGTTGCGCATGGCGATTGGCTGCCGGCCTGGGCGCGTGGAGCGCGCAGCGTTCGGGCGGCCTGAGGCGCAGGGCTGTCTGTTTCACTCACCTATGCCGACCATAGGGCCGGCTTTGAAAGCGGAGCGGCGTTGCCGGCAGATGTTTCGAAATCAAAGAGTTTCTGCGTTACGAGAGCAGCCGCTCCCCTTGCCCAGGAATTGTCCTCCCAGTCCAGCAGCATTGGTGGTGCCGCGCGAAAGGTATTTTTCCCAAGCGTCAGCCGCATTGGGCCAAACAGCGCATCGCCAAACGACACGGCTTCACCGCCGACGACAATGACCTCCGGGTCGGTGATGTTGACAAGATTGGCGAGATGCCGGCCGATGCCATGTCCGGCTTCTTCGAGAATGGCGACGGCTCGCGGTTCGCGGTCTGCCAAGGCTGCCATAAGGCTGACTTTGCTATCCGTTTCGTTGTGCCCGGTGGCTTCGCGCCAGGTGCGCAGGATCGCCGGCTCGGCGTAATAGGCCATCAAGCAGCCGCGTTTTCCGCACTCGCAAAGGCGGCCGTTCTCCTCATAAGAGCTGTGGCCGAACTTGCCGGCGGCACCGTTCGCGCCGCGATAGAGTTTGCCATCGAAGACGAGCGCGCAGCCGATTCCGACGCCGATCGCCAGCACGGCCATATTGCGGTGCTGGCGTCCGAGGCCGAAGAGTTGCTGGGCAATGGCATAGGCATTGGTGTCGTCCTCAAGCCACACGGGGACGTCTACCAGTTCGGCCAGCATCGGGCCAAGGGGAACGTTGTCCCAGTTGTAGCGATTGCTGCGGATACACACAGCCTTCTGGTTGTCTATGACGCCAGGCATTGAAATGCCGATCCCGGCAAGCTTGGCAGCGGGCCGATCGACAATCGAAATCAGCTCCGGCACCGCCTTGGCCAAGGTCGCTATGATATGGTCGGGATCGCTGTCCGAGAGCTTGACGCGCAGAGAGCCCAGCGGATTGGTCGCAAGATCGGTGACCACGCATTCGACCGATCCGACCATCAGCTTGAAACCTATGGCAAGGCCGTTGGCATAGTTGATATCCACCGGGATAGGGCGGCGCCCAGCCGAGCCCACGACTGTCTTGCCTTCGATCAGCAGGCCATCCTCGATGAGGTCGGCCACGACGAAGGTGACCGCTGCCGGACTAAGGCCGGTAACTGACGCTATGTCGGCCCGGCTGCGCGCTCCTTCCTGCCGCAAGAGATTGAGGATCAGTCTGCGGTTCATCGCCCGAGTCGTGCTCGGGTCACCCTTGAGCTTCACGGATCCGCTTTCTTAATTTTGTAAATTAATTATTGCCTCTCGAGAAAACGTATGCATAAGTTTGCCCGACTGTTCAACACCCGAACCGGGGGTCAGCGAAATTAATCCGGTTAGCAATATCACCGCGCTCTGAAGGAGCGGGCAAGCATATTCCCTTGCCCGGGAGGTGAGCGGTGCCGGTGAGAAGAACAACCGCGCCGGCCGGTGTGCCAGTAGAGAAATTGACAACACGGGAGGAGTAACAATGACGTTCAAGTGGATTGAAAAGCCGTCGACGCGGCGCAATTTCCTGAAGGGAGCTGGGGGCATTTCCGCTGGAGCCCTCGCGGGCTTCCCGATGCCGGCACTCAGCCAGTCGAGCGAAGTCACCATCATTTCAGACGAAAACAATGCCGATGCCCTGCGGATCTTGCGGCGCATTGCGGCCGACTTCGAGAAGCAGTCCGGCACCAAGGTTGTGATCAACAATATGGATCACGAGGCCCACAAGACCGCGATCCGCAACTACCTTGTCGCCGGGGCGCCGGATGTCTGCTTCTGGTTCTCCGGAAACCGCATGCGCGCCTTCGTCACCCGCGGCCTGTTCGACGACATTTCGGATCTGTTCGAGAAGGAAAAGTACAAGGACGTGCTGGGTGCCATGACCGGTGCCGTCACTGTCGACGGCAAGCAGTATGGCCTGCCGACTGGCGGCACGATGTGGGGCATGTTCTATCGCAAGGACGTCTTTGCCGAGCACGGACTGACGGTGCCGGCGACCTGGGACGAATTCCTGGCTTACGGCCAGAAGTCCAAGGCTGCCGGCCTTATTCCCGTCAGCATCGGCACCAAGGAACTCTGGCCGGCGGCCGGATGGTTCGACCAGATGAACTTGCGGATCAATGGTCTGGACAAGCACTTTGCCTTGATGAACGGCAAGATGGCTTACACCGACCCGGCGCTGACGCCTGTTTTCGACCACTGGGAAGAGCTTATCAAGCAGGGTTTCTTCACCCCGGATCAGACGTCGTTCGGCTGGCAGGAGGCCGGCGCCTTCCTCGCCCAGAAGAAGGCCGGCATGATGAACCTCGGCGCCTTCGTGAAAGCTACTTTCCCTGAGCAGGATCTCGAGCAGCTGACATTCGCGCCTTTCCCGAAGATTGACGGCGCCCTCGACCGCTACGAAGAATTCTCGGTCAATTCGGTCCACATCCCGGCCAACGCCAAGAACAAGGCGGGTGCCCGCGAGTTCCTCGCGTTCTTCTACCAGCCGGCAGGCCCCTATCTGGAACCCGGCGGCAACGTTCCGCCGCGCAACGACCTTCCGGCCAGCAAGGACCCGCTGGTCAACGCGGCTGTGGAAAGCCTGAAGACGGTGGCCGGCACGTCGCAATATTACGACCGCGATACCGATCCCGACATGGCCCAGGCCGGCCTGGTCGGCTTCCAGGAATTCATGGCCAAGCCGGAGCGCCGGGATGCCATTCTTCAGCGTCTCGAGGGAACTCGTCGCCGGATCTTCAAGATCTAGCGCCTCCCAGCGGAGGGGAGCGGGGTTCGTACTCTGCTCCCCGATGCTTTCCGTGAATGAGGTCTCCCAAAATGACGAAGCTTTGGCGCCGCCATCGCTGGTGGCTGACACCGACACTTCTGATTCTGCCCGCCGCTGTGCTGTTTTCCGTCGTCATTCTGGCATCTGCGGTCGAGAGCCTATGGATCAGCCTGCACGAATGGGACGGCTTCAGCCCGATGGTCTGGATCGGCCTCGGCAACTACCGCGAACTGTTCGCCGACCCGCAGTTCTATGTTTCGCTGAAGAACAATCTGATCTGGTTGGTGATGTTCATGCTGGCGCCGCCGCTCGGCCTCGCCATCGCGCTGCTCGTCAACCAGAAAATCCGCGGCATGCGCCTGCTCAAATCGCTGTTCTTCATTCCGCTGGTGCTGGCTTCGGTTGCCGTCGGCGTGGTCTTCACCTGGGTCTATACGCCGGAATTCGGACTTCTCGCCCTGATCTTCCGCACCTTCGGCGCGACCGCCCCGGCAGTGCTGTCGGATGAAAATTTCGTCACCTTCGCCGTCGTGATCGCAGCGTTGTGGCCGCAGATCGCCTTCTGCATGGTGCTCTATCTCGCCGGCCTCAACAATCTCAGCGAGGACCTGATCGGCGCCGGGCGGGTCGACGGCGCCAGGGGCTGGAACATGCTGCGCCACATCGTGTTGCCGCAGCTGACGCAGGTCACCTTTATCGCCATCGCCGTCACTGTCGTCGGCGCACTGCGTTCCTTCGACATGGTCTCGGTGATGACCAGCGGCGGCCCCTTCGGTTCGTCCGAGGTGCTTGCCTATCAGATGTTCGAGCAGTCCATATTTTCCTACCGCTTCGGCTATGGCGCGGCCATTGCCTCGGTGCTGTTCGTGATCATGGCGGTCTTCATCGCCTGGTACCTGACGCGGATGATCCGCGCCGATGAAAGAGGCGGCTGATGTTTCCCCGCCCGATTCCCGAGACTGCTATTTGGCAGCGTGGCCTCTATGTCGTGCTGGTGGTCGGCATCCTGATTGTCTGGCTGGCGCCGCTCTTTGCCATCATTCTTACCTCGTTCCGCTCTACGCAGGATGTCATGGGCGGCAATCTGTGGGGCTGGCCGACCCAATTCGGCCTGGTCGACAACTACACGGCGGTCTTCACCCAGACGCCGATGGCCCGCTACTTCCTCAACAGCCTGACGATCACCATCCCCTCGGTGATGGGCGTTCTCATCTTGAGCACGCTCGCTGGGTTCGTGCTCGCCCGTTACCGGTTTCGCGGCAACATGCTCGTCTTCGCCCTGTTCGTCGGCGGAAACTTCCTGCCGCACCAGATCATGATGATCCCGGTGCGCGATCTCATGGTGCGGCTCAACCTCTACGACACGATGGCGGCCCTGATCATCTTCCACATCGCCTTCCAGACCGGGTTTGCGACACTGTTCATGCGCAACTTCATCGCCGCCTTGCCGGGAGAACTGTTTCAGGCCGCCAGGGCCGAGGGCGCGACGCCGTTTCAGACATTGGTACATGTCGTGGTCCCATTGGTGCGGCCGGCTCTCGCGGCGCTGGCCATCCTGCTCTTCACCTTTATCTGGAACGATTATTTTTGGGCGGTCGTGCTCACCATCAGCGATACCGTCAAACCGGTCACCGCCGGCCTCGCCAATCTGCGCGGCGAATGGGTCTCGGCCTGGAACCTGATCTCGGCTGGCACCATCGTCGTGGCTTTGCCGCCGGTTGCCATGTTCTTCCTAATGCAGAAGCACTTCATCACCGGCCTCACCATGGGAGCGGTCAAGGGATGAGCGCCATGGCTTCAAGGCGTCGCCCACCCGATCCGAAACTGATTTCGCAAGCAGGGCTCCATGACCAGTCTTGAACTCCGGCAGATACAAAAGAATTATGGCAGCTACCACGCGCTGCGCGGCATCGATCTCAGCGTCGAACAGGGCGAGTTCATTGTCACCGTCGGGCCGTCCGGCTGTGGCAAGTCAACGCTGTTGAAGATCATCGCCGGGCTTGAAACCGTCTCGACCGGTGAAATTCTCATCAACGGCCGTGATGTCACCACCACCGAGCCGGGTGAGCGCGGCATTGCCATGGTCTTCCAGTCCTATGCGCTTTACCCGCACATGACGGTCGCCGAGAACATGGGTTTCGGCCTGCGCATGGCGCATCGCCCCAAGGCCGAGATCGATGCCGCCGTGCTGCGAGCCGCCAAGATCCTTCGCATTACCGACCAGCTCGACAAGCGGCCGAAACAGCTTTCCGGCGGCCAGCGTCAGCGTGTGGCCATCGGCCGTGCCATAACCCGCTCGCCCGACGTGTTCCTGTTCGACGAACCGCTATCCAACCTTGACGCAGCGCTGCGCACGCAGATGCGCGTCGAGCTTTCCGATCTGCACGCCAGGCTCGGCGCCACCATGGTCTATGTCACGCACGACCAGACCGAGGCGATGACAATGGCGAGCCGTATCGTCGTGCTCAATCGCGGCTCGGTCGAGCAGGTGGGCGCTCCGCTCGAACTCTACCGCAATCCGGCCAATCTCTTCGTCGCGGGCTTCCTCGGCGCACCCCGAATGAATTTTTTCGAAGTGACCGTCGCCGCTGTCTCCGGCGGCGCCGCCACGCTGTCGACCGCCGGCCTTTCTCCTTTGACTGTCGAACTGACGGAAGCGGCATCCGTACAGGTCGGCGATAGGGTGACGATGGGGATTCGGCCGGAGAGCATCAGCTTGGCCGCGGAAGGGACAGCGAGTTTTGCCGGACGGGTACGGCTGGTCGAGCATCTCGGCCGCGAGACCATCCTCTATGCCGACGCGGGCCCGCTGCAATGCGTCAGTTCTGAAAGCGGCAGCGGCAACGTCACCGTCCAGATCGGCCATGCGAGTGCCGTCGCTGCCGACGCGACCGTCGGCTTCAAGGTCGAGCCGCGTGACGTCTATCTCTTTTCCTCTGTCGATGAGCGGACAATCAGTGCCCGCAAATCCACCATCACCGACTGACCTGCAGGAGTATCCTTCGTGAACAAGACTTCAAAAGGCCGCGCCCTGTCGGTCTGGCGCACGATCCAGACCGACCGCTTTCTGGTCGGCGCGCCGCACTACCCCGAACATGTGGACGAGAGTTACTGGGACAACGACGCCCGGCGCATGGCCGAGGCCGGCTTCAACGTCGCCCGCCTCGGCGAATTCGCCTGGCACATTTTCGAACCGCGTGAAGGCATCTTCGATTTCAGCCTGTTCGACCGGGCAATCGAGGGCCTGGCGCGTCACGACGTCAACACGATCTTGTGCACGCCGACCGCCACTCCGCCGCGCTGGCTGACGGCAAAACATCCGGAAATCCTGCGGCGTGATGGAAATGGCCGGTCGATGAGCCACGGCTCACGCCAGTATGCCGACACCAGCAGCCCGGTGTTTCGCGACTATAGCCGCAAGATCACCAACGCGATGGTGGACCACTACCGCGACAACGCAAATGTCATTGGCTGGCAGACCGACAACGAACTCAACACCAGCATGCCGGAATCCTATTCGCCGTCGGCATTGAAGGAATTCCAGGCTTATCTCCAGGAAACCTACAAGACGATAGACAGGCTGAACTTCGCCTGGGGTGGCGATTTCTGGGCGACGGCTTACGGCGATTTCAGCGAAATTGTCTTCCCGCTGGAATTCTCACCGTCCTTTCCCGGTCCCGGTCACCTCCAGGACTACCACCGTTTTCTCGCCTTTTCGACAGCACGGTTCCAGCACGACCAGGTCGAGATCCTGAGAAAAGCGAATGCCAGTTGGTTCATTTTCCACAATCTCGGCGGATTGCGTGACATCGACTTTCGCGGCCAATTCTCTACCGATCTCGACTTCGTCGGCTACGACATCTATCCGTTCCTCTATGACGAGTTCTTTCGCCTAGGCAACCACGCCAAGATCCAGGCGCTGCATCTCGACATCTGCAGGGGATTTTCCGGCAACTACATAGTGCCGGAACAACAGTCGGGTTTTGGCGCCCAGCCGGGCTTCTGCACGCTGACGCCGGAGCCGGGCGAAATGCGACGCATGGCGATGTCGTCGGTTGCGCGTGGCGCCGATGGGATCATGTTCTTCCGCTGGCGTCCCGCACATTTCGGCGCCGAGATATACTGGATGGGCATCATCGATCACGATGATGTCGCTCGCCGCCGCTATGACGAAGCCAGGCAGTTCGCCACCGAGATGACGGCGCTTAAAGACAAGATCCTGGGCACCCATGTGCGGATGGATGTCGGCATCGCCGGCTCGGACTTCGACAATCAGGAAGCCCACAAGACCTTCCCCATCGGCCTGCCAAGTCCGCAGGATGATGCAATCTTGCTGCATCAGTATTGCTATGACCGCGGCATCGCCTGCGGCTTCATCCACCCGGAAGACGATCTGTCGAAGCTCAAGGTATTCTACGTGCCGCATTGGGTGATCTGGAAGGACAGCTGGACCGAGCGGCTGCAAGTCTTTGCCGAAAATGGCGGTACCGTCATCATCGGCGCGCGCACGGGAACCCGCGACGAAAACAACCACGTCATCCGCGAGACAGCGCCGGGCCAGTCGCTGTCGAAGCTGACCGGCGTTCGCGTCGAGGATTTCGGGCGGCTGGCGGCACCCGGGGCCAATGGCCTGTTCAATACCATGTCGCGCTCCGGCGGGCTCGTCATTCCTCCCGACAGACCGGCCGAATCCAGCCGCCGTATCCGTCGTTTCACCGTCGGAAACCACGAGTTCGATGCCGGTTATTTCTATGAGAACCTCGCAGTCGAACCGGAAGTCGAAATTGTAGGGGTTTGGTCGAACCGCTATGCGGCGGGAACGCCCGCAATTACCTCCCGCGCCGTCGGCAAGGGCCGTGTGCTCTATGTCGGCACTTATCTAACCCCGGAGCTGACAGCTCAACTCGCTACGCGCACTTTCGTGGATGCGAATGTGGAGCCTCTGGTTCCGGATCTGCCGGACGGCGTCGAGGTCACGATGCGCGAGAATGACGAACGCCGGCTGCTGTTCGTGCAAAACATCAAAGACACGCCCGTTGCGGTAACCGGCGTTCCCTTCGGCAGCAACCTGCTCGATAGCGAAGGACCTGTCTCCGGAGTGTTGACGCTGGACGGCTATGGCTGCGCTGTCCTCGAATTGATCTGAGCATTGTCGCGGACGTTAGCCATACGAAACCTGAGTACTCTTTGATCCTGGAATTCGACCGCCATCGGCAGCACGCCGGCATCGATCCATATCGAACCGGCGCTTTGACGTGCGCAAGGAACGGCCGGCGAACTGCTGTTGCTCCCATTCAACGACGGCAGTTACACTACCGGCCGCGACCATCGGAGCCGATGGCGGCATCTCGTTTCATCCTTGTGAGCGCCATGAATTTCGACATTTCCGTCCGAACCGAGGCCTTCCGCAGCCGGATCGCCGATTTCGTCGAGCGCGAAATCCTGCCGCTCGAGGCTGACAAGGCTCGCTATGACGGCCATGGCAATATTGCGCTGCCGCTGCTTGAAACGCTGCGGGGCAAGGCGAAAGCAGCCGGCCTGTGGTGCCTGCAACTGAAACCCGAGACCGGCGGGGCCGGCCTTTCCAAGGTGGATATGGCCGTCTGCTATGAAGAGATGAACCGCTCGATCTTCGGTCCGGTCGTGTTCAATTCCGCGGCCCCCGACGACGGCAACATGATGGTGCTGGAGCGACTGGGGACGCCGGAGCAGAAGCAAAGATGGCTGAAACCGATCGTCGAGGGCAAGGTGCGCTCGGCCTTTGCAATGACGGAACCGCACCCGGGCGGCGGCTCCGACCCGTCGATGATCATGACCAGAGCCGAACGGCGTGGCGACAGATATGTCGTCAAAGGCCGCAAATGGTTCATCACCGGCGCGCAAGAGGCGAGCCACTTCATTCTCATTGCGCGCACTTCGGACGATCCGCGTCACGGCCTTTCGGCCTTGCTGTTCCACAAGGACCAGCCGGGCTGGCGGATCGTGCGCCGCATCGAGATCATGGGACCGGAAGAACATGGCGGCCATTGCGAGCTGGAGTTCGACGGCCTGGAAGTCCCGGTCGAGGACGTGCTTGCCGGCGAAGGCAGCGGCCTCCGGGTTACCCAGGTCCGGCTCGGTCCGGCGCGGCTCACCCATTGCATGCGTTGGCTCGGGCTTGCCAAGCGCTGCATCGAGATCGCGCGCGCCTATGCCGCCGAGCGTAGCGGTTTCGGGCAGCTTTTGGCCGACCGTGAGAGTATCCAGCTGATGCTCGGCGACCTTGCCATGCGCATCGAGATCGGGCGGCTGCTGGTGATGAAGGCGGCCTGGGAGCTCGATCGCGGCGGCTTTGCCCGCAAGGAGGTCTCCATGGCCAAGATCCAGGTCGCCAACGTGCTGCACGACGCCGCCGACGTGGCGATCCAGATCAACGGCGCCCGCGGCTATTCGAAAGACACTGTACTCGAATGGATCTACCGCTACGCCCGCCAGGCTCGCCTGGTCGACGGCGCCGACGAGGTCCACAAGATGGTGCTCAACCGCTTTCTCAACGAGGAAGGTGCGGGCTTCTGGCGCTGGCATGTCGAAGCCGGCAGACAAGACGAAACAGGTCGCGGCGGGAACCGCTGAGCCGGCAATGAGGATGGATTTCGATGCAGTACGCCTGGAGGATTTTCTGAGAGCGCATTTTGGCGATGGCCAAATGTCGCTTGAGCGGATCGTCGGCGGCCAATCCAACCCGACCTATTTCGTCGACTATGGCGGCCGCCGCATGGTGCTGCGCAAGAAACCCCCGGGACCGATCCTGCGCGGCGCTCATGCCATCGATCGCGAGTACCGGGTGATCGAGGCGCTAGCATCGACAAAGGTGCCGGTGCCGCGGCCGGTGCTCTATCACGACGGCGACGAGCCGCTCGGCACGCCGTTCTATCTGATGCAGCGGCTCGACGGCCGGGTGTTCCACGATGGCTCGTTGCCGGGACTGGCGCCGGACGAGCGGCGCGGCATCTATTTCGGCATGGCCGAGGCGCTGGCAAAGCTGCACGCAGTCCGGCCGGAAGAGGTTGGGCTCGGCGACTATGGCCGTCCCGGGAACTATTTTGAGCGACAGATCGCGCGCTGGACCAGACAGTTGCGGGAATCGCCGAGCGAGCGCATTGCCGCGCTCGAAGCCGTCGCCGAATGGCTGCCGCGACATCTTCCGCCAGATGACGGCCACGTTTCGATCGCGCATGGCGATTTCCGTCTCGGCAATCTCATCTTCCATCCCGAGCGGCCCGAGGTGATAGGCATACTCGACTGGGAGTTATCGACCCTCGGCCATCCGCTTGCTGATCTCGGCTTCTGCTCGATGCCCTGGCATTCCTCATCGGACGAATATGGCGGCATCCTCGGCCTTGATCAGGCAGCCCTCGGGATTCCGACACAGCGCGAATTCCTCGATCATTACTTCGCCCACGCCGTGCCGACGGCGCCGCTGCAGCGGTTCCATCTGGTGTTTGCCATGTTCCGCTTTGCCGTGATCTTCGTCGGCATCGCCGACCGCGTGCTGGCCGGCAGCGCGGTTGCGGCCGATGCGGCCGACGTGGCACCGCTGGCCGGCCGTTTTGCTGCACGCGCCATGGAAGTCATCGACGGCGCGCGGCCCTGGTGACGTGAGGCTGGCAGTCGGCTGAGCGAGTTGCAGCGATACGCGTTCAGTTCATGCGAACTTCCGGTTCGGCAAGCAGTGGAATCTCCAAGCCACGCCGCAAGCCGGTCGCCACGACCGACACCCTGAATTTTCCGGCGAGTGCCTTGTCGAAGATGGCGCCGACGATGATGTCGGCATCGTTGTCGACCTCCTCGCGGATGCGGGTAGCGGCTTCGTCGACCTCGAACAGCGTCATGTCCATGCCGCCCGATATCGAGACAAGGACGCCCTTGGCGCCCATCATCGAAGCTTCGTCGAGCAGCGGGTTGGCGATTGCCGCTTCCGCTGCCTTCTTGGCGCGGCCTTCTCCGGCGGCTTCGCCGGTTCCCATCATGGCGCGGCCCATGTCGCGCATCACCGACTTCACATCGGCGAAGTCGAGATTGATCAGGCCTTCCTTGACGATCAGATCGGTGATGCAGCCGACACCCGCATAGAGGACCCGGTCGGCCATGGCGAAGGCGTCGGCGAACGTGGTTCTGGCGTCGGCGATCCTGAACAGGTTCTGGTTGGGAATGACGATGACGGTATCGGCGCTTTCGCGCAGGCGCTCGATGCCCTCATCGGCAGCGTACATGCGGCGCCTGCCTTCGAAGACGAATGGCTTGGTGACGACGGCAACGGTCAGTATTCCGGCTGCCCGCGCTGCCTGCGCTATAACAGGCGCGGCACCAGTGCCGGTTCCGCCTCCCATGCCGGCGGTCACGAAGCACATGTGCGTTCCAGCAAGGTGATCCATGATCTCGTCGATGGATTCCACGGCCGCGGCACGGCCGACCTCGGGCAGGGACCCGGCGCCGAGACCTTCGGTGATATGAGCGCCCAACTGGATCAGCCTCGTTGCCTTCGACATGGCAAGGGCCTGGGCATCGGTGTTGGCGACGATGAATTCCGCGCCCTGCAGGCCTTCGGCGATCATGTTGTTGACGGCGTTACCGCCGCCGCCGCCGACCCCGACGACGGTGATCTTGGGTCTCATCTCCGAGATTACCGGCCTCGTCGCGGTGTTCATTGCCGTTCTCCCTGGATACGCCGAGTGGTCGCTGGAAGCTTGTCCCGGGCGCACTGCGAAAACTCTGAACCGGGCAGTGCGAATCAGGACAGCCCAGAATGCAGGGAATCAGAGCGCGGAGCGGGCTGCAAGTGCGCGATGTGCCTCATAGGCGACTTGCGACTGAAAGTTCACGCGATGCGCCTTGATACAGTGCAGATCGCGGCGGGGCGCCGCACGCTACAACTTCGGCGCGAGGCACTGCGCGACATGGTCGGCAATCGTCAGGCAGGAGGTCAGGCCGGGGCTTTCGATGCCGAACAGGTTGACCAGGCTATCCACGCCGTGCACCGCCACGTCCTGGACGACGAAGTCGGCATTGGCCTCACCGGGACCGGACAGTTTTGGCCGGATGCCGCTGTAAGCGGGTTGCAGGCTGCCATCGGCCAGGTCCGGCCAGTATTTGCGGATCTCGCTGTAGAAGCGCTCGCCACGAGCCGGGTCGACGCGATAGTCGAGTTGATCGGTCCATTCGACGTCCGGCCCGAAGCGGGCGACGCCATCAAGGTCGAGTGTCAGATGAACACCGAGCCCGCCGGGTTCGGGCACCGGATAGACCAATCGCGAGAACGGCGCCCGGCCGGCCACCGAAAAATAATTGCCCTTGGCATAATGGAGCTTTGGCACGAATTGCTGATTGAGCCCTTCAAGCGAACCGGCAAGTGCTGCGGCGCCAAGCCCGGCGGCATTGACGAAACGCGGAGTGGCGATCTCGAAGCGCTCGCCGCCGGCAGCGTCCACCGTCTCGAGCACGACGCGGCCTGCTTCGATGCGGCCGGAGGCGATGCGCGTGTTGAGACTAAGTGCCGCCCCGTGCTCCTCGGCGTCGCCCAACAGGGCGAGCATCAGGGCATGGCTGTCGATGATGCCGGTGGCGGGCGACAGCAGCGCCGCCGTGCACTTAAGGCTGGGCTCCAGCGCATGCGCCTCGGCTTCGCGCAACGGCACCAGGTCGCCGGCGCCGCAAGCGCGTGCATTGGCCCGGATTGAGGCGAGCACCGGCTCCTGTTCGGCATTTGTGGCAACGATGAGCTTCCCGCAGCGCGCGTGCGGGATCGCCCGCTCCTCGCAATAGCGATAGAGTCTTTCCCGGCCGGCCACGCAGAACCGGGCTTTCAGCGATCCAACCGGATAGTGGAGGCCGGCATGGATGACCTCGGAATTGCGCGAACTTGTTCCGGTGCCGATAGCGCTCTCGGCTTCCAGGACCAGCGTATCGATGCCGCGCTGCGCCATCTCTCGCGCGATCGCCAGGCCAACAACGCCGGCGCCGGCGACAATGCAGTCGACATGGTCCACGGTCAGGTCAAGCCGAAGTTCTGCATGCGTCCATCCATCCGCTGGCCCTGTCGAAAGCGCTTGACACTATACCGTTCGAGAAAGATGCATCAAACGGCATAACGCACGGGGACCTGCTGAGCCGGACCGGCGGCAGGACTGTTCCGCGTGCAGCACAGGAGCCGTCATGGACGCAAGACCGAATTCACCCGAAGCCCGCGACATAAGCTTTCACATGCATGGCTATACGAATGCGCGCAAGCATCAGGAGTCGGGGCCGCTCGTCATCGAGAAGGGCGACGGCATCTATGTCGAGGACCTTGCCGGCAACCGCTATATCGAGGCGATGGCGGGGCTCTGGAGCGTCGCGGTCGGTTTTTCGGAGAAGCGGCTGGTCGATGCGGCAGTACGGCAAATGTCGAAGCTGCCTTACTATCACGATTTCGGCTCCAAATCGCATTCGCCGCTGATCGATCTCGCCGAGAGACTGGTGCAGATGGCGCCGGTGCCGATGAGCAAGGCGTATTTCACCAATTCCGGCTCCGAGGCCAACGATACGGCCATGAAGATGATCTGGTACCGGTCGAATGCGCTCGGCCAGCCGGCGCGCAAGAAGATCATCAGCCGCAAGAAGGGCTATCACGGCGTCACCATCGCCTCGGCAAGCCTGACCGGACTGCCCAACAACCACACTTCGTTCGATCTGCCGATCGCCAATGTGCTGCACACCTCGACGCCGCACCATTGGCGCGAGGCGCTGCCGGGTGAAAGCGAAGAGCTGTTTTCGACGCGGCTCGCCGACGAGCTGGAAAAGCTGATCCTCGCCGAAGGACCGGAAACCATCGCCGCCTTTTTCGGCGAACCGATCATGGGCGCCGGCGGCGTCATCGTTCCGCCGGCCGGCTACTGGGAGAAGATACAGGCGGTGCTATCGAGATACGACATCCTGCTCATCGCCGACGAGGTGATCTGCGGCTTTGGCCGAACAGGTGAGATGTTCGGCTCGCAGACCTTCGGCATCAGGCCCGACATCATGGTGTTGTCGAAACAGATCTCTTCGTCCTACCTGCCGATCTCAGCCCTGCTGATCAATGACAAGGTATTCGAGCCGATCGCCGACGAGAGCAACCGTATCGGCACCTTCGGCCACGGTTTCACCGGCGGCGGCCATCCTGTTGCGGCAGCGGTCGCGCTCGAGAACCTGAAGCTGATCGAGGAGCGCGACCTTGTCGGCAATGCGCGTGCGGTCGGCGCGCATTTGCAGAAGCGGCTGCGCACGCTCGCTTCGCACCCGCTTGTCGGCGAGGTGCGCGGCATCGGCCTGGTCGCGGCGGTCGAGCTGGTCGGCGACAAGGCAAACAAGACGCCGTGGGGGAAGACCGGTGAACTGGGCGGGCTCGTCAACGGCTTCATGCAGCAGAACGGCGTCATCTCGCGCAATATGGGCGACGCGCTGGCCTTCTGCCCGCCGCTGATCATCACCGAGCCGCAGGTCGACCAGGTGATCGACGCGTTTGAACGGTCGCTCGAGGCTGCCGTCAAGCAGGTCCGATCGCAGAGCTGAATAGGCAAAGTCGATTTTGAAACCTGAAAACAAAAACGCCTCGGCGACGGCTGGCAGAAGGTTACCCTCCACACCCGTTGCTGCCGTTTAGTCTCCGTGCTTTGTTTTCGCAGATGAGCCGCTGAATCCTTCCAGTTCCTCGCCGATTCCTGAAAGTGCGTTGACGATCGTCGCCTCGACGTCGCCACGCTGTTTCTGGGGAATCAAGCCAAGTCCTTTTTGTATCGCTTCACGCCAATGTTTCCCCCTGTCCCACGCTTCCGAAAACGCGATGGCGAGATCGTCCTGGCGACGGGTAGCTTCCAGTGCCTCGACCAGAAGTGCTGCCTGGTGGACATCCTTTTCCCGCTTGCCCACGCCGTTTGCGTTGTTCTGTCGGCGCGAGGCAACGATCAGCTTGTGAACCGCATATCGTCCGGGCGACGGTACCACGACAGGCACTCCCGATCGATGCAGCAGCACAGTTCTGATTGGTTCGTGGATCAGGAAATCGAGAAACCGAAGAGGCTGCGCGGATGCACCGCCCAAAGACGGCATCGAGGTTGCATGATCGGCGTAGTCATCGCTGCCCGTGTTCGGTGTAAGGAACTCGACCTTGTATCGGACTGCGTTCTCGAATTGCGTCGCGTGTCCGGGATCTGATCTGTAAGGGATTTCCCTGAAGGTTGGGTCGATCTCCCTCAAGATTTCGAGGATGGGCGGCAGGCTGTCCTCGACCGCGGCCGACACGGAATGGAATAGGGCGAAGTCTGCATCGCCCGTCTGCAACGCTGCACCGGGCAGCTTCACGCCCAGATAGCCCGCGTAGGACTGAAAGGCGACTGTGCCGACCAGGACGCCGCGCAAGCGGAAGATGCCAGCCTTCCCCAGCGCCTCGACGACATCCCCGGTGAACCTTTCGGGTTCTGTCAGCCCTGCCTCGCGCACGAGCGTGGATACCAGCTTCCTGCGGGCGCGGAGGTCGTCCTTGATCTGACGGAAGGATTCGACGCGTTTTGCAATCTCGGGATCGCTGTCAGGCCCGACATACCGTCGCGTCTTCGTCGGCTGCGTTTCCTCGAAATACCAGTATACCTTGCCCTTGACGGGCACCTTGACGAGATTGCCCGTCGTAGGGAAATCCGTTTCGAAGGCTGCGTCCAAGGATCGCTGGACGAGTTCCGCATACATCGTGCGGTAAACGAGGTCGACCGTCTTCATGTCAGGCGGCTCCGGTTATAAGAAAAATGCGGTTCTCTTATAGCGGCATGACCTCAAGGGACGCAAGCGGGAGTTATAAGAAAATCGCGAAAACCTTATAACGCCGCAGGAGAGGGTCAGGAATCCTTGTTGCCGGCGTGCAGCCAAATCAGAAGGGGTTTTGCTCATTCAGATAAACAAAGCCATCACGAAAACGCTGCTTGGATGTGGCGCTCGACCTCACCGCGTCCGCGAACGGCCCGAGCCTGTCATAGGCGTTTTTGGTCGACGCGCTATTTTGGCGATCGCATCCGGCACGACGACCAGCTTGCCAACGAAATCCTTGGCGATGAAATCCGCCTGGGCGCGATGGAAATCGGACAGCTTGTAGACGCCGCCGACCAGCGGCCGGATCTTCTTCTCCTCGATGTAGCGCACGATGCGGCGGAAATCCGCCCGTGTGCCCTGGCTCGAGCCATGCAGTTGCAGCTGTTTCAGATACATGGTGCGCAGATCCAGCTGCACGACCGGGCCGGCAATTGCACCAGCCGTGGTATAGCGGCCTTCCGGCCTCAAGATGCGCAGGAGGTCGTTGAAGATCGCGCCGCCGACCAGATCGGCCACCACGTCGATCGGCTGGCCCCCGGTCGCCGCGCTGACGGCGGCCGGCAGATCGGCAACGCCACGGGTGATCACCGCCTCGGCGCCGATGTCACGCACGGCCTGTTCCTTGCCCTTGCCGGCAACCGCATAGGGAATGGCGCCGCGCGCCCGCGCCAGCTGCACGATGCCCGAGCCGACGCCGCCCGAGGCGCCGGTGACCAGCACACGCTCGCCGGCCTTCAATGCGGCGCGTTCCAGCATCTGCTCGCCGGTGAGATAGGCGCAGCAGAAAGTGGCAAGCTCGACGTCGCTCAGATCGGTATCGACGACATGGGCATTCTCTGCAGGCACCGCCTGGTATTCGGCATAGCCGCCGTCTCGACCGTGGCCCATATAGTCGATGTCGGCGAGTGAATCGTCGTCGCGATTGTAGATGGAGAAATCGACCATCACCCGCTCGCCGATGCGGGCCGGCGACACGCCGTCGCCGACGGCAACGATGTTGCCGACCGTGTCGGTGCCCTGGATGCGCGGGAAGCTCAGCGTATTGCCCTGACGACGCCAGGTCGACACAGCGGCGGCATCCTCCTCCGTTCCATAGGCGCCCTGGCGCACCCAGACGTCGGTGTTGTTCATGCCGCAAGCGGTGACCTTGATCAGCACTTCGCCCCGGGCGGGCGAGGGCACTTTCACATCGGTGCGGTAGACGAGCTTTTCCGGTCCGCCGTGACCGATCAGCTGCACGGCGGCCATGGTGGCGGGGAGGGTCTTGGTCATGGCATTCATGTCGGTTCTTCAGATGTCGGCAAACACGCTTTTCACCGCATCGGCTGTTTTCGACACGACGATGTCGGCCTCTTCGCGGGTGAGGCAGAGCGGCGGCGCGAAACCGAGAATGTCGCCCTGCGGCATGGCCCGGCCGATGACGCCGCTTGCCGCAAGGGTGGTCGCGACCTGCGGCCCGATTTTTTGCGTGGCGTCGAAGAACACGCGATCGTTCTTGTCGGCGACGAACTCGATCGCCGCCAGCATGCCGTCGCCGCGCACCTCGCCGACGTTTTTGTGGCCGCCGACGGCTTTCGTCAGCTCGGCGCGGAGATAGGCGCCGGTCTCGCCGGCGTTCCGCACTAGGTCCATCTCGTCGATCAGTTCCAAGTTGGCGACGCCGGCGGCGACGCAGATCGGGTGCGCCGAATAGGTCCAGCCATGGCCGAGCGAGCCGAGCTTGTCGGAGCCTTGGACGAGCACCTGCCAGACCTTGTCTGAGACTATGACGCCGGAGAGCGGCGCATAGGCCGAGGTCAGGCCCTTGGCGATGGTGATCAGGTCAGGCTTGATGCCGTAATGGTCGGAGCCGAACATGGTGCCCAGCCGGCCAAAGCCGGTGACGACCTCGTCAGCAACCAGCAGCACGTCGTACTTCTTCAGTACCGCCTGGATCTTTACCCAGTAGCCGGCCGGCGGCGGCACGATGCCGCCGGTGCCGAGGATCGGCTCGCCGATGAAAGCAGCGACTGTTTCCGGCCCTTCGGCGAGGATCATCTCCTCGAGCTTGTCGGCACAGTATTGCGAAAACTGCTCCTCGCTCAGCGAGCGGTCGGCGCGGCGGAAATAGTAGGGCGCCTCGGTGTGCAGGACCGGCGCGCGGGGCAGGTCGAAGGCGTTGTGGAACAGGTCGAGGCCGGTCAGCGATCCGGTCATGATGCCGGAGCCGTGATAGCCGCGCCAGCGCGAGATGATTTTTTTCTTCTCCGGCCGGCCGAGCACGTTGTTGTAGTACCAGATCAGCTTGATGTTGGTTTCGTTGGCATCGGAACCGGAGAGGCCGAAATAGACCCTCGACATGCCCTGCGGCGCGCGGTCGATGATCATCTTGGAAAGCGTGATCGATGCCTCGGTGCCGTGGCCGACATAGGCGTGGTAATAGGCGAGGTTCTTGGCCTGCGCGGCGATGGCGTCGGCTATCTTCTGGCGGCCATAGCCGACATTGACGCAGTAGAGCCCGGCGAAGGCATCGATGCTCTTGCGACCGTTATTGTCCCAGATGGTGACGCCTTCGCCACCGGCGATCACACGCGTCGGGCTCTCGCCACGCGCATGCGTGCCCATATGGGTCGAGGGATGGAAGAAATGATCGCGATCCCAGGCGGCGAGTTCGTTGGACTGGTCGAGCATTTTTTACTCCTTGAAAGCAAAAGCCTGACGGGGCGTTACGCCACGTCGAGGCAGAGATATTTGAAGTCGGTAAAGGCTTCGAGCCCGTGACGCGAGCCCTCGCGGCCGATGCCGGACTGCTTGACGCCGCCGAACGGGACCGGCGCGCCGGTGATCTTGACGCGGTTGATGGCGACCATGCCATAGTCGAGCGCGCGGCCGATGCGCAATTGCCTACCGCCGTTTTCAGTCACGACATAGGCGACCAGGCCGTACTCTGTCGCATTGGCGCGGGCGACGACTTCGTCTTCGCTGTCGAAAGGCGTCACTGCCGCAACCGGACCGAAGGTCTCCTCGCGCATGATCAAAGCGTCGTCTCCAACGTCGGCCAGCAGGGTCGGCTGGTAGAACAGCGGCCCGGCAGGATGGCGCTTGCCGCCGGTCAGGCAACGCGCGCCTTTGGCGAGCGCATCGGCCACCTGCTCCTCGACCTTCTTGACCGCGCGTTCGTGCATCAAGGGTCCGATTTCGGTGTCGTCAGCGAGGCCATTGCCGGCCCGCAATGCCTCGACGCGTTTAGCGAAAGCAGCGCAGAACCGATCGTATATCGGACGCTGGACATAGATGCGGTTGGCGGCGAGGCAGTCCTGGCCGGAGGTGGCGAATTTAGCGTCGACGGCGATGGTCACAGCCTTGTCGAGATCGGCGTCGGCGAAGACGATCAGAGGCGCATGACCGCCAAGCTCCATCACCAGACGCTTCATCGTCGGCGCACTTTGCGCGGCGATCAACCTGCCGATCTCGGTCGAGCCGGTGAAGCTCATGGCGCGAACCCGCGGGTCTTCGCACATCCGCCCGACGATGATCGAAGCCCTGCCGGTGAGGGCGTTGAACACGCCAGCCGGCAGGCCGGCACGTTCGCCAAGCTCGGCCAACGCCAGTGCAGACAGCGGCGTTTCCGAGGAAGGATGCGCGACGATGGTGCAGCCGGCGGCGAGGGCGGCCGCCGCCTTGCGGGTCAGCATGGCCGCGGGAAAATTCCACGGGGTGACGACGCCGACGACACCAAGCGGTTCGCGTCGCACCACCATCTCGGCGTTTGGCAGATGGCTGGTGACGCTTTCGGCGTTGAGGCGTTTGGCCTCCTCGGCATACCATTCGACAAAAGAGGCGGCGTAGTCGATCTCGCCGCGCGATTCCTTCAGCGGCTTGCCTTGTTCTAGCGTCATCAGCAGGGCCAGGTCATTTTTGGCGGCGACGATCAGATCGAACCATTTTCGCAAGATTTTCGACCGTTCCTGCGGCAGCAATGCGCGCCAGGCAGGAAAGGCGCGCGATGCCGCATCGATCGCCAATGTGGTCTGCCGGGCATCGAGCGCGGCAACGAAAGCGACGGTGGATCCGGTGGCCGGATCGGTCACCTCGAAACTCTCCGCGGTCTCGCTCGCCGTCCAGTGGCCAGCGACATAGGCGAGTTCGCGCAGCAGCCGCCGGTCGGCAAGGCGATCAAGCGCTTCATGGCGGTGCGAGCGGGCAAAATGTGCGGACATCATCGGGCTCCCGGTTCGGGTGATGCCGCAAGACTATCTCTGCCGCGCAAACAGAGAGGCTGTTTGCGTGCCTGCACGTAGAGAGATTGTCTCTATTGCACCGAGCGGGCAGACGATCTCTCCGGCCGTACGTCAGACTGTAGCAAACCGTGGAGAGATTGGCTGCACCTCCTCAGCCTCGTCATCCCTGGGCGAAGCAGGAGCGAAGCTCCGTCGCGGAGACCCTGGGATCCATTCCGTGACCTTCGCAGAGGGAATGCAGCGGAGCAGAATTCTGCGCCGTGGCGGCGCCCTGATGTCACGGAATGGATCCTGGGGTCTGCGCCGCGTCACTTCGCTCCTTGCTTCGCCCCAGGATGACGAAGCAACAAATGTCTCGACCAATCTCCTAGACGTGTGGTCCGGCAGATCGACCTCACGACTGCGCCGGCAACAGGTCCGCCACCGGCAGCACACTCTCCTCCTTCACCGTCTTGGTGACGATATAGGTGAAATAGCGGTCGATGCCGATCTCGCGCTCGAGCAGAGTGTCGACCAGCCGCTGATAGGCGTCGATGTCGCGCGCCATCACCTTCAGCAGGTAATCGACGCCGCCGCCGACAGACCAGCAGGCGACGATCTCGGGGATGTCGCGGATGACGCGCTCGAAACGGTCGAAGTCGGCCTGGCGGTGGCTAGCCAGCGTCACCTCCATCAGCACGGTAGCGACCGGCGCGATGGCGCGCATGGCGATCCTGGCATGGTAGCCCGAGACGATGCCGGCCTTTTCCAGCTTGCGCAGCCGCATCCAGCACGGCGTCGGCGACAGGCCGACTTTCTCGGCCAGCGCCAGCTTGGTGATGCGCCCGTCGCGCTGGATGGCGTCGAGGATTTTCATATCGATCGGATCGAGTTTCGCTGCAGCCATGATCGCCCACTTCCAGTGCCGGACACCATGACGGCGCATTATTTCGATTGTCAATTGCACTGATTTCGATCTCTAATAAGTCATGACATTTTGGCGACCAGATCCCGCTCTTATCCGGCGGCCGGCCTATCAATCGCTCGCCGACCAGTTCGCGCGGGCCATCCATGACGGGCGCCTGGCCAACGGTGCGCGATTGCCGACGCACCGGCAGTTGGCTGACGATCTGCAACTTTCCGTGCAGACGGTCAGCCGCGCCTATGAGGAGCTGATCCGCCGCGGGCTGGTGTCCGGCGAGGTCGGCCGCGGCAGCTTCGTGCAGACACAGCGCCGCGAGCCGGAGCCCCCCTATCTGCCGGAGCGGCTGGGCGAGGTCATCGATCTCTCCATCCTGAAGCCGGTCTGCGAACCGATGCATCTGGAGCGGCTGAGGCAGGCGCTGGGCTGGCTCGCCGAAAACCTGCCGTCGAGCTCGGCACTGTCGTTCAGGCCGAACATGGTGTTCCCGCGCCACCGCGCGGTGGGTGTCGAGTGGCTACGCCTCTGTGGCCTCGACGCGTCGCCGCAGAACATCAGCCTGACCAACGGCGCCACCGCAGGGATGACAGTGGCGCTGATGAGCGTGGCGCCGCCCGGCTCGACCGTCGCCACCGAGGCGATCGGTCACCACACGCTGATCCCGCTGGCGCGTTATCTCGGCTTCAATCTCGAGGGTTTGCCGATCGACGACAATGGGCTGATCCCGGAAGCGCTGGACGAGGCCTGCCGGCTGTCGGACATCCGCGCCGTGTTCGTGCAGCCGTCGGTGATCAACCCTACGGCCACCCTGATGGATGCCGGCCGGCGCGAGCAGATCGCGGCGGTGGCGCGCAGGCACGACATCGCCATCATCGAGAACGACGTGCTCGGCCCGCTGGTCGAGGATCGGCCGCCGCCCGTCGCGGCGTTTGCCCCCGAGCGCACGCTGTATGTCACCTCCTTCACTAAAATCGTGGTGCCGGGCCTGCGCATCGGCTATCTCGCGGCGCCCGATCGTTATGTCGCCGCGGTTGCCAACCGCCACCTGGTCTCGAACTGGATGGCGACTCCGATGGTGGCCGAGATCGCCAGCAAATGGGTGACCGACGGCACCGCGATGGAACTCGTTCGATGGCAGCGTATGGCTTTGCGGCGGCGTCTGGACATCGCCGCCGAGGTGCTCGCCGGAGTGGACTATCGGGCTCATCGCGACGGGCTGCATATCTGGCTGCAACTGCCCGATGACCGCGGTGAGGAAAGCTTTGTTTCCCAGGCCCGCCTGCAGGGCGTGGCGATCGCGCCCGGCACGTCGTTTCGCATTTCGCAGATGCCTTGGCATCCAGCCGTACGGATTTCGCTGGGCTCGACCACGGAGGGGGAACTGCGTGCCGGTCTCGGCGTTGTCACCAAGCTTCTGCTCGGCGATCCCGAGCATCTCCTGCTTGCGATCTAGGCGACAAATGGCGCGAAATTGTGCGGAATCCGAAATATTGTCATGATATTATTTTCTTGATTGACATGATTTGCCGCGATCCGCATCGTTAAAGGCAAGCTTCTCCAGCACGGGAAATTCATTGTCGGCTCCCATCATCAAGATCGACGGCATTTCAAAAAGCTTCGGCACCTTCAGGGTGCTGGACGGCCTCTCGATGCAAGTCATGCCCGGCGAGAAGCTGGCACTGATCGGTCCATCGGGTTCGGGCAAGACGACGATCCTGCGCATCCTGATGACGCTAGAGCGTATCGACAGCGGCCACATCCAGGTCGACGGCGAACAGTTGTACCACATGGAGCGTAACGGCCGGCTGCTGACGGCCGATGAACGGCATTTGGCAAAGATGCGCCAGAAGATCGGCATGGTCTTCCAACTGTTCAATCTGTTTCCGCACAAATGCGTCATCGACAATGTGACGCTGGCACCGATGCTGACCAAAGGCGTGCCGCGGGCCGCCGCCGAAAAGCGGGCGATGGAACTGCTCGACATGGTCGGCATGGTCGACAAGGCCAAGGCGATGCCGGCGCAGCTTTCAGGCGGCCAGAAGCAGCGCGTCGCGATTGCGCGGGCGCTGGCGCTGTCGCCGAAAATCATGCTGTTCGACGAGGTCACCTCGGCGCTCGACCCTGAGCTCGTCGACGAGGTGCTCAACGTCATGCGCAAGCTCGCCGCCGAGACCGACATGACCATGCTGCTGGTCACCCACGAGATGGGTTTCGCCCATGACTTCGCCGACCTGGTGCTGTTCTTCGATCGCGGCAGAATAGTCGAGGAGGGCAAGCCCGACGAGATTTTCCGCCATCCCAAACAGGAGCGTACGCAAGGTTTCCTGAAGAAGATCATTGCGGCCGGACATCGGGTCTGACTGCCATGCGAGGCGGCGACGCCTCAAGCAAGCCAAGAAGACAGACAAACAAGGAGTTGGGAACAATGAAGAAATTTGCCATTTTGGCCGGCGTCGCCGGTATTGCGCTGACGGCGGTGCTGGCCGCCTCGACGGCCGGCTCGGCCGACGACAGCAAGCTCGAAGAGCTCAAGGCGCAAGGCTTTGCCCGCGTCGCCATCGCCAACGAGCCGCCCTATACGGCGGTCGCTGCCGACGGCAAGGTTTCGGGTGCGGCGCCTGACGTTGCCCGTGAAATCTTCAAGCGCCTTGGCGTCAACGATATCGTCGCCTCGATCTCGGAATATGGCGCCATGATTCCCGGCCTGCAGGCCGGCCGTTTCGACGTCGTCACTGCCGGCCTGTTCATGAAGCCGGAACGTTGTGCTGCGGTCGCCTATTCGGAACCGGTGCTGTGCGACGCCGAGGCGATGCTGGTGAAGAAGGGCAACCCGAAGGGTTTCAAGAGCTACGACGACGTCGCGAAGGACGCGAGCGCCACGATCGGCGCGCCGGGTGGCGGCACTGAAGAGAAGCTGGCGCTCACCGCAGGTGTGCCGCGCGAGCGCGTCATCGTCGTGCCGGACGGCCAGAGCGGCCTGAAGATGCTGCAGGACGGCCGCATCGATGCTTATTCGCTGCCCGTGCTGTCGATCAACGACCTGGTCAAGAAAGCCAATGATCCGAACCTCGAAGTCATCGCGCCGGTGGTCGGTGCGCCGGTCTATTGCGACGGCGCGGCCTTCAAGAAGGGCGACGAAGCGCTGCGCGACGCCTATGATGTCGAGCTGGCGAAACTGAAGAAGTCCGGCGAGTTCGCCAAGATCATCGAGCCTTACGGCTTCTCGGCGGCGGCGGCAATGTCGACGAGCCGCGACAAGCTCTGCTCGGCGAAGTAAAAAGTGCCGCTCACCCTAGCCTCTCCCCGTCAAAAACGGGGAGAGGGGGGCGTCAACGCTGGAGCTTCACCCTTCTCCCCGTCCCTATAACGGGGAGAAGGTGCCGGCAGGCGGATGAGGGGCGGCGCCGGCGTTCTGCAATGATCACCAAGCGAGGAAACGCTTAGCCCCAATGACCCAATGGTCCGGCTATTTCGGCCTGATATTGCAAGGAGCGCTTGTCACCATCGAGCTGACGCTGATGGGGTCGGTGCTGGCCTTGGTCATGGCCTTTCTTGCCGGGCTGGGGCGGCTGTCGCGGTTTTTCGTGCTACGCGCGCTGGCCACCGCCTATATCGAGTTCTTCCGCGGCACCTCGATTTTCGTGCAGCTGTTCTGGGCTTATTTCGTGCTGCCTTTTGCCGGCATTTCGTTGACGCCGCTGCAGGCCGGGGTGCTGGCGCTGGGCCTCAATGTCGGCGCCTATGCGGCGGAAGTGGTGCGTGGCGCCATCAAGTCTATCGGCCGCGAACAATATGAGGCCTGCACCGCCCTCAATCTCGGCCGCTGGCAAGCCATGCGCCATATCATCCTGCCGCAGGCGCTTCTGGTGATGCTGCCAACCTTCGGCAACAACGCCATTGAATTGCTCAAGGCCACCGCCGTCGTTTCGCTAATCTCGCTCGCCGACCTGACCTTCCAGGCGCAGGTGGTGCGCTCGCAGACCGGCAATACTCTGGTGCCGTTCAGCACCATCCTCGTCATCTATTTCGTGCTGGCGCTGCTCATCTCCTGGGGCGTGCGGTCGCTGGAACGCCGCATGGCTCGTGGCCTCGACGGGGTGCGCGTATGATGGATCGGGCCTGCTAATGGAATGGGATTGGGATTTTGTCCGGCAGATCCTGCCGACGCTGATCGAGGGGGTGAAGATCACCATCCTGGCGACGCTGCTCGGCTCGGTGCTGGCGGCCATCGTTGGGCTGGGCATCGCGTTGGCGCGCCGGTCGCCGAACAGGGCTCTGTCGCGCACCGTCGGTTTCCTTGCCGAGTTCATCCGTGGCACACCGCTGTTGGTGCAGCTCTATTTCATCTTCTACGTGCTGCCGGATTTCGGCATCCTGTTGCCGCCGCTGGTGGCGGGCGTCATCGGTCTTGGGCTGCATTACGGAACTTACACGGCCGAGGTCTACCGCGCCGGCATCGAGAATGTTCCGCGCGGCCAGTGGGAAGCGGCCAAGGCCTGCAATCTGAACGCCACGCAGACCTGGACGCACATCATCATTCCGCAGGCAATTCCGCCGATGATCCCGGCGCTTGCCAATTATTTCATCGCCATGTTCAAAGAGACGCCGCTGCTGTCGGCGATCACCGTGCTCGAACTAATGAACCAGGCCAAGAGCGTCGCCAATACCTATTATCGGTATATCGAACCGATCACCTTGGTCGGCGCCTTCTTCCTCGCCATCAGCCTGTTCTCGGTGGTGCTGCTGCGCTGGCTGGAACACCGTTATGGGCGAATCGAACGATGAGCGCTGCACCCGATATCCGCCTGCACTCGGCCCGGCCGGCGCTCGATGCGCGTCCGCTGGAAAAGCGGGTCGGCCTGATCATCCTTGCCACCGACCATACGAGCGAACCGGATTTTCACCGCATGGTGGCAAGCGACCGCATCGGCGTCTATGTCGCGCGCATCCCCTACGCCAACCCGACGACGCCGGACAATTTGCGCAAGATGCAGCCGTCACTGACGGCGGCCGCGGCCCTGATCCTGCCCGACGAGCCGCTCGATGCGATCTGCTATTCCTGCACCTCAGCTTCCGTCGTGATCGGCGATGCCGAAATCGAGGCGGCGGTGCAGGCCGCCAAGCCCGGCGTGCCGGTGGTCACGCCGCCGATGGCCGGGGTGCGCGGCCTGAAGGCGCTGGGCGCCAAGACGATCAGCATCCTCACTCCCTATACGGTCGAGACCAGCCGGCCGATGGCGGCCTATTTCAGCGAGCATGGTTTCGAAATCGTCAGCTTCACTTGCCTCGGCTTCGAGGATGATCGCGAGATGGCGCGGATTGCGCCGAAATCCTTGGTCGACCTTGCCGGTGATGCGATGGCCCCGCAGGCCGACGCGCTGTTCGTGTCCTGCACGGCGCTGCGGTCGGCGGCGGCGGTTGTGGGTATGGAAGAGGCAATCGGCCGCCCTGTTGTCACCAGCAACCAGGCGACGGCCTGGAATTGCCTGCGCCTTTGCGGCGACGACGAGCCGCGTCCTGAATTCGGCCGTCTGATGACGCTGCCGTTGAACTGATTGCAGAGCCATGACCACGTCTAGGATAAGCCTTTCCGACATCCGGGCCGCGCGCGAGCGCATCGCAGGCAAGGTCGAGCGTACGCCGACCGTCACCTCCCGGAGTCTTTCCCAGCACTTGGGCGCTCCTGTTTATCTCAAGCTCGAACATTGGCAGACCACCGGCGCCTTCAAGCTGCGCGGTGCCTCGAACGCTATCGCTTCGCTGACAGACGAGGAGAGGGCGCGTGGCGTCGTCGCTGCCTCGACCGGCAACCACGGCCGGGCGCTTGCCTATGCCGCTCGACTGCAAGGCATCCACGCGACGATCTGCATGTCGCGGCTGGTGCCGCAGAACAAGCTGGACGAGATCCGTCGGCTCGGCGCCGAGATCCGCATCGTCGGCAACAGCCAGGACGATGCGCAGCGGGAGGTCGAACGGCTGGTCGCGGAAGAGGGGCTGATCATGCTGCCGCCCTTCGACCATCCTGCCATTGTCGCCGGGCAAGGCACGCTCGGGCTGGAGATCATCGAACAGGTTCCGGACGCCGCCTTGGTGCTGGTGCCGCTTTCCGGCGGTGGGCTGGCGGCTGGCGTAGCTGCTGCCGTGAAGGGCGTCAGCCCGGCGACGAAGGTGATGGGCGTTTCAATGGCGCGCGGTGCGGCGATGAAGGCGAGCCTCGACGCCGGACATCCGGTTTTGGTCGAGGAACTGCCGACACTGGCCGATTCCCTCGGCGGCGGCATAGGCCTCGACAACCGGCTGACCTTTTCCATGTGCCGCGACCTGCTCGACGATGTGATCCTGCTCAGCGAGGGCGAGATCGCCACCGGCATCCGCCATGCCTATGAACAGGAGCGCGAGATCGTCGAAGGCGCCGGCGCGGTCGGCATCGCAGCCGTGCTTGCCGGCAAGGTCAGGGCGAGCGGCCCGACGGTGCTCGTGCTGTCCGGCCGCAACATCGATATGACACTGCACCGCAAGATCATCTGCGGCGAAGCAATTGCGGAGAGCGCAGCATGAGCCGGATGACGATCCTCACCGAAGCTGAATTGCGCGAGATCGTGAAGCTCGATCTTGATGCCATCGCCTGCGTCGAGAACGCGTTCCGGGCGCTCGCTACCTTGCCGGTGGCGATGCCGCCGATCCTGCGGCTGGACATTCCAGAGCATCGCGGCGAGGTCGACGTCAAGACCGCCTATGTACCGGGTATCGACGGTTTTGCGATCAAGATCAGCCCCGGCTTTTTCGATAATCCCAAGCTCGGCTTGCCCAGCGTCAACGGCATGATGGTGCTGCTGTCGGCGAAAACCGGATTGGTCGAAGCGCTGCTGCTCGACAATGGCTATCTCACCGACATCCGCACGGCCGCCGCCGGTGCGGTCGCCGCCAAACATCTGTCGCGGCCGGACTCCTCCGTTGCCGCGATCTTCGGCGCCGGTGTTCAGGCCGGACTGCAGCTCGAGGCGCTGATGCTGGTGCGGCCAATCACCGAGGCTCGCATCTGGGCAAGGGATGCCGCCAAGGCCGAGGCCGCGGCCGACGCATTGTCCGAAAGACTGGGCATCGCCGTTCACGCCGAGCCGGACGCGGCAAAGGCTGCGGCCGATGCCGACATCATCGTCACCACGACGCCGTCGACCGAGCCGCTGATCAAGGCCGGCTTCGTCTCCGCCGGCCAGCATATCACTGCCATGGGCTCGGATGCCGAGCACAAGAACGAGATCGCGCCGGCGATCCTGCGCATGGCCGATCTCTACGTCGCCGACAGCGCCAAACAGACGCGCCGGCTGGGCGAACTGCACCATGCTATCGCGGCGGGCGTGATGGCGTCCGATGCCGAAATCACCGAGCTTGGCCACATCATCGCCGGCGAAAGGCATGGCCGGCGCTCGGACAGCGACATCACCATTGCCGACCTGACCGGCACCGGCGTGCAGGACACGGCGATCGCCACGCTCGCCCGCGACCGTGCGCGTGCAGCCAAGACCGGTACGATTTTCGAAAGCTGATGCTGGCCGCAAGGCCCAACAAACGAGGACCAAGAACAATGCAGCCCAATTTGAAATTCTCGCGCGGCGAATATGCGGAGCGCCTCGCCAAGACGCGGAAGGTCATGGAGGCCAAGGGCGTCGATCTATTGATCGTCAGCGATCCGTCCAACATGGCCTGGCTGACCGGCTACGACGGCTGGTCGTTCTACGTGCACCAGGCTGTCATCGTGCCGCCGTCGGGCGAGCCGGTGTGGTACGGGCGCGGCCAGGACGCCAACGGCGCCAAGCGCACCGCCTATCTCGCGCACGACAACATCGTCGGCTATGCCGACCACTATGTGCAGTCGACCGAGCGCCATCCGATGGATTTTCTGTCCAGCGTGCTCTCCGATCGCGGCTGGGGCAAGCTCAGCATCGGCGTCGAGATGGACAATTACTGGTTCTCGGCCGCTGCCTTCGCAGCGCTGCAGAAGCACTTACCCAATGCCCGCTTCGTCGACGCCACGGCACTCGTCAACTGGCAGCGCGCGGTGAAGAGCCCGACCGAAATCGACTACATGCGCAAGGCCGCCCGCATCGTGGAAGCGATGCACCAGCGCATCGTCGACAAGATCGAGGTCGGCATGCGCAAATGCGACCTGGTCGCCGAGATCTACGATGCCGGCACGCGCGGCGTCGACGGCATCGGCGGCGACTATCCGGCGATCGTGCCGCTGCTGCCGTCGGGCGCCGACGCATCGGCGCCGCATCTGACCTGGGACGACCGGCCGATGAAATCGGGCGAGGGCACCTTCTTCGAGATCGCCGGCTGCTACAACCGCTATCACTGCCCGCTGTCGCGGACCGTGTTCCTTGGTAAACCGACGCAGGAATTCCTCGATGCCGAAAAGGCGACGCTGGAAGGCATGGAGGCGGGACTTGCCGCCGCCAAGCCCGGCAACACATGCGAGGACATCGCCAACGCCTTCTTCGCGGTGCTGAAGCGGTACGGCATCGTCAAGGACAACCGCACCGGGTACCCGATCGGGCTTTCCTATCCGCCTGACTGGGGCGAGCGCACGATGAGCCTGCGTCCAGGCGACCGCACCGAGTTGAAGCCCGGTATGACCTTCCATTTCATGACCGGCTTGTGGCTTGAGACGATGGGGCTGGAAATCACCGAATCCATCCTGATCACCGAGACGGGCGTCGAGTGCCTGGCGAATGTGCCGCGCAAACTGGTGGTGAAGAATTGAGCCCGATGTCCAGCCTTCGCCCGTCACCGATCACGCCGACCGTCGATTTCGAGCGCGACGGCGTGCAGCACGGTTTCCTGCGCCTGCCTTACAGCCGCGACGATTCCGCCTGGGGATCGGTGATGATCCCGATCTGCGTCATCCGCAACGGCAAGGGGCCGAGCGCATTGCTCACCGGCGGCAATCATGGCGACGAGTACGAGGGGCCGCTGGCGCTCTATGACCTCGCCCGTACGCTCGACCCGAAGCAAGTCAGCGGCACGATCATCATCGTGCCGGCGATGAACTATCCGGCGTTCCGCGCCGGCACGCGCACCTCGCCGATCGACAAGGGCAATCTCAACCGCAGCTTTCCCGGCCGGCCCGACGGCACGGTGACCGAGAAGATCGCTGATTATTTCCAGCGCGAGCTTCTGCCCCGTACAGACATCGCGCTCGACTTCCACTCCGGCGGCAAGACGCTCGACTTCGTGCCGTTCTGCGCCGCCCACATCCGGCCCGACAAGGTGCTGGAAGCGAAGGGTTTCGCTGCGGTTGAAGCCTTCTCCGCACCATGGTCGATGAAAATGCTGGAGATCGACGCGGTCGGCATGTTCGACACTGCCGCCGAAGAGATGGGCAAGCTGTTCATCACCACAGAGCTTGGCGGCGGCGGGACTTCGCGCGCGGAAACGGTGCGGATCGCACGTCGCGGCGTGCTCAATGTGCTGCGCCATGCCGGCATCGTCGCCGGCGCGGTCGAGATGCAGCCAACCCGCTGGCTCGACATGCCGTCCGGCGATTGCTTCTCGTTCGCCGAGGACGACGGGATGATCGAAACCATGATCGATCTCGGCGAGCCGGTGGCAGAGAACCAGGTGCTGGCACGTATCCATTCCATAGGCCGCACCGGCGGCGCTCCGCAGGAGATCCGGGCCAAAATGTCCGGTCTGTTGGCGGCGCGGCATTTTCCGGGGCTGGTCAAGGCCGGCGACTGCGCTGCCGTGGTCGCCGTGCTGGTCGATTGACGGTTAGGAAGCCGATGTCGGGAACGGCTCGGTCCTGCCTTTGGGGCGATCGCCGATCGCAAAGACGGCGCTCGCCTCGCTGACGATCGAGACATGATCCTTGGCGGCTGTTCCGGCCGCCGCACTGTCGCCGCGCATGATTGCGGTGACGATGGCGTCATGTTCTTGCCAGGACTGGGCCAGCCGCCCGGGCAGCATGAATTGCGCGCGCCGGAACGGCGCCAGGCGGCCGCGGGTCATGACGGTCAGTTCATAAATGTGCTTGCTGTGGGCGCCGCGATAGAGCCGGGTGTGGAATTCGGTGTTGAAAAGCTCATACTCTTCTTCGGCACCGAGCTGCACGAAGCGCGCCGAGGCCTGGTGTTCGGCCTCCAGCGTGCGGCGCTCGCCAGCGGTCATGCGCTCGGCCGAGAACCGCGCGCAGATCGCTTCAAGCTCGGCCATGCTTTCGAACATCGAGGCGAGGTGCTCCTGCGTCACCACGGCGACGGTGGCGCCGCGGTTCGGCCGCCTTTCGACCAGCCCCATGGCGCTGAGCCGGCTGAGCGCTTCCCTGATCGGCGTGCGTGAGACGTCGAAGCGGGCGGCGAGCGAGGCCTCGTCGAGCTTTTCGCCCGGGCGCAGGAAACCGGTGACGATCCGGTCGCTGATCGCCCTCACCATCTGATCGACGGTCGTGCCCGACCTGATCAAATTGCGCTTTCCCGACACGTCTCCTCCGTCCAGTCTTTTCGCTAGAGCCGTAAGCCACTCACCGGCTTCGATTCCTCCGCATCTCTGTATGCCTATGTTTTAGCCTTCATGTCAAATTGGCGATTTTGGAGGCAAAAAGTGTATGCAATTGCTCCGGCTTTGTGCAGTCCACATCGGCACACTCATTGATATTGCTGAATAAATCTCATTTCTGAAACTGGCATGCCGATTGCATACACTTCTTTCATTGAGATGTTAACCGGCCCCAAAGGCCCCACAGAGGGAGCATTCAATGTCCAAGAGATTCATGCTTAGCCGCCGCGACCTGCTCAAAACCTCCGCCGCCGGAGCGGCGCTCGGCCTTGCGTCCGCATCGTTTCCGATCAGCAGGGCCTTCGCCGCGACGGCCACCGTCGGCTTCATCTATGTCGGGCCAAAGGACGACTACGGCTACAACCAGGCGCATGCCGAAGGGGCCGCCACGCTGAAGGGGATCGAAGGAATTTCCGTCGTCGAGGAGGAGAACGTGCCGGAGACGGTCGACGTTCAGAAGACGATGGAATCGATGATCAATCTCGACGGTGCGTCGCTGATCTTCCCGACCTCGTTCGGCTATTTCGATCCGCACATGCTCGCCATGTGCGCGAAATTCCCCGACGTGCAGTTCCGCCATTGTGGTGGCATGTGGAACAAGGACAAGCATCCGATGAATGCCGGTTCCTATTTCGGCTATATCGGCATGGGCCAGTATCTGAACGGCGTCGTCGCCGGTCACACCAGCAAGACCAAGAAGCTCGGCTTCGTCGCGGCAAAGCCGATCCCGCAGGTGCTGCTCAACATCAATTCCTTCCTGCTCGGCGCGCGCTCGGTCGACCCGACCATCACCTGCCAGGTGATCTTCACCGGCGAGTGGTCGCTGGCGGTCAAGGAGGCCGAGGCCACCAATGCGCTGGTCGACCAGGGTGCCGACGTCATCACCTGCCATGTCGACAGCCCCAAGGTGGTGGTCGAGACGGCGGCCGGGCGTGGCGCCTTCGTCTGCGGCTATCATGCCAACCAGAGCCCGCTGGCGCCGGAAAAATACCTGACCGGCGCGGAATGGAACTGGGCCAAGGTCTACAAGATGTTCGTCGACGATCTGGTGGCGGGCACGCCGCTGCCCAATTTCACGCGCGGCGGCCTGGCCGACGGCTTCGTCAAGATGAGCCCGCTCGGCCCCGCCGTCGGCGACGCCGCCCGCAAGCAGTTCGACGACACGCTGGCCGAAATGATGAAAGGCGGCTTTTCCGTCATCAAGGGTCCGCTGAAGAGCAACAAGGGCGTCGTCGTCGCGACCGAAGGCCAGGCCTTCGCCGAGACCGCGCTCGAACTCGAAAGCATGGACTACCTGGTCGAGGGCGTCGTCGGTTCGACCGCCTGAACGGGATCGGAGACGGGCCATGGCAGACACGGTCAGCACTGCGGGCGCACCGGCGCTGTTTGGCGCCAGGAATTATCCGGCGGCGCTCGAATGGGCGGCGCGGCGGGCGGAAGCCTTCGTCATACCGCTCGCGGCGCTGCTCGTCGGCATGGCGCTGTTCAGCCTGTTCATCGCGCTGGTCGGCAAATCGCCGGTGCAACTCTACGAGACGATGTGGCGCGGCGGCTTCGGCTCGTGGTTCTCGATCCAGAACTCGCTGTCGCGGGCAGCACCGCTTTTACTGGCAGCGCTCTGCGTGGCGCTGCCGGCACGACTAGGCCTCGTCGTCATCGGCGGCGAAGGCGCGATCGTGCTGGGCGGCGTTGCCGCCGCCGCCATCGGCGTCGCGGCGAATGGCGCGCCGGCTTTTCTGGTCATCCTACTGATGGGCGTGGCGGGCGTGGTCGCCGGCGGCATCTGGATCGGTGCCGTCGGCGCACTCCGCCACTACCGCGCCGTCAACGAAACCATCTCCAGTCTGCTGATGGCCTATATCGCCATCGCGCTGATGAACCATCTGGTCGAAGGGCCTCTGCGCGATCCGGCTTCGCTCAACAAACCCTCGACCGAGCCGCTGGCGGATGCCTACCGCATCGGCAACATTCCAGGCATGGACGTGCACTGGGGCCTCGTCGTCGGCATCCTCGCCTGCGTCCTGTCCTGGCTGTTGATCGAAAAGACGCGCTGGGGGTTTGCCGCTCGCATCGCCGGCGGCAATGTCAGGGCGGCCCAGGTGCAAGGGCTTGCCGTCGGGCCGCTGATCGTCGGCTTCACCGGGCTCGCCGGCGGCTGTGCCGGGCTGGCCGGCATGCTGGAGGTCGGCGCCGTGCAAGGCAGCGCCAACGCCTCGCTCGCCGCCGGCTACGGCTATACCGGCATCCTCGTTGCCTTCCTCGCCCGCCACAATCCGCTCGCCATCATCCCGGTCGCTTTCCTGCTCGGCGGTATTGGCGCTTCCGGCGGGCTGATCCAGCGCCGCATGGACCTGCCCGACGCCACCGTGCTGGTGCTGCAAGGCATGCTCTTCGTCGTCATCCTGTTCGGCGAAACCTTTTACGGCCGCTTCAAGGTCTTCAATCCCGATCTGTGGAAGAGGGGCTCCTGATGGACGCGACCGAGATCGGCCTGTGGGGCGTGCCGCTCGCCATTCTCGGCGGCGCCATCCGCGTTTCGACGCCGTTCATCTTCGTCTCGCTCGGCGAAGCCATCACGGAGCGCTCCGGCCGCATCAATCTTGGCCTCGAAGGCACGCTGGTCTTCGGCGCAATGACCGCCTATGCGGTCGCAGTGATGACCGGCTCGCCATGGCTCGGTCTGCTGGCTGCCGCAGGTGCCGGTCTTTGCTTCGGCCTGTTCCATGGCTGGATCTGCAAATTCCGTGGGGTTAACGACATCGCCATCGGCATCGCGCTGATGCTGTTCGGCTCGGGTCTCGCTTTCTTCTTCGGCAAGCCGTTCATCCAGCCCTCGGCGCCAGACCTGCCGGCCATCGCCTTCGGTGGCTGGTCGGATATCCCGCAGGTGCAGGCGGCGCTCAACGTCAACGTGCTGTTCCTGATCGGGGCCGCACTTGCGCTGTTCCTGTGGTGGGCCTTTCGCAACACCCGCGCCGGCCTGATCGTGCGCGTCGTCGGCGACAGCTCCGATGCGGCGCGCGCCATGGGCCTCAATCCCAACACCGTGCGCCTGCTTGCGACAGGTGTCGGCGGTGCGCTCGCCGGCATCGGCGGCGCCTATCTGTCGCTTTATTACCCCGGCAGCTGGACCGAACGCATCTCGTCGGGGCAGGGCCTGATGGCGGTGGCGCTGGTTATCTTCGCGCGCTGGAATCCGCTCGGCTGCTTTGCCGCGGCACTATTGTTCGGCGGCGCCGGCGCGCTGGGCCCGGCGTTGCAGTCGGTCGGGGTGACGCAGGGCTACTATCTCTTCTACGCCGCACCTTACATCCTCACGCTCATCATCATGATCGCCACCTCGTCGCCGAACCGCTCGCTTGCCGGCGCGCCGGGCGAGTTGTCGATCACCAAATGACTGGAGTTTTTTCGATGAACGCCAGAGCCGAGATCACCCAGCGCTACATCGATGCCGACCCCTATCCATGGCCCTATAATGGCGAGCTGCGGCCGGACAATACGGCATTGATCATCATCGACATGCAGACCGATTTCTGCGGGCCGGGCGGCTATGTCGATCATATGGGCTACGATCTTTCGCTGGTGCGGGCGCCGATCGAGCCGATCAAGTCGGTGCTCTCAGCCATGCGGGCCAAGGGTTACACCATCATCCACACGCGCGAGGGCCATCGGCCCGATCTCGCCGACCTGCCGGCCAACAAGCGCTGGCGCTCGCGCCGCATCAATGCCGGCATCGGCGACCCCGGGCCTTGCGGGCGCATCCTGGTGCGCGGCGAACCCGGCTGGGACATCATCCCCGACCTCTATCCGGCGGCTGGCGAGCCGATCATCGACAAGCCGGGCAAGGGCTCGTTCTGCGCCACCGACCTCGAGCTGATCCTGCGCCAGCGCGGCATCGAAAACATCGTGCTGACCGGCATCACCACCGATGTCTGCGTCCACACGACGATGCGCGAGGCCAACGATCGCGGCTTCGAATGCGTGATGCTGGAGGATTGCTGCGGCGCAACCGACTACGGCAACCATCTCGCGGCGATCAAGATGATCAAGATGCAGGGCGGGGTGTTCGGCGTGGTGTCGAACTCGGCATCCTTCGTCGCGCAGCTGCCGTGAGGACACGATCTTGAGCGGAAGCATCGGTAAGAAAGCCGTCGGCGTCGAGACCATCGGCATGACCATGCGCTTCGGCGCCTTCACCGCGCTGGACGACGTCTCGATCAAGGTGCCGGCGGGATCGTTCCATGCGCTGCTCGGCGAAAACGGCGCCGGCAAATCGACGCTGGTCAAATGCATGATGGGTTTTTACCATCCGACCGCCGGCGACATGCTGGTTGATAGCCGCGAGGTCGCGATCGCCAGTCCGAAGGATGCCTCGGCATTGGGGCTCGGCATGGTCTACCAGCATTTCACGCTCGTCCCGTCGCTGACCGGCGCGGAGAACCTGGTCATTTCGCGCGAGAAGGTGCCCGGCGTCATCGACTGGCGCAAGGAGCGCGCCGCACTTGCGCAATTCATGCAGCGTATGCCGTTCAAGCTGCCGCTCGACGTCAAGGTGGCGGAACTTGCGGCCGGCGAGAAGCAGAAGCTCGAAATCATCAAGCAGCTCTATCTCGGCCGCAGTTTCCTGGTGCTCGACGAGCCGACTTCGGTGCTCACTCCCGGCGAGGCACACGAAGTGCTTGGCCTGGTGCGCGACATGACCAGGACCGGCGACCTCACCGTGCTGATGATCTCGCATAAATTCCACGAGGTGACGGCCTTTGCCGACGATATCACCGTGCTGCGCAAGGGCAGGCTGACCGGAACCGGAAAGGTCTCCGAACTTTCCCACAAGCAGATGGCGGCGATGATGATCGGCGACCAACCGATCGCCGCACTCGACAGCCGCGCCCCGGTGCCGGCCGGCGCCAGACAGGTGCTGACGGTAAAGTCGCTAAAGGCGCCCGACCGCACCGGCTTGAAAACCATCGACATCGGCGAGTTCGATGTGAAGTCCGGCGAGATCGTCGGCGTTGCCGGCATCTCCGGCAACGGCCAGAAGGAGTTTCTCGAAGTCCTTGCCGGACAGCGGGCGCGCAATTGCGGCGACATTCTGGTGAAAGGCTCGCCCTATGGTGCCAGCCGCAGCGAGGCGCGCACGCTCAATGTCCGCTTCATTCCGGAGGAGCCGTTGCGCAATGCCTGCGCGCCGAAGATGACGGTGGCGGAAAACATGGCCTTCCGGACCTTCGACCTCAACGAGGCCGGCAAGCCGGTCAGCTGGATCAGGATGAGCGCGATCAGGGACTACGCGGCCCGTCTGGTCGAACAGTTCAAGGTCAAGACGGCCTCGCTCGCTTCGCCGATTTCGTCGCTCTCGGGCGGCAATGTGCAGCGCGCGGTGCTGGCGCGGGAACTGACCGGCGAGGTCGATTTGCTCATCGTGTCGAACCCCTGCTTCGGTCTCGACTTCTCCGCCGTCGCCGAAATACGCGCCCGCATCATGAAGGCGCGCAATGCCGGCGCCGCGGTGCTCCTTATGTCGGAGGACCTTGATGAGCTGCTCGAGCTCTCGGACCGCATCTTCGTCATGTCGGACGGCGCGCTGGTCTACGAGACGCCGATCGCGCAGGCGAGCGTGCAGACGATCGGCGAGCACATGGCGGGACATCACTGATGGCGGAGATCGAGGCGCTGCCGTTTCCGTTCGCCTTCAAGCCTGAGGCGATGGCGCTGGTCGTCATCGACATGCAGCGCGACTTCGCCGAACCCGGCGGCTTCGGCGCCAGCCTCGGCAATGACGTCAGCCGAGTCACGGCGATCGTGCCGACGGTGAAGAGGCTGATCGAGGGGTTTCGCACCGCCGGCCTGCCGGTGATCCACACGATGGAGTGCCACAAGGCAGACCTTTCGGATCTGCCGCCGGCCAAGCGCAATCGCGGCAATCCGTCGATCCGGATCGGCGATGTCGGGCCGATGGGTCGCGTGCTGATCGTCGGCGAGCCGGGAACGGCGATCCTCGATGAACTTGCGCCACTGCCTGGCGAGATCGTCATCGAAAAGCCGGGCAAGGGCGCGTTCTATGCCACCAGCTTCGGCGATGACCTGAAGCGGCTCGGCGCACAGCAACTGGTCTTTGCCGGAGTGACGACGGAGGTCTGCGTGCAGACGACGATGCGCGAGGCCAACGACCGCGGCTATGAATGCCTGCTGGCCGAGGATGCTACCGAGAGCTATTTTGCCGAGTTCAAGGCGGCCGCCCTGGCGATGATCAGGGCACAGGGCGCGATCGTCGGCTGGACGGCGACGACAGACCAGGTGCTCGAGGGGATTGCCAATGCCTAACCTTGCCTTTGCCGGCCTCCTCAATGGTGGCTGGCGCGATCTGCCGTTCGAGCCTTTCCGCGATGGCATTACGGCGCATTGGCTGCTCAAGGGCGGACCGACGGAACCGTCGGTCGCCATCCTGAATTACCGGGCTGGCGCCAGCGTGCCGCGTCATCGCCATGCCGGGCTGGAGACGATCATCGTGCTGGAAGGCACGCAGAGCGACGAGAACGGCGATCATGCCGCGGGCAGCGTGATCCTGAACCCGGTTGGAACCGAGCATTCGGTGTGGACGAAGGATGGCTGCGTGGTGCTCATCCAGTGGAACCTGCCGGTAGTCATTCTGGACGAGGCCAAATGAGCGACATCCGCTTCGATATAGCGAGCTTGCACGCCGCCTATCAGGCCGGCGTCGGCATTGGCGAGGTGATCGATATGGTCCATGCGCGGCTCGCGGCGGCCGATGACCCCGGCATCTTCATCCATCTGGCGAGCAGGGCGGCGTTGCTTGCCGAGGCGGAAAAGCTCGGCCCGTTCGATCCCGCGGCAAAGCCGCTGTGGGGCGTGCCATTCGCGGTCAAGGACAACATCGACGTCGCCGGCATGCCGACCACGGCGGCTTGTGCGGAATATGCCTACTTGCCGGCGAAAGACGCCACCGTCGTCGCGCGGCTCAAGGCCGCCGGCGCGCTGGTTGTCGGCAAGACCAATCTCGACCAGTTCGCCACCGGCCTGGTCGGCGTTCGCACGCCCTATCCAATCCCGAGGAATGCGATCGACCCGAAACTGGTGCCGGGCGGTTCCTCGTGCGGCTCGGCCGTGGCGACGGCGCGCGGCATCGTCTCCTTCGCGCTCGGCACCGACACCGCCGGTTCGGGGCGCATACCCGCTGGCCTCAACAACATCGTCGGGCTGAAGCCGAGCGTCGGCGCGCTATCAGCCGCCGGCGTCGTGCCGGCCTGCCGCACGCTCGACTGCATCTCGGTCTTCGCGCTCACCGTCGATGACGCCTACCGCGTGTTCGAGGCGGCGGCGGCAAAGGACGACGCCAACCCCTATTCGCGTGACCCCGGCGTCCAGGGCCTTGCCGCGCGCCCGCCGGTGCTGACTGTCGGCGTGCCGGCCAGGACCGACTGGACCTTCTTCGGCGACGAGGCGATGCAGGCGGGTTTCGAGGCCGCCCTTGCCTCGCTGGAGACGCTGGGCTGCCAGCTGGTGGAAATCCCGTTCGCCGATTTCTACGCCACCGCCAACCTGCTTTACGAAGGCGCCTGGGTAGCCGAGCGTTACGCCGCGATCAGGGACTTCATGGATGCCAACGAGGCCGCCATGCATCCGGTGACGCGGCAGATCATCGGCGGTGCGCGAAAACTTTCCGCCGCGGACGCTTTCAACGGGCTCTATGCCCTGCAAGGCTATAAGGCCAGGCTTGCGCCGGTCATCGCCTCGGTCGACCTATTCTGCGTGCCGACCGCGCCGACGCACTACACAGTCGAAGCGGTGCTGGCCGATCCGATCGTCACCAACAGCCGGCTCGGCACCTACACCAACTTCGTCAATCTGCTCGACATGTGCGGCATTGCCGTGCCGAGCGGAACCCGCAGCGACGGTCTGCCGATGAGCGTCACCTTGCTTGCCGCGGCGGGCAAGGACCATCTGCCGGCGTCGCTTGCGCGCGATGTCCATGCGGCAAGCGGCCTTGCGCTGGGCGCTACAGGCTGGCCGCTGCCGCGTGGCGATGTTCGCGTCGACGTGGACGAGGGCACGATCGAGCTGGCGGTGGTCGGCGCGCATCTGTCGGGGATGGCGCTGAACGGCCAGCTGCAGCAGCTCGGCGCAATGTTCGCCCGGGCTGCAAGAACGGCGCCGCTCTATCGGCTTTATGCGCTCGCCGGCCAGTCGGTGCCGCGACCGGGGCTCGAACGGATCTGCAACGGCAAGGGCGCAGCGATCGAGGTTGAAGTCTGGCGGCTCTCGCCACAAGCCTTCGGCCGTTTTGTTGCCGCGATCCCGCCGCCGCTCGGCATCGGCACGCTTCTGCTCGATGACGGAACTTCGCCGAAAGGCTTCCTCGTCGAAAGTGCCGGCCTCACCGATGCAAAGGAGATTTCGCATTTCGGCGGCTGGCGCAATTTCGTGGCGGGTCAGCTGCAGCGAAGCTGACGCTATCACTCGACCTTTTGCCTGAACTTCGAATGGCAGCTCGAGCAATCCTGCAAGATGAGATGCAGGAGGTGCTCCGCCGGCAATTTAGTGGGATCGGCTTCCGCGAGGGATGGTCGCTTGCCAAGCAGGCTGCCACCGCCCATCGCCAGGCCGGAACCCATTCTCATGTCGTCGGTGATGCGCGGCGGCGCCCGCTCGGCGTCGGAGGCCAAGGCGCTGGCCAGCGTCCCGATGTGGCGAGCCAGCTCATCGAACTCCGCGCGGGCGGGGTCGATATCCGGCCTGGCGCCTGAAGGCGCGCCCAATGTCGCGCTGGGGAATTCGGCAATCAGGGCAGGGCCGGTGCGGGCGCGGATGGTCTCGGCCGCCGCCTTGAAGGCTGCGGCGTCGTACGCCTGCTTGCCGTCGAACATCCCGGCGATCGCCTTTGCCGCCGCGGCCATTTCCTTCATCGAGGCCTGGCGAGCCTGGATGACCGCATCACGACCCGAATGGGCGGCGGCGAGCACGACAGAGGCGCAGGCAAGCGACAGGACCGCTATGATAGCTGCTCGTCTCATCGTTGGCACATGAGGAGCTAGAGAATTCTTGTGACCAGACTGTCCAGTCGGGAGTTCTCGCGATAGGCCAATCGGACCACAACGGCACCTAAGACGCCAGTGATGGCACCCCCTATCACGTCGGTGAGATAGTGGGTGCCGATATAAATTCTCGACCAGCAGATCAGCAATGCCATGATGGAGAGGGCCAGCGTCCGGCGCGGCAGACCTTGCATTGCAAGAGCCGCAACAACCGCAAAGCTGGCTGTCGCGTGGTCGGAGGGAAACGACCAGTCGGCGCTGGGCGCAATCAGCAGATGCGTCAGGCCGGCATCGTAGGGCCGCAGCCGGTGGACGAATAGCAAAATGAACTGATTGATCGCCAGACCGAGCAGGAACGCCAAGCCGGCGGACAAGGCAGCATGGCGCACATGGTAGCGGTCGGCCTTTGCCCACCATTGCAGGGCAACAGCCAGCACCATCAGCGGAACGCCGATTTGTGAGACGGCGATCATTGCCTTATCAAGAAAAGGGCTGATCCCGGCTGCCGCGTTGATCCAGTGGGTTAGGGCTGCATCCATCGTTTCTCGTTTCCGCTGTTGTCGATCGCAAGGTGAATTTTGTGAAAGCAGTAGACGAACGCCGCATCCATCAGATTTTCGAGCTCAGCATCTGGCTTAAAGGGGCGCATGCCCTGATCGAATGCGTGGGCGGGATCCTGCTTTATGTCGTCACCACCGACGCCATTGCCTCCTGGGTCAATACATTCACTCAAGAGGAATTGATCGAAGATCCGAACGATTTCATAGCTGGCTATCTGTCGCAGATGGCAAGCCACTTTTCCGTCGCCAGCAAGGAGTTTTATGCCTTCTACCTGCTTAGCCACGGCTTGATAAAACTGCTGCTCGTTGTCGGGCTTTTGAGAGGCAAGCTGTGGTCGTATCCGGCATCGCTTGCGGCGCTGGGCGCATTTATGTTCTATCAAGTCTACCGCTACTCCTACACCCATTCGTTCGGCCTGCTTGTCCTGACCGTATTCGATGCTGTCGTCATGGTGCTGATCTGGCATGAATGGAAGGTCGTGCGGCAGCACAAGCCGGCATGACAGCGAAGTTTGCACGTCAGCCGCTCCGATTTTCAATCCACCTCACTGGGCGACGCCTTGTCCTGCCAGCTCGTCGATGATCGGGCAATCCGGCCGCTCGTCGCCGTGGCAGTGACTGACCAATTGGTGAAGCAAGCCGCGCAATCCGACCAGTTCGGCGATCTTCCTGTCGATCTCCACCAGCTTGGCTTTCGCGATCGCCTTCACGTCGGCGCTGTCACGTTCCCTGTCTTGATACAGCGAGAGCAACTGGCGGCATTCGTCGACCGAAAATCCCAGGCTTCGCGAGCGCTGCAGGAAGCGCAGCCGGTGAATATCGGCCGTCGAGTAATCGCGATAGCCATTGTCTGTCCGAGCCGGATGCAAGAGCCCGATGTCCTCGTAATAACGGATCGTCTTGGACGGCAGGCCGGATTTTTCGGATGCGATACCGATGTTCATGGTGGAAAATCTCCTTTGTCGGAGGAAATAGACCTTCCAGTAGATGGAAGGTCAACATGATGTGGCGATTTTGGATGCCCGACGCAACCGCCCGCCCGCTCCAACCGTTTCCCTGCCAACAGCGCACACTGAACCTTCGGGAAGAAATCAGTTTTCGGAAACGTTTATCGAACAGCGCTCAAAACCCGGTGTTCGACACCGGGTAACGATGAGCAAGGACCCTCCGGCGGCACGTTACACCGTGCACCCGCCGAGGAGACAGAATATGCCCGTCAACGCCTATATCAACCGGATCGCGACGGCGGTGCCGGAGCACGAGGTTCATCAATTCTACCTGCGTTTCGCGGCCTCCATGCTCGCGGCCGATCGCCGGAGGATCTTCGAACGCATGGCCGATCTTGCCGGCATCGAGCACCGCTATTCCTGCTTTGCGCCGGCGTCCGACCCCGAAGGACCAACTGCCGACCTGGCCGGGACCTTCATCCGGGGCGCGTTTCCCGGAACAGCGGCGAGAATGGCGATGTTCGACGATGCCGCACCTGTTCTGGCGCAAAAGGGCATCGACGGATTGCAGCTTGGCGACGACGCTTCCCGCATCACCCATCTTATCGTCACCACCTGCACTGGCTTTTCGGCGCCGGGCATCGATCTGGAGCTGATCGCGCGTTGCGGGCTTCCCGATAGTGTCGAACGCACGATGATCGGTTTCATGGGTTGCTACGCGGCGATCAACGGCCTCAAGCTGGCCCGCCACATCGTCCGCTCCGACCCGCAGGCCAAGGTCCTGCTGGTCAATGTCGAACTCTGCACGATGCATCTGCGACAAACCACCGAGCTCGAAAAACTGCTGTCGTTCTGCCTTTGGGGAGACGGCTGCGCGGCCGCGCTCGTCACCGCCGAGCCGGCCGGCATCGAGCTCGATAGCTTTCACTGTCTGGTGGCGAGGGAACGGCGGGACCTGATGCGCTGGAACATTCGCGACCACGGCTTCGAAATGGTTCTTTCCGGCCAGGTGCCGGCAGCGATTCATGAAGCGTTGCGGAACAGCCAGGCCGCCATCCTCGGAGGCCGATCGGCGAAAGACATCGACCTTTGGGCCGTGCACCCGGGTGGACGTTCGGTGCTCGACGCCGTCGAAAGGGCCTTGAAACCGGACCCCACCGCGCTGGAACCATCGCGCGAGGTGTTGCGCCAATATGGGAACATGTCGTCGGCGACCGTCATGTTCGTGATGAAAGAGATGCTGAAGGCGCGACCCGGCCTGCTCGGTTGCGGCATGTCGTTCGGACCCGGGCTGACGGCCGAAACCATGCTCTTTCGAACGGTGTCATGAGCGGCCTGGAGCACCGGCAGCTTGCGCCGGAAATCCTCGACGGACTTGCGGCCAACGATCCGCGAGCGCTGACCGCGCGCCGCGATCTTCGGCGCATCAATATGCTGATGTTTCAGGTGCCGATCATGACGTCGTTGCTCAGGAGGTTTGTGCCAAAGCCGCCACGCCGCATTCTGGAGATCGGCGCGGGCGATGGCTCCTTCATGCTGGCGGTGGCGCGGCGCATGGCCACGCATTGGCCTGGGGTCGAACTGGTAATGCTCGACCGCGTCGGCCTCGTCACCGCGCAATTGCGCGGTGATTTTGACAGGCTGGGATGGAAGGCCGAAGGCGTCACCGCCGATGTCTTCGACTGGGCAGGAAAGATCGAGGGTTCGCCGTTCGACGCCGTCACCGTCAATCTGTTCCTGCATCACCTCGACGATGCGCAGCTCGTGCGTCTGTTTTCGCTGATCAGGCCGAAAGCCCCGTTGCTCATCGCGACAGAGCCGCTGCGGGCGAAACTGCCGCTGGCCGCGACCCGTCTTCTGCCGGCAATCGGCGCCAACGACGTCACACGAAACGACGCGGCGCAAAGCGTGCGTGCCGGCTTTCGCGGCAGCGAGCTTACCGGTCTCTGGCTTGCGGCCAACGGCAAACCGGTCGAGGAGCGGCGCGCCGGCCTGTTTTCCCACATCTTCGTCGGCGCCAGTGCCAGTGTCGAGCCATGACGGGATTGTCGACTCATGACGCGATCGTCATTGGTGCCGGCCCGGCGGGCACCTCCGTCGCGCTCACGCTGGCCCGGCGCGGATGGGCCGTGGCAATTGTGGAAAAAAGCGCGTTCCCGCGCCGCAAGGTCTGCGGCGAATACATCTCGGCAAGCAATCTTGCGCTTCTCGGCCGGCTCGAGATCGGCGATGCCTGGCGTACCAATGCCGGCCCCGAAATCCGCCGCGTCGGCTTGTTTTCCGGCGAGACCTGCGTCGAGGCGGCAATGCCACGTGCAGGAGCTGGGCCTCGTGCGAAAGACAGCTTCGGCCGGGCGCTCGGCCGGGACATTCTCGACTCTCTGCTTTTGCAAGCGGCGCGATCGGCGGGTGTCGAAATCTTTCAACCCTGCCGCGCCGTCGCCATCGAGCCGGACGGTGAGATGCAAAGGGTGCGAATTCAGGCCGGGGATGAAGCGGCGATGTTGCGTGCGCCGGTGATTGTCGCCGCTCACGGCTCGTGGGAACCGGGACCATTGCGCAGCCAACTCGCAAAGGCCAATCGGCCGTCGGACCTGCTCGGCTTCAAGGCGCATTTCACCGGGTCGTCGCTGGCGCCGGATTTGATGCCTCTGCTGGCCTTCCCTGGCGGCTATGGCGGAATGGTTTCGGCGGATCATGGCCGGTTGTCGATCTCGTGCTGCATCCGGCGCGATATGCTCGCGCGGCTGCGTAAACAATATGGCCCCAAACAACGGAGCCACGTGTCGGCCGCCGATGCGGTCTCCCGGCATCTCCTGAATTCATGCCGGGGCGTGCGGGACGCCCTGGAACCGGCTCTCCTCGACGGTCCGTGGCTTGCCGCAGGTCCGATCCGGCCGGGAATTCGCTCGTGCTACGAAGGGGACATCTTCCGCGTCGGCAATGCAGCCGGAGAGTCTCATCCTGTCATCGCCGAGGGCATCTCGATGGCGCTTCAGTCCGGCTGGCTGCTGGCTTGCGAACTCGCATGCGCGCCAAGTGGCCGAGCAGGGCGCGAGGCTGCAGCCAGACGCTACGAGGCGGCCTGGAAAAGACTGTTTTCGACACGGGTCTACGCCGCCGCGGCTGTTGCCGGAATTGCCCTTCGCCCCGGCAGCGCCACCTTGATGGCGGCGATCGTCCGGAATTTCCCGCAGGCACTGACGCTGGGCGCGCAACTGAGCGGCAAGACCAAGCCGGTTCCAGGCTTCGTCTAGGCGACATAGCGGTCCCATGAGCCGTAGTGCTCCTTGCTTCGGCGCCCCCGAGGCAGGCTGAGGCCGATCACAACTAGCCCTGCAACGGCATTGTTCAATGTCGAACCTCTGGTCGCGCCGTCGAGCAGCCAGGGCGCTGCGATCAGCCATAACCCGAACGGCAGGTTGAGGAAACGCAACGGCCGTGCCACCTCGGCCATGGCGCAGACCGCGATCGTGATGATCATGGCGCCCGAGAGGTGATCGCTGTTTGCAATGGCGCCGGCCGTGCCGAAGACCAGCCGCGAGACCATCAGCCAACCGCCGACGATACAGCATGCGACCAGCGTCCATGGAAACGTGACACCGCGAATGGCTGCGGCGGACTGTGCGGCAAGCGCGGCGGAAAAGCCGGGATCGTTCTTGTCCGCCTCGCCGTTCGGCTCCGGCCCGCCTTGGAAAAAGGTGCGCCAGAACGGACGGTCTGCCCGCACGCTGCGCAGCATGTACTGGCCCATGGCGACCACCTCGTCCAGCGTCAGCGGGATCATGACCAGCATGGCCGCCGCCGCGATGAGGCACAGTGTGCAATAGGTGCCGATCATGATCGGCTGGATGATGATGAAGAAGATCGAGACGCCGCCGAGCGGCACCACCAGGATGAAGAAGAAGGTCACCATCCAGGGCATGGTGCGCCAGCGGGTCGCCGTGCCCATCGCGCCCATCAGGGTTTCGATCGTATAGGCCACGGCGCCAAGCCCGGCATCAGCGACTGGCCAGGCTTGAGAAACGTCGGATGTGATGATGAATTCCGTGCCGTTCCTGCCGTCTCCGCCGGAGAAGAACGGCTCCCAGACAGCACCCACATGGCCGAGCTGGTAGGCAGTGAGATAGCGGGCGATGAGGAAACCGAAGAAACCGAGCGCGATGATCGGCAGGCGCTGCAGCCAGGATGACGGCGAGTAGGTCCAGCCAGGCGGAACGGTGCTCTCGTCCATCATCCCTTCGTGGCTCATGCCCGGCATCATCGGGACGAGCACCGAGAAAGCGATGGCCAGCGCGCCGACGATCGTGTCGTTCATGGTGGCGGCGGCGCTCGGCGTCCAGAAGAACAGCGGCGCGAACAGCAGCCACAGGCCGGCGATCGTCGTGCCCCATTGCGCCCAGGAAAAACGCGGCGACAGTGCGAGCCCGCCAAACAGCATCAGCAGCAAGCCCGAGACAATGTCGCTCCAGCCGGTGAGCGCGTTGCGCAGCACCGGTTCCCACAGTCCACGCTCTTGCGTGACGTCACGCACAGTGCCGGCCGCCGCCGGATCGAACAGCGCGAACTGAAGCGGGCTGGTGAGGAGCCACACGCCAAGCGTGATGACCAGGAAATGAGCCCAGAGCATCTGCTTGCCCATCCCCGCCATCTCGGCCATGTGTCCGGGTTTCATCTTGTCGTGTTTGGCCTCGAACGCCTTGTCTTTCTCTCGCGCTTTTGTTCCGCTGCCGGCCACCTTGGCGGCGTTGAGCTTGTTGGCCCGATACCAGCCGGCGGGATCTGCCTTGAGCGCGTCGACGATCCGCGGCAACGTCTCGCGCAGGGAATGCCGGGGCTGCCAGCCGAGGACATTGCGGGCACGGCTGATATCGATCGCGTAGTGGTCGTCGGCGATATCGACCATCCAGGGACGAACGAATGATTCTTCGCCCAGCACGTCCTGTTGGACCCAGGCACCCGCCTTGGCGAGCGCCTTCGGCACCTCCCGTGTCTCCCAGTTCTCGCCACGGATCAACCGACCAATCTCGGCTTGAAGTTCGCCGTAGCCCATGACCTCAGGCTCGCCGAGAAGCAGCGCCAGCTCCGTGGGAAGTTTCTTCCGCCGATCTATAAGGCGCGCCACCGCATCGGTGAGGTCTTCCAGATGCAGAAACGACTGCCCTGTGCGCAGGTCACCCGGATATACATGCCCGGTCGGATCCTCTTCGTAGATACGCGCAATCTGATTGGCGAGGAATGCGTTACGGCCGAGATCATCATAGACGCCGGCCGGCCTGGCATAGACGACAGGGATCGCCCCGTGCTGCTCATGGATCAGGCGCTCGGTCTCGATCTTCGAGGTGCGGTAGGGTAGGTTCGATTCGAGCGGCCAATCCTCATCGATGATGTCGCCCGGTCGGCCACCCTTGTGCGCCAGCATCGAACTCATGAAGACAAACTGCTCGACCTCAAATTGTTTCAGGGCGCGCAGGAGCTTCTCGGTGCCGCCAACCGTAATCTCTTCGTAGAGCGGGTTCCGTTCGCCTGTGAGATCGAAATAGGCCGCAAGATGGATCACCGAGGCGAGGCGGGCGCCATAGGCCGTCCGCACGCGCGCCAAACCGGCTGCCACGGCGTCCTCCGATGTCAGGTCGATGCAGACGCACTCCGCGGCCGGCGGCGGCTGACGCGTCGCCGCCCGGTCGAGGCCGACGAGAGCAAACCGGTCGGCGAAGCTGTTGACCAGAGCCGAGCCGATGAAGCCGGTGCTGCCGGTAACAATAACCGTGTCTTTGCGCTTCGCCATCCAGACCTCATAGCCGGCGATTTGCCACTCCTGAGAGGGCCGAAGGCGACAGACGTTAAGAGCCGAGGGGCCGGACCAGTTCCGACGCCGACCCGATGACGCTGCTGCTTCCGATGACGACTACAACTTTCCGCCCTTTTTGCTCTTTTGACCCCGACTGCCTATGCCGTCAGGTTCGCAAATATTTGACCAGCGCCGCGATCGCGAGCACGAGGGTGACAAGCACCAGGACCCAAATGAGCGCCATGCCGCCCATCATCCACATTGAACCGTCCATCATCATCACAATCATCCCTCCCGCCGCCGCTGCCACCGGCGATTGCGAGGGGAACTAGTTCGCCATGTACGCCCGTCAAGGCGAACTCGATCAGCCCACGAAGGCAGTGGCTTGCCGGTCAATCAAGGCACGTTCAACGCTATCGACGAACGAGTTCATAATAGGCTTCTGTCAGAACATGCTGACCGCGCGGTAACTCCGAAAGGGCAAGGCTTTAATCCAGCGCCTCCAGTGCCCGCAGCAAGTGTTCCGCGACATCTGATCTGCCTTGCCGATATGCCTCTCTAACAGGGCCAGTAGCTGCCTTTCGAAATTCATGGTTCGGTCCGCAATTGGACGACCTCCGGAAGTTAGCAATGAGCCTAACGGTTCCAGCCACCGGGAGGTCAAGCGCTCCTTTCAAGAAGGTAGAACAGGTTGAGAGCGCTTGTTGAACCGCAGCCGAGTTGTCGCCGGCTCTACTCTCCTCCGCCGCAACCGTCTGAGAGATCCCAGACGTCGACGACCTGCTTGCCGGTGAAACCGTGCTCGCGGATCAGGAACTTCGCCAGCCCGCCATACACTTTCCAGCGCCAGCATTGGCAGCAGCATGGGCCTTTCTCGTTGGAATTGGCCATCGCATAGTCGTAGGCCTGCTGCTCTTCGCCGGAGAGTTTCACATCGTAGTAGGGCATCATCTTCTGTGCGATGCCGGCCGGAATATCGTACGGATCGCTTGGGATCATCGCGATCTCGCGGTACCTGGCCAGGCCGCTCACCTGCTCGGCATAGCGCTTCGTCTCCATTGGGCTGCAGCACGAGCCCGTGATCCGCGACATCGCCGGCATGGTCGCGATCGATTCCGTGAACTTGGTCGAACACGTGCTGTTGCCGTTCTGGCTGAGATATCTGAAACGGCGTGCCAGATCGGGATCCTCAGCGGCGATCGCCAAATCCGGCCCCTTGAGCAGGCTCACGACCGCAGCGGCGCCAAAGGCGCTCCCCAGAACAACCGTCCGTCGGTTTGGGCAAAATATTCGGCTCATTTGCTGGTCCTCGCCTGCTCGATCAGTTTCTTCATCGTTGCGAGGTCGGTCGCGCCGGGGAAAATCTGCTCGCCAACGACGAAGCTTGGCGTTCCGCTGATCTTCAGCGCCTGGGCCAGTTGCGTATTCCGGTCGATCGACGCCTGGATATCGGGCTGCTGCATGTCGGTCTTCAGTTTAGCCACATCGAGACCGACGTCGGCAGCCACCTTCAGTACGACCGCTTCGGTCACCCGCGTCTTCACCGCATACAAGGCCTTGTGGAACGCCATGTATTTGCCCTGGCGCACGGCGGCGAGAGCCGCCTTGGAAGCAAATACGGAATCCGTGCTGAGGATCGGGAATTCCTTGTAGACGATCTTGAGCTGCGGATCGTCGGCCATTGCTTGCGCCATGATCGGCGCAACCTGCCGGCAATAGGGGCAGTTGTAGTCGAAGAACTCGACCATGGTGACGTCGCCTTCGGCGTTGCCGCCGACCGGGCTCGCCGGGTCCCGGAAAATCTCGTCCGCCTTGTCCGTCAAAGCGGCTTTCGCCTCTTTTGCGGCAGCCTCGCGCTGGCGGGCGTCGAGGCTCTGCAGCGACTGCACGAGCACCTCGGGATGCGCAAGAATGTAGTCGTGAATGCGCTGGTCGAACTGGTCCTGGGACATCTCGCCCGCGGCGATCGCCTGATTGTGGAGACCGAGCGCGAGCCAGATCGTCGCGCCGGCCAGCATGACGGCACGGGCCATTTTGCCGACGGCTCCGCTCAATGGATTGGACTTGTGGGTCACAGGGTTCTCCTTCCCTCTGTTTCGCCGGACCGCCGGCACGTGCAAATGATGCCTCAGAACATGCCCTTGATTTTCGCCCACCATCCCGTTTCCTGCTCATGGTGCGGGCGCTCGACATTGTTGGTAAGCGCATTGACGAATGTGACGAGATTGACCGATGCGAAATCCAGGCCATGGAAATTCGCCCGCCAGCGGCCCTCCTTGTCGATCACATGGGTGATGGTGCCGTGCATCTGATAACCATCATCCGTCAGCGTGAACTTGTGGCCGAAGGCCTCCGCCAGTCTGCGGGTCGCATCCTCCGGCTGATCCTCCATCGTGGTCAGGAACAGCCAATTGACGGGATCGAGCCCGTGCGCCGGCCCGTATTTGCTGAGCACGTCCGGCGTGTCCCTGGTCGGGTCGGTGGTGATGGTCACAAAGCTGACCCGGTCCTTCATCGGCGTGCCGTTCACCATTTTCTGGATCTCGGCGATCTTCTCGGCATGAAGAGGGCACACATCCGGGCACGACGTGTAGATGAAGTGGAGGACGACCACCTTGCCGCGCAGATCGGCCGTCCGCACGACACGCCCGTCGGCGGTGCGCAGCGTGAAATCAGGCGCCGGCTTGTCGATCGGCTGGAAATATTTCTCGTCGGCCTCAAGCGTGGCGTCGATTTCGTCGAGCGAGTGGGCTTGCGCCTGATACGAAAAGCCCGCGGTCAGCGCCGCAATGGCAATTACGTTTAGCAGCAAGCACCTCCATTCGTTCAAAGCCGATGCAACGCAGCGAGCCTTTAGCCCGAACATATCTGTCCCTTTCTCACTTGGCGGCGATGCGGCTGCGGATGAAGTCGACCATGTCGGGGACGTCCCATTCGGCCGGCCCAATCAGCCGGCCGATCTCCTTGCCGTCGCGGTCGACCAGCAGGGTTGCCGGAAGGCCGACGGTGCCGATGGCGAACATGGCCCTGCCCGAGACGTCGATGTTGAGGGCGAGGTGCTTGATGCCGATGTCGGCGAAGAACTTCTTCACAATCTCAGGACCGGCGCGGTCCATGGACAACGCGACGACCTCGAAATCCGGACCGCCGAGTTTGGCCTGTAGGCGATCGAGCGTCGGCATCTCCTTGCGGCAGGGCGCGCACCATGTCGCCCAGACGTTAAGCAGCACGACCTTGCCGTGGAAATCCGCAAGCATTTTCGGCTTGCCATTGCCATCCTCGAAGCTGATTTCCGGCACGGGGACGGGCGCCTCGTGAACGGCAAAGTTCTGCGGCGGCTCAGCGGCTGATACCGGCCACGAAAACGCCAGCAGCATGCCAACCAGGACCATAGCTAGTTTGCTCACAATGTCCTCACTCGGTCGCGTAGACGGTGGGCGCCTTGCCGTCCTTGGTGAAGGCGTAGACGACGAAGGGGCCTTGCTTCTCGCCACCCATGCCTGGGGCGCCAGCCGGCATGCCGGCGAGCGTTATGCCGGTGATGGCAGGGCGCTCGGTCAAAAGCTTCTTGACGATCTCGACCGGCACCAGGCCATCGACGATATAGCCGTCGACCATCAGCGTGTGGCAGCCTTCGAGGTCGGCCGGCACGCCGGCATCGCTGCTGATCTGGGAGAGATTGTTGACCGGCTTGATGTCGACCTTGAAGCCGTTGTGCTCGAGATAGTTGGCGTAGGACTCGCAGCAGCTGCATTGCGGGTTCTTGTACATGACGGCGTTGATCGTTGCGGCGAAGGCGGGCAGCGGCGTTGCGATCAGCAGGGACAGTGCGGCAAGGCGGTAGGTCAGTTTCATTGCAGTTCTCCTTGGTTGGATAAAAGTTTCAGGTCACGCGGAACGTCGTCATCAGGCCGGCCATCTGGTGATCGGCGACATGGCAGTGCAGCATCCAGTCGCCTGGATTGTCGGCGACGAAGGCGCATTCGATCGTATCCTTGGGGGCGAGCAGCACCGTGTCCTGCCATTGCCGGTGCGGCACCGGCGAGCCGTTGCGCGAGATGACCGACAGGCTGAAGCCGTGGACATGCATCGGGTGCCACCAGGCGGTTTCGTTGCGCATGGTGAGATGGCAGGTCACACCGCGTTTCAGCGTGAACTGCGGCGCCATGCCGGCATGGCCGTCGCCGGTCATCGACATGCCGTTGATCGCCCAGGCCGCACCGCCGTTCATGCCCATCATCCCCATGCCCATCATGCCGCCGACGCCCTTGAGCTTGCCGCCGCCCATCATGCCGCCCTGCAAGACGATCTCCTGGCGCTCGGCGCCAGCGAGGTCGGGCTGGGGCAAGGGGTTGCGCGGCAGGCCGACAGGCGTGTCGAGCGGATGGGTTCTCAGCGGCGGCGCTGCGTCATAGGCCAGCGTGGTCAGCGTATAGGCGAGGCCGTCGTAGAAATCGTCGATCACCGCGTGGCGGCTACCGGGGTGGCCCTGCATGTCGAGCACGATGTCGATGCGCATGGCGGGCGCCAGCACCAGGCGACCGCCCTCCGGTTCATGCGGATCGCAGGGCTGGCCGTCGATGGCGACGACGACCGGACGGTGGCCTTCGAAGCGCAGCGCCATCATGCGGGCAAGCGAGGCATTGGCGAGCCGCAGCCTGACGCGCTCGCCGGCCTTCACGCTCCGATCGCCTGGCCCCGTGCCGTTGACGGTGACGACATTGCCGACGCGGCCCGACATCGACGCATCCATGGCACTGCCGAAGCCGCCGGCGATCTGCCCATCGGCCGCAAGCCGCCAGTCCTGCAGCAGCCACAGAATGTCACGGTCGACGGCGACCGGCTCGACCTCCTCGACGACCAGTGCGCCGGCAAGGCCACGGCCGAGCTGGACCAGGCTGTTGGCGTGCGGGTGATACCAGAAGGTGCCGGCATCGGGCGGGGTGAATTCATAGATGAAATTTTCACCTGGCCTGATCGGCTTCTGCGTCAGGCCGGGCACGCCATCCATGGCGTTCGGCAGCCGGATGCCATGCCAGTGAACCGTGGTGTCTTCGTCCAGTCCGTTCTCGACGATGATCCGAGCGGGCTGCCCCTGGCGTAAGCGCAGTGTCGGGCCGGGGACCGTGCCATCATAGGCCCATACCGGAGTGCGCGGACCATCAGGGCCGGCGAACCGTGCCTGGCTCGGCGCCACCCTGATCCGGTATTCGCCGGTGGCCATCGCCAGCGCAGGGCGGATCGGCACTGCGGCGGCAATGCTCGCTGCCGCAAGCAGGAATTTGCGGCGCGTTATGAACGGATTTGAAACGGAATTCACTTTTGTGACCCCTGCGGTAACCGACGGCGAACGTCGCGACGTCGATTGAATTGCTACCGCGCCCGCTGCGCAGTTACGCGCAACCGGGCGATCAAACGCCGCTAATCAGCCGTGGAACGGCAGAAACGGCGTCAGACGAGAGCGCTGGGTCTTGGAGGGAATGGCTCGGGCAGCAGACTTCGCCCGTGCAGGAACGGGGCGGGAAGCGCCGACGGCAGCTCGGCTTGCGGCAGTCCCGTCACGGGGAGAGCCTCCGGCAGCACCGCCAGAACCGGTGCGACACAGGTCGGCGCACATTGCATCGGTTTGTCATTGCCGGCCGAGCCCTTGAGGCAAGCGTTGCAGTCACCGTCCCTGGCATCGGCCATCTTGGCCATGTCGGCGTCGGTGGTGCCGGTATCCGCGGCCATGGTCATGCGGCCGTCGACTGCCATCCTGGCCGACATGACGGCAGCCTGAGCGGCGGACAGGCTGAACCCGGCGGTCACGACGACCGCGAGAAGCATGACCAGGAGGTGTTTTGGTGACAGGCGCGCCATCATCCGCTCAGGTTGACCGTAAAGTGCGGCTTTTGCAAGCTCCGGATGCCGCGACATCGGGGCTGACGCGAGCTCTGCTCTGGCAAATCAATGGTGAGGATGCTCGCATTTATCGTGATCCGCCAGCACCTCGATGACACGGCATTCGCAGACTTTTCCGTGCCGGCAGCCTTCGACCATATGCTCCAGCTCGGCTTTCAACGCTGTAAGGCTGCGTATCCGCTGAACCACGTCGGCCAGACGCGCCTGGGCAATGGCGTCGGCGGTCGCACAAGGCTGGCTGGGATTATCCTGCAGCGTCAGCAGCGCCCTGATGGCTTCGATCCCGAACCCCAACTCGCGCGCGTGCCTGATGAAGGCGAGCCGGCGCAAGTCTGCCGCTTCATAATGCCGGCGATTGGTTTCGCTGCGGGCAGGGGCAGGAAGCAACTCGATCTGCTCATAGTAGCGGATGGTTGGAACCTTCACGCCGCTGTGTCGGGCCGCTTCACCGATGGTCATACCTGCTGGCATTTTCGCTTGCTCCTCTAGTCGCTAGAGGATGTAGCGTCGCGCTCGAAGATACAAGAGGTTCACCATGGCTGCGACCAAACAACAGACCCGCTACCGCGTGGAAGGCATGGATTGCGCCGGTTGCGCCAGCAAAATCGATACGGCCGTGCGGCGGATGCCTGGTGTTCAGGACATCAACGTATCCGTTTCGGCGGGCACTCTGACGGTCACTCATACTCCCGAAAGCAATCTCGGCGCGATCGAGAGGAAGGTCACCGGCCTCGGCTACGCCGTCGCTCCGCTGACCTCCAAGTCTGGGACGCCGGCGTCCGATCAATCCGCCGACAACAATGCCGACGGAAGGCGCAATCACGACGAGAACGTAGCGGGGTTACATGATAACGATGATGCGCCGGCGTCGGAGCTATGGTGGGACAGCGCCAAGGGCCGCCTGGCCATCGCCAGCGGGGTCGCCTTGGCCGCGGCTTTCGCGATTGATTACGCCTGGCCCGCGACCGGCCCGTGGGCCTTCATCGCCGCAATGCTGCTCGGCCTGGCGCCGATCGCGCGCCGAGCGGCCATGGCCGCAGCGGCAGGCATTCCGTTCACAATCGAAATGCTGATGACTGTGGCGGCGGCTGGGGCCGTCATCATCGGTGCCGGCGAGGAAGCGGCGACGGTGGTCTTCTTGTTCCTGATCGGCGAGTTGCTCGAAGGGGTTGCGGCCGGCAACGCACGGTCCAGTATTCAAGCGCTCACGACCCTCGTTCCCAAAACCGCGTTCGTCGAGAAAGACGGCCAGACCCGCGAGGTGCCGGCCGAAAGCCTGGCTGTGGGCGCCATCATCCTCGTGCGGCCGGGCGACCGGATTCCGGCTGACGGCGAGATCACCGAAGGCGGGAGCGCCATCGATGAATCACCCGTCTCCGGTGAAAGCGTGCCGGTGCGCAAGGACGTCGGCGACACGGTCTTTGCCGGCACTATCAACGGCGACGGCGTGCTGCGCGTCAAGGTGACGGCGACCGCCGCAGACAACACGATTGCACGCGTGATCAAGCTGGTCGAGGAGGCGCAGGAAAACAAGGCGCCGACCGAGCGCTTCATCGATCGCTTTTCGCGCTGGTACATGCCCGGCGTTGTCGCCGTCGCGGCGCTCGTGGCCACCACACCGCCGCTGCTCTTGGGCGGCGATTGGAACGAATGGATATACAAGGGGCTGGCGCTGCTGCTCATCGGCTGCCCGTGCGCGCTGGTCATTTCAGTTCCGGCGGCGATCGCGGCGTCGCTTTCGGCCGGAGCCCGGCGCGGCCTGCTGATGAAAGGTGGGGCGGTGCTGGAAGGGCTCGCGACCATCAACGCCGTGGCGCTCGACAAGACCGGCACGCTGACGCTCGGCAAGCCGCAGGTCACCGATCTCGTTGCGGTGGGCGCCGGTGAACGCGACATCCTTTCGCTGGCGGCAGCGCTTGAGATCGGCTCGAGCCATCCCTTCGCTTTGGCCATCCTCCAAAGGGCCAAAGCCGGCAACATTCCCGTGCCGCCTGCCGCCGAAGCCAAAGCGATCGGCGGTAAAGGGGTTATCGGTCGTGTCGGCGGCAAGAACCTGTTTCTGGGATCGCCAGTCGCGGCGGGCGAGATAAACCTGCTGCCAGCAGACCAGGCGGCACGCATCGTGGCATTGAACGATGAAGGCAAGTCAGTGGCGGTGCTGCTTGTAGACAACGCGTTGGCCGGCTTCATTGCCATGCGCGACGAACCCCGGCCGGATGCTTTCGCCGGGCTAAAGGCGCTGACCAATGCAGGCATCAGGACAGTCATGCTAACCGGCGACAATAAGCGCACGGCGGCTGCCATCGGCAAACAGCTCGGCATCGAGGTGCGCGCCGAACTGCTCCCGGAGGACAAGCAGCGCATCGTCGGCGAGTTGAAGGGGCAGGGGCTTAGGGTAGCCAAGGTCGGCGACGGCATCAACGATGCGCCGGCACTTGCCGCGGCCGATGTCGGCATTGCGATGGGCGGCGGCACCGATGTGGCTCTTGAAACGGCTGACGCAGCGGTGCTGCATGGACGCGTCGGCGACGTTGCGGCCATGATCAGGCTGTCCCAAGCAACCATGGCCAACATCAAGCAGAACGTCACCATTGCGTTGGGCCTGAAGGCAGTGTTCCTGGTGACGACGATCGCCGGCATCACCGGCCTCTGGCCCGCCATCCTCGCGGACACCGGGGCGACGGTGCTGGTGACGGCCAATGCCATGCGGCTGTTGCGTTGGAAGAGCAGCTGGTAAGAGCGACAACGGCATCGTGTTAGGGCAGACCATGCAGCAAGCCATCACGTCGGACGGCCTTCGCCGGGTGGTGCTTGTCGTCGCACTGCTGAACCTGGGTTATTTCGGCATTGAATTCGCCGTCGCGCTGGCGATCGGCTCGGTGTCGCTGTTCGCCGACAGCGTCGATTTTCTGGAAGATGCCTCGGTCAATCTCCTCATACTGCTCGCCATGGGATGGTCGCTGCGTGCCCGCTCGCGGGTCGGCATGGCGCTGGCGCTTATCCTGCTGGTGCCGGGCCTGGCGACGCTGTGGACCGCGTGGGAAAAGTTCAACATGCCGGTGCCGCCGCAGCCAACGGCTCTGACGCTGGCGGGGTTGGGCGCTCTCGCGGTCAATCTGTCATGCGCCTACATGTTGGCGCGCTACCGCCATCACAGCGGCAGTCTTACCAGGGCGGCATTCCTCTCGGCCCGCAACGATGCGGTCGCCAATGTTGCGATCATACTGGCCGGATTGGTGACGGCCTTCCTGTGGCGCTCGGCGTGGCCGGATCTGATCGTCGGCCTGGGAATCGCGGCACTGAATGCAGACGCGGCGCGCGAGGTCTGGGGGGCAGCTCGGGAAGAGCACCGGGCCATTTCGTGAACTCCAAAACGCTCAGCGCGCTGCCGATTGCCACTCCGCCAATGCAGCAGTCAGCCGGAAACCTGCGCGATCTCTAATATAATCGCACCCTTTCAAAGCGGGCGGAGGGAGAACCGCTCATAAGTAAAATCGGAGGAAAACCATGAACAGCATGAGCCTCACCACACTTGGACGAAGTCGACCGGGTCGAAGCGGTGAAACGATGAACCGCTCAAGGCCACGCACGTCATCAAAAGGCCCGCGTCCCTGATGGAGGACGCGGGCCCGATTTTCGGCGGCATGCCCTAGGCAGGTATCAAGACGGCGATGCGGTGGATGCCGACCACCTTGCTGGTGTTGGCTGCCTCGTCGGTCTTGCCCTTGGAGCAGGTGTACACGTCACCTTCCTTGAGCTTGAATTCCTTGTCCGCCTTCTTGATCGTGAATTCACCGGCAGCAATGGTGCAGACCATGTCGTTGTCCATCACCATTTGAGGGGCGGCTGCTCCGGGCTGAAAGACTATATCGACAATTGAGATGCTCTTGTAAGCGGGGATATCGGAATTGCCGGTGCCGACCTCGACCAATCTGACGCCGGGGGCTATCTCCTTGCCTTCCTTCGGGCCGTATTTCTTGACCTTTGCAGCAGCCGCCAGCGTGAACAAAGGCGTTACCGCTGCCGCCGTCACGCCGAGCGCGATTGCAGACCTGCGATTTATGGTTTTCATCGCATCCTCCCATTTTATGTTTGGCCACGCACCAATGCGCATGACCACAATATATTAACACATATGCAGATAATTGCAGCACGGCGTTTCGGAGCTTCCGGGAGCGAACCGCCTCCCGGTCGAATGCGACCGAATAGCAAACAATTCCATGCTATGCTGACGAGCCATCAAACGGACGGCGGGGGATAGCAATGTTGGAAACGGACAAGGTATTCGCCGGCTCAATTCCGGAAAACTACGACCGCTATATGGTGCCGTTGATTTTCGAGCCGTTCGCCGCAGATCTTGCACGACGGGCAGCGTCCTTGTCGCCAAGCGCCGTTTTGGAAACCGCCGCGGGCACCGGGGTTGTCACCCGCGCATTGGCGCCAAAACTGTCCGCCGATGCAAGCTATGTCGTAACCGACCTCAACCAGCCGATGCTCGACTACGCCGCTTCGCGGCAAGCTCCCGACGATCGCATCAAATGGCGTCAGGCGGATGCTCTGGCGCTACCGTTTGAAAATGCGGCCTTCGATCTCGTTTGTTGTCAGTTCGGCGCGATGTTCTTTCCCAACCGCTCATCTGCCTACCGCGAAGCCCGGCGAGTCCTGAAGCCCGGAGGACATTTTCTATTCAGCGTATGGGATCGCATCGAGGAGAACGTGTTTGCCGACGATGTGACGAACGCTCTCGCAAGGATTTTTCCGAACGATCCGCCGCGCTTTCTGGCACGCACGCCGCATGGCTACCACGATACGGCACTGATCCGTAGCGAGCTGGAGGACGCAGGTTTTTCCGGTGTGGTGATCGAGACGAGGGCCGAACAAAGCCGTGCCTCCTCGCCGCGTCTTCCGGCCGTTGCTTATTGCCAGGGCACTCTCCTTCGCAATGAAATCGAGGCCAGAGAGGCGGGAAAACTGGACGCTGCAACCGACTACGCCGCAGCCGCGATTGCAGACAGGCATGGCAGCGGCGAGGTTGCTGCCAAAATCCAGGCTCACATAGTGGTGGCTGTGGCCTAGGTGTTGGATATCCCGCTCCGGCACTTGGCGACATTCAGCTGCTGTGCGGCAAACATCTTGCCGCTATCCCGAATTCTCAGACATTAACGTTCATTCGCCCGAGTGGCAGGTCGACAAGTGCCAGGTCGATAATCGCCGGTCTGACCGATCGCCGGGGCTTGATGGCGGCGGCTGCCGGCCGCAAGATTCCGGTCGGCCCGGCTTCACTTTCGCAGCCATGGCCGACTCCGCCCAGCAAGGTCTAGTCATTTCGCTTTCTTGACTCGGCCGACAAAAACGGGCAGCAAAGTCATCATTGGAGGGCAGTTTTGCCAACTATGCAGGTTTTGGAGGGCGTTTTTCGGTGTGACCGTCGCCCAATCGGCGGTCGGTAGAGGGATTGGTTAACCAACTTTGTCCATCTTTTGAATCAATCGGCAACAGACGCGAAGCGTGCTGGGGGCACCAGGCGAACTGTGAATGTCACGGCTGCGAAATCCGCTAGCCGGCATCGGCCGATTGAGAGTGGTTGAATGGCGTTTGTAAGTGCGAAAACCCGGGGTGACAGTCCTGCAACTGGATTGACTTCGATGAGGCCCGGCCTGCGCTGGGTCGCGGTTCCGGCCGTCGGCGCAGCCATTGCTTTATGGTCGGTGGCGACCTTGGCCGGCCTTTATTCGATGGGAACTTCGCTCACCGCCGCTTCCAACGGTCTCCCGCAAAGCCTGCTCGCGCCGCGCACCATCGCACTCGCCGATCCTCGCCGCAGCCTTGCAAAGGCGCAGGCCCCGACGTGGGCCGCAGCAAACGCGGCGCTGTCGGCCAAGCTGCTGCAGCACGGGTGCGATGCCAACTGCCTGCGGTCGGCGTCGAACTTCGTCCACCAGGGAAAATCGGCGCGTCTCAAGCGCAATACCGTGCCGCTTGTCGCCGATGCATCGCGGCAATCGAGCTTCGACGACGTGGTGGCCAAAGCAGGGCTGTCGCCGCAAAAGCTTGCCGCCGCCTTTGCCCGTGCCGGCTCACCCGTCATGCTCGCAAGCCTGCCGGCCGACGCCCGGTTCGCCGAGCCGGTACGCATACCCGACCCGAACGGCCCGGCGTCGGTGCGCTTCGGGCCGGCGGTGGCGGAGATCGAACGCTCGTCGCGCCTGGCGCTGGCGCTGGCGAATACATTGCCGGAGCAGATGATCGATGTGCTCCCGGCCGCCATCGCGGCAAGCGAGCCCGCAGCCTCACAAGAGCTGCAAGAACCTGAGGTCCAGCTAGCCTCGCTGCCGCCGCAGGACGACATGTCCGACAGCATTCCGCTGCCGACGCTGCGTCCGCGGGCGGACATCGATAAGCCGGCCGAGGCGCCGCGGGCTCAAGCGTCAAGAGATCAGGCGCCAAAAGACCAGGCGCCAAAGGCCCAGGCGCAAAAGGATCAGGCATTGAAAACGGAGCCGCCCAAGGCGCAGGCCTCCAGGACCGCCAAGGCGAGCAAGGTGCAGACGGCCGACGCCCCGCCGGTCGAGACGCCCGGCAGCCTGTCGCCTCGCAATTCGTCACAAGCGGCAGTGCCGGCCGTGTCGGGCAAGCCGGGCAAACGGTCGAAGACGCAGGGCGGCGATATGCTGGCCTATGCCAAGCCCGACATGTCTTCCGGCGGTCTCGGCGGAGCCTTCAGGAACCTGTTCACCACGCCTAACCTGGGCAGCGGCGTCGCCGTCTACGACATCTCGGCCAAGACCGTCTACATGCCCGACGGCTCGCGGCTGGAGGCACATTCGGGACTGGGCGCGATGGTCGACCAGCCACGCTACGTCCACAAGAAGAATGTCGGCCCGACGCCGCCGGACACCTACAATCTGACGATGCGCGAATCGCGCTTCCACGGTGTCGAGGCGATCCGTCTGACGCCGGCCAGCGGCAGCAACAAATATGGCCGCGACGGCCTGCTCGCCCACACCTACATGCTGCGCGGCGGCCGCGCCGAATCGAATGGCTGCGTCGTCTTCAAGGACTATGCCCGCTTCCTCGCCGCCTACAAGAAAGGCAAGATCAAGCGCCTTGTCGTCGTGCCGCGCCTGTCGAAGCCGCTGACACGCGTCGCCCAAGAGGGGCGAGGGGCGTAGATTGCTCGCGGCAGCCCTTCATGGCTTCGTCATCCCAGGGCGGAGCGAACGCGAAGCGGAGCGCAGACCCTGGGATCCATGCCGTTACGTCAGCCGAAGAATGCAACGACGCAGATTGAAAGCCGTTCTGTAGCGATCCCTTTCACCTCCTGTCCTTCCCGCATCAAAAAGTCCCGCCCGTTGCAGCGCGGAGAGGTCACGGCATGGATCCCAGGGTCTTCGCGACGTCGCTTCGCGCCTGCTCCGCCCTGGGATGACGAAGCTGGGGAGGTTTGGCCAATCTCGAAGGTTTTCATTCCCGGCCGAGGATATTATGACTGACCCGTAAGGGCGGCTCCAGCTTCAAACAATCGCGAGGACATCATGACAATACACGCTGTCGTCTGGGGCGAGAATATTCATGAGCGGACCAACGAGGTGGTCGCGGGCATCTATCCCGAGGGCATGCATGCGACGATCGCCAATGCACTGAAGCTCGACCCGGAGATTTCGGTGTCGTGGGCGACGCTGGAGCAGAAGGAGCATGGGCTGCCGGCCGACCGTCTGGCCGAGACCGATGTCTTGCTGTGGTGGGGGCACAAGGACCATGGCGCCGTCGCCGACGAAGTGGTCGAGCGCGTGGCGCGCCGCGTCTGGGAAGGCATGGGGCTGATCGTTCTCCATTCCGGCCATTTCTCGAAAATCTTCAAGAAGCTGATGGGCACGCCCTGCACGCTGAAATGGCGCGAGGCGGGCGAGCGCGAACGGCTTTGGGTGACCAGCCCCAACCACCCTATTGCTGCCGGGATCGGCGAGTATTTCGAGCTCGAGAACGAGGAGATGTATGGCGAGCAGTTCGCCGTGCCGGAGCCGCTGGAGACCGTCTTCATCTCGTGGTTCCAGGGCGGCGAAGTGTTCCGGTCGGGGCTGACCTATCGCCGCGGCGCCGGTAACATCTTCTATTTCAGGCCCGGCCACGAGACCTATCCGACCTATCACGACGCCAACGTCCACAAGGTGCTGCGCAATGCGGTGAGATGGGCGCACAACCCGCAAGGCTCCAATCCGGCCATCCTCGATGCGCCGAACGTGCCGGTGGAAAAGGCGCTCGAGCCGATCGTCGAGCGCGGCGGAAAACTTCATTCCGCGGGCGAAGCCGGCTTTCGCTAGACCAAATCCATGATCGAACAAGAAGATAAAGCCCTGTCCTAAGGATAAGAATCATGCGCCTCTTGATACTCGGCACCGGTTGGATGGCGGAGGAGCACGCCAGGCAGTTCGGCAAGATCGAGGGCGTCGAACTGATCGGCGCCGTCGATCTCGACCGTACGCGTGTCGACAAATTTTCGGACATCTACGGTATCCCCAACCGGTTCGCGTCGCTGGACGAGGCGCTGGCGTGGGGCAAGTTCGACGCGGTGGCGAACGTGACGCCCGATCGCATCCACCATCCGACCACCATGATGCTGATCGCGGCGGGCAAGCCGGTGCTGTGCGAGAAACCGCTGGCCGAAAACTTCGAGAAGGCCAGTGAGATGGCCGATGCCGCCGAGCGGGCCGGCATCATCAACATGGTCAACCTGACCTATCGCAACGTCGCGCCGCTGCAGAGGGCGCGCGCCATGGTGCTGGCCGGCGAGATCGGCACGGTCAGGCATGTCGAGGCGTCCTATCTGCAGAGCTGGCTGATATCCAAATTCTGGGGCGACTGGCGCACCGATCCGAAATGGCTGTGGCGGCTGTCGCGCGGCCACGGCTCAAATGGCGTGCTGGGCGACGTCGGCATCCACATTCTCGATTTCGCCAGCTATGGCGCGGCGCTCGACATCGACCATGTGTTCTGCCGCCTGAGATCCTTCGACAAGGCGCCCGGCAACCGGATCGGCGAATACGAGCTCGACGCCAACGACAGTTTCACCATGGCGCTCGATTTCAGCAATGGCGCCTTCGGCGTCGTCCATGCCAGCCGCTGGGCAACCGGCCATCTGAACGAACTCCGCCTGCGCATCTACGGCGACAAGGGCGGCATCGAAGTCGTGCACAATCTGACCGGCTCGGAGCTGAAGGCCTGCATCGGCGAGGATGTCGAGAACGCCAAATGGCAAGTTCTGGACGCCGGAACGGTACCGACCAACTACCAGCGCTTCGTCGATGCGGTCCGCAACGGCGTCCAGGCCGAACCGTCATTCCGCCATGCGGCCGAATTGCAGAAGGTGCTCGACCTCGCAGTCGTGTCGGATGAGAAGCGGGCCGAATTGAGCACCGATACGCAGTGATATCGTTCAGGGAATCGTGAGAGGAGCCAGCCATGATCACGCGGCGCGCCGAATGTTCCTGCGGTCAGCTGTCAGCCACCTGCTCGGGCGAGCCGGTACGCGTCTCGCTCTGCCATTGCTTGGCCTGCAAGCGACGCACCGGCAGCGCGTTCAGCTTCAACGCGCGGTTTTTGGACGGTGACGTTTCTGTCCAGGGCCGCTCTGCGGAGTTCACGCGCATTGGCGACGAGGGCGGCCGCGTCATCTACAGCTTCTGCCCGATTGCGGCACCACCGTCCATTACCGGATCGACACTCAGCCCGGTCTGACCGCCATCCCGGTGGGCGCTTTCGCGGACCCTGCGTTCCCGCCGCCCTTCCTGTCCTTCTACCACGAGAACCGGCGCTGCCAGTGGGTCGAGGTCCGAACCGAACCTTTGGCGACGTTCGGCTGAAGCCGCCGGCCACAGCCGGCTGACGTTTTAGGTCAAAACCCAATCATTCTGAACGACCGAGTTCGACCCGGTCCGACCGTACAAGGCATTTCAGGCGACGAAGTCGATCCATCACCGTGCGTGGCTCGATCGCGCCAAAACAAGGCATTGTGCGTCGGCTGAGCACGCTCCATCACACTTGCGCTCAACGGGGCACGACAAGTGCCGACGGTCCAATTGATCGCTGATAGTTAATACGTGCTGGCCATGCTAGAATTTAGCGTCCCCGACGCGGTTAAAATCGGGGAATTGCGACCGGTTGACGGCGCGGGAGGTCGACGGACAAACCACGAACAGACCACAGGGAGGAAGCAATGTTTCGGACACCAGTTCATCTTGCATTCTTGACAGCGTCGATTGTTGCCCTGCCATCTTACGCGGCCATGGCCGATGACACACAGATCGCACGCGGCGAATATCTGGTTACGATTGCCGGCTGCAGCGACTGTCACACATCCGGTTACTTCTTCGGGAAGCCCGACATGTCGCACTTCCTTGGCGGTTCAGATGTGGGCTTCGAGATTCCTGGCCTTGGTGTCTTTGTCGGCCGTAATATCACGCCTGACAAGGAGACCGGTATCGGAAGCTGGACCCCGGAGCAGATCGTCACCGCGATCCAGACCGGCGAACGGCCGGACGGCCGCATCCTGGCGCCGATCATGCCTTGGCGCGATTTTGCGCATCTCACCGCGGATGACGCCATGGCGATCGCGGCATTCCTCCAAAGTGTGAAGCCGGTCAGCCACCAGGTTCCCGGCCCGTTCAAACCCGGGGAAGCGGTGTCGACCTTCATGATGCGGATTATGCCGCCGGGGGAAACCGCAGCCGCTGCAACGAAGTAGGGCGGCTTTGATCGGAATGAGATTTTTCGCCGAATAATGGGTGAATGTCCGCCTTGGAGATGGTGAGGCCGATGCCGGAACGGCAGAAATGGGTCGATCGAGCCGTTGCGCGAGGGGAGCTTTGAGAAGCGCCATGAATGTCGCGATATTGGCGCTACCTACTCGTTCCCGTCGACGAGACGAATGGCAGCATTCCACCCTTCCCGGTCCTCGGCGGCGGACGCGATGAACGGCTCGATTGAGCCCGAAACCAACTTCTGTCACATCGGTAATCTGGCGCCACCTCCTCGGCAAGATATGTGCTATTCTGAGACTATGCCCGCGCCCTCCGACCGATCACCCGACAAGTCGCCGGAAGACGGTGCAGTTGCATCGGATCCGTATGCGGAGCTAGCCAATCGCGGCGATTGGTCCAGGCTTCACCGCGAACTGTCAGACAGAGACCGCTGCAGTGAACTTGACGGCGCCGAGCTCCAGCGCCTCGGGGAAGCCGCCTACATGCTTGGGCGCGAGGAGGAATTCGTTCGGGACTACGAGAGGGCCTTCGAAGAGCATCTCCGGAACGGACGCGAACGATCCGCGGCGCGTTGCGGCTTCTGGATCGGGCTCACCCTGATGTTTCGCGGAGAATTCGCCCAAGGCAGCGGATGGCTGACCCGCGCCAACCGGCTGGTCGAGGATCATACGCAGGAATGTGCAGAACAGGGTTACCTTCAGCTCCCAATGGTCGAACAACGTCTCGCCGCCGACAGGCCGGACGAAGCATTCGCGCACGCAACACGTGCCGCGGAGATCGGACAGCGCTGCGAAGATCCGGACCTCTTGGCTATCGCGCGCCACCTTCAGGGCCGGATATTGATCCTGCGCGGCGACTATGTGCGCGGCTTCGAACTGCTGGACGAGGCGATGGTTTCGGTCACCTCGGGCCGGCTCTCACCGATCGTTACCGGGCTGGTCTACTGCAGCGTGATCGAGATCTGTCAGAAATTTCATGCCACGGGCCGGGCGAGGGAATGGACCTCGGCGCTGGTCGGATGGTGCGCGGGACAGCCCGACATCGTTGCCTTCACCGGCAGATGCCTGATCCACCGGGCCGAAATTCTGATCCTCGACGGCCACTGGGACGAGGCCGGCCGCGAGGCCGGTGTCGCCAGCATCCGCCTTCAGCAGGGGCCCTCGAAACACCACGCCGGTCCGGCATTCTACCAGAAGGGCGAGGTATTTCGACTCCGCGGCCAATGGAACGAGGCCGATGCCGCCTATCGCGCGGCGAGCAGGCTCGGGTTCGATCCGCAGCCGGGGCTGGCGCTTATGCGATTGCAGCAGGGGCACGAGCAGCCGGCCCTTTCGGCGATCCGCCGCGCACTGCAGTCCGTCGACGACCTGCCGGGCAAACTCCGCCTCTTGCCGGCTGCGGTGGAAATCACTCTCGCCGTCGGTTCGGCCGATGACGCTTGGGAGCTGTGCGAAACACTGCACGACTGCGCGCGCCAATATTCCGCGGATGCAGTCCGCGCCGCAGCCGCCGAGGCTACCGCGCGGGTGCTGATCCATGCTGGTCGAGCCGCGGAGGCATTGGCCCATATCCGGCGCGCGGTAGCGATCCTCTGGGACCTTCGGGCGCCCTATCATCTTGCCCGGATGCGGGTGCTGACAGCGCGGGCCTGTCTCGCAACCGGCGATACTGAAGCGGCGCAGACCGAACTGGACGAAGCGATAAGACTTTTCCGCGAGCTCGGCGCGCGCCCCGACGAAGCCGTTGCCGGCAAGCTGCGGGTCACCATGACGGCGACAGGCGGCGAAGTTCTCACCCCCAGACAGACGCAGGTTCTGCGCCTGATCGCGTCAGGCCTGACCAACCCGGAAATTGCCGGCGAGCTCGGTCTGAGCCAGCGGACGGTAGACCATCACGTTAGCGATATCCTGACGCGGCTGAACGTGCGCACGCGCGCGGCAGCCACGGCCTATGCGGTCGAGCACGGCCTGATCGGCATGGTCGTATCTGGGTAATCCTACCCAAGCCAAAATTTCTCGTTGCGTGGGTACTTACGCCGAAGCGGGCAACCGTGGCGCGGGTCTAAACCTCATGGCGTGGTAAAGGCCACAGGAGGTTTTCCCGATGCAAACGAATAATAACAACATGAGCGGGCCGGGCGGTGTCTGGCTCGCCACCGGAACGCTGCTGCTGGCGGCTGCGCTCGTCTTTCACGGGCCACCGGACGCGGATTTGTCTGTTCAGATGCAGAATATCGCCGAGGGCCATGGGCGATGGGCTACGGTCCATTGGACGGCGGCAGCGGCGCTGTTCCTGATCGCCGGCGCTTCGTTCCTGAACCTGGCGCTCAACCCCCGGGTCCGGCATTCGCCGATGCTGAGTTCTGCCTGGATGGTGATGGCTCTCGGCGCCCTGACCACGTTCTCCACCGCAGTCGCCGAGGCATCGGTGGTCGCGGTCGCGGCGGACCGGGGTGACACCAGCGCCTTCATGACCTGGTGGGCGTTTTCCGGCGGCATGGGTAACGGATTCTGGGCGCTCGCCCTGGCGACAGCGCTTGTCGCGTATCACGACGCCCGCGATGACGTCGGGATACTGCCCCGATGGGCCGCGATCGTCGGCTCGGCGTTCGGTATCCTTTCGGCAACCGGGTGGACACTCGGTGAGCAGCTCGGGATCGGCATCGGAGGTCCGATCTGGCTGATTTCCTCGCTTCTCATGTGCCTGTGGCTCGCGTGGTACGGGCTGTCCTCAAGGAGCCTCCGGTCGGGCAAGCCACAGCGCAAAGCGCCTGATCCAGCATCATCGTAAAACAGGAGGAAAAAATGTCCCTTCAAACGAAGGAAATCGAAGCGACGATCCACGACGTCCACGAATTCTTCACCGACTGGGTGACGGGCCGATGCCGTGGCGACGATGCGATGTTCAAGAAGAACGCGCTCGACCGGATCAGCGAAGATCTGGTCGCCATCATGCCAGGCGGCAGGGCGTTCGGGAAAAAAGACTTCGCAGGTTACATGAAGAGCATCTACGGATCGAATCCGGCCTTCCGTATCAAGATACGCGACATCCGGATCAGCCATCAAAGCGCGACCTGGCGGTCGTGAACTACCACGAATGGCAACGCGACGCGAAGGACTCCGATCAACCGAACAATGGCCGGGTCACGACGATGGTGGTCCGCGATCGCGGCTACAGCCGGGGGCCCGAGATCTTGCAAGTTCATGAAACCTGGCTCCCAGCCGATGTCGTTCAGTCCGCGGATTTCGCGTTCTGAGAAGCGTCGGTCCGAAACGGGCAGAGAAAGGAATTGCGCTGGCGGGACCATCGGCTCTGCCGGCGTCATGGAGCCAGAACTGTGCTTCTTTTCAGCCCGTCGGCTGGGTCGAGATCAGCGCCGACCCTCTGGCGACGTTTGGCTGAAGACGCCGGCCACGGCCGGCTGACGTTTTAGGTCAAAACCCAATCATTCTGAACGACCGAGTTGAACCTTCTGCAGACCTCTCGGCATGCTGTGTAAACCACGTCCGTTAGTTGACATTGAGGGCCAGGGACTCGGCCGCTATATTGAAAGCGTGATGCGCTTTCTCTAATTCGCAAGTTGCTTCTTCCGCCTGCTTGCTCGCTATTAACAATATTCTTGTCCGGCTTTTTCGTTTGGGAGGCCGGCATGTCAAGATTGTATATCAATCAATTAGAGCGCCTAAAGACGGCGAAAGGGGAAGAGCTTTTGACTGCGGATCGGTTAGAGGATGGAAAGATTGCTAACGTAGCTCCACCGCCTATCCCGAGTGACAAGCGCATTAAGATTGAGCGTGGCGACAGAGCTGTGACCAAGGTCACGGTGCGCGAGTCCTAAGGTCGATTTCCACTCATCTCTGTCGCAGCCGGCAGTCAGCTAATTGAGTTGTTAGCCCTAATGCCGCAGGATCTTGCTGAGAAAAGCGCGGCTGCGGTCGGTCTTCGGGTTGGAGAAGAACTCGTCCGGCGTGCCGCTCTCGACGATGGCGCCGGCGTCCATGAACACGACGCGCTGGGCGACCTTGCGGGCAAAGCCCATTTCGTGCGTCACCACCATCATGGTCATGCCTTCCTCGGCCACCGCGACCATGACGTCGAGCACTTCGGAGATCATCTCGGGATCGAGGGCCGAGGTCGGCTCGTCGAACAGCATGATCTTGGGGCGCATGCCGAGGCAGCGGGCGATCGCCACGCGCTGCTGCTGGCCACCAGACAGCTGCGCCGGATAGGCGTTCACCTTGTCGGCAAGACCGACCTTGGCGAGCAATTCGCGCCCGGCCATTTCGGCCTCGGCGCGCGGGATCTTGCGGACATGGATCGGCGCCAGCGTGACGTTCTCGAGCGCCGTCTTGTGCGGATAGAGGTTGAACGACTGGAAGACGAAGCCGATCTCGGTGCGCAGCCGCGTCATGTTGGTGGCGGGGTCGCCGAGGCGCTGGCCGTCGACCGTCAGGTCGCCGTCGCGGATCGTCTCCAGGCCGTTGATGCAGCGGATCAGGGTGCTCTTGCCCGAGCCGCTTGGGCCGCAGACGACGACCACTTCGCGCGGCTCGACGCTGAGCTTGATGTCCTTCAGCACGTTGAGCGTGCCGAACCACTTGTTGACGCCGCGAAATTCGATCATGCCGGTTTTGGTCATATTGCCGGACCCTTGAGGTTCGATGTCACAACTGCACCTCGCCATGCGCCGCGCCCATGCGTTGCTCCAGCCGGCGGGCCAGCATGATCAGGGGGTAGCAGACGATGAAGTAACCGAGCCCGACGAGGAAGAAGACCAGCAGCCCATTGGGTACACGCTGCACCACCAGCCAGCCGACGCGGGTGAGGTCGGTGAGGCCGATGGCCGAGACGACCGAGGAATCCTTGATCAGCAGCACATATTGCCCGACCAGCGGCGGCAGCACGATGCGCATCGCCTGCGGCAGCACCACCTGGCGCATGCGCTGCCAGCGCGACAGGCCGGACGCAAGCGCTGCCTCGACCTGGCCTGATGGCACCGAGCGGATGCCGGCGACGACGATCTCGCAGATGAAGCAGGCGGCCAGGTTGGTCAGCGCGATGATGCCGGCGGTGAAGGCGTCGAGCTCGATGCCGAGTTCCGGCAGGATGAAGAAGATCAGGAAGATCTGCACCAGGAACGGCGTGCCACGGATCAGGTCGACCCAGGCGCCGATCGCGCCGCTGATCAGCCGGTTGCCGCCGGTGCGCAGGATGCCGAGGCCGAAGCCGAGCAGCGTGCCCAGCACCAGGCTGATCAGCGACAGCACCACGGTCATGCCGAGGCCGCGCAGCGCGAGCGGATAGCTGCCGGCGACGCTTTGCAGCTGCTGCCAGATCATGTCCGTGCCCCCGCCAGGCCGAGCCAGCGCCCGGAGAGCGCCGCCAGCCCCTTCAGCCCGTAATAGAGCAGGAGGTAGAAGGCGGCGATGGTGATGAAACCTTCGGCCGGCATGAAGCGGTCGGAGGCGAGCAATTGTCCGGCGCGCGTCAGTTCGGCGACCGAGATCAGCGACAACAGGGCGGAATCCTTGACCAGCACGATTGCCTGGCCGAGCAGCGGCGGGATCGTCACCTTGAACGCCTGCGGCAGGATGACGAGGCGCATGCGCTGGACATAGGTCATGCCCGAAGCAACGCCGGCCTCCACTTGGCCGCGCGGGATCGACAGGATGCCGGCGCGGATGATCTCGGCGACATAGGCGCCGCTGTTCAGTGACAGGGCCAAGATGCCGACGACGAGCTCGGGCAGGACGAAGCCGAGCCGCGGCAGGCCGAAATAGAGGAAATAAAGCTGCGCCAGCAGCGGCGTGGCGCGCACCGCGTCGATATAGGCCTTGGCCGGGACGCGGAACAGCCGGCCGCGCTGCAGGTTCATGGCGGCGAGCACGATGCCGACGGCGAGCGCGCCGGCAAAGGAGAGGACAGACAGCCACACGGTCGTGACGAGGCCCTGCCCGAACAGGGGCAGATATTCGACGATGGTGCGGAAGCTGAAGTTTTCGAGCATGGTGGGGCGGGGTTCCTCTAGCGGACAAGCGACTTCGGACGGTTTCGTGAACGCGCGCGAAACCGCCCGAAATCTATTGCCGCTTAGTGATCCTTCTTCCAGGCGTCGGAATTGACCCAGTAATCGAGGTTCTTCTGCAGGCGGCCGTCGAGGCTGACCTGGTCGAGGAACAGGTTCATCCAGACCAGCAGGTCCTGCTCGTCATAGCGTGTGGCGAAGGCCAGCGGCTCTTTCGACAGCATGTCCGGCATGATGATGAAGCTGTCGGCGGGATAAGCGGTCGACTGGCCCTTGACCGCCGAGACGTCGTTGACGCCGCAATCGGCCTGGCCGTTGTTGACGGCGTCGAGCAGCAGCGGGCCGCCGCCCTTGTAGCTCTTGATATCGGCGTCGGGGAAGGCGGCCTTGGCTTCCTTCTCGCCGGTGGCGCCGAGCAGCACGGCGATCTTGGTGCCCTTGGCCTTGCAGTCCTCGGTGGACTTGAAGGCGGTACCAGCCTTGGTGAAGACGGTGCTGCCCGTGTACATGTAAGGCTTGGTGAAGGCGACCTTCATGCCACGCGCCAGTGTCGGGGTCATGTCGGCGACCAGAAGATCGGCCTTGCCCGACAGCAGCGCCGGGATCAGGCCGTCCCAGTCGAAGTCGAGGAAGGTGATCTTGACGCCCATTTCCTTGGCCATCAGTTCGGCGAGTTCGACCGAACTGCCGGTGCGTTCGCCGGCAGCACCCACCAGCGAGAAGGGCGGTCCTTGCGTCTGCACGGCGACGCGCAACTCTCCGCGCTTGGTGATCTCGTCGAGCGTTCCCGCACTGGCGGCAGCGGTAAGGCCAGCGAGCGCAAGGCCGGCGATAAAAAGCTTGGCAATCTTCATTTGGGCATTCCTCCTTGTTGTCGTTTGTTGTTCCACTTGTTGTTTCACCCCTTTGATTTCCGTTGGGGGGCGCTTTTGAGCGGCGGCGCCGTTGCCGGCGGCAACCACCGTTCGAAAATCTTCAATCCCAGCTCACCGTTTCGGCGACATTGATGCCACGCCTGGCGAGCTCATCGAGGAAGCGGCCATCCGGCACATGCAGCAGCGGGTTGAGCAGGCCGGGCGTGGCGATCTCGCGCCGTGCCAGCATCTGCGCCACGATGCTGGCGGGATAGCCGACGCCAAGGCTCATGCCGAACAGGCCGGAGGCGAGGTCGCGTTCGATGACCAGCTCCGAGGTCACCGTCTTGCGGCGGCCGCCTTCGCTGCCGACAAAGACGTTGCGCATGACGCAAAGGTCCTTTTCGTCGGCGCCATATTGCAGTTGCGGGCCAAGCAGCCGGCCGAGGAATTCGCGTGGGCTGGCACCGGTGCTTTGCACCTTGTCCTCGGACAGGAAGCCGAGCTGCTTCAGCGGCGCCCAGAACGCCGACCAGCCGGGCCAGCGAAGCGAATAGCGGCCGGAGCGCTGCAGCCCCTTGGCGGCGGCGAGCATGCCGGCATAATGCGGCGCGTCGCCATTGGGGAAGGCTTCGAGCCTGCCCAGTCCCGCCACCTCGATCTCGTGGATGAAACGATTGTCGTGCTGGCGGGCGGCCGGCACATCGACCCGTTTGCCGTCCTCGACCAGCACGCTGTCGCGGTTCTGGCTGACCAGAACCATGTCGAAATTCCAGCTCACCTTGTAGCGCAGCGGCTCGACCACCGCCTTCGGCTCGGGAATGCCGCCGCAGTAGGAATCGATCGCGGTGATGGTGTCGAACTGGCTGGCGGCGCGCGCGTAGAGCACCAGGTCGATGCCGGGGTCGAGCCCGCATTCGGTCACGATCGACACGCCGGCCTTTTCGGCCTCGGGAGCGAGATCGGCGATGGCCTTGCCGTAATTGGTGGTGACCAGCGGCGTGCGCGTCGCGATCGCCGCCTGCACCGCGTCGCGCATCAGCGGCTGCGGCAACAGGTCGATGACCGCACCGACGTCCTTCATCACCTCGGCCAGCGCCGGACCGATCGCGCCCTCCGGCACTACAAAACGCACGCGGGCAAGGTCGGTCAGGCCGCCGAGCCGCGCAGCGCCGCCGGTTGCAGTGTCGACGCAGACCACTTGCTCGACGCCGTCGCTGGCAACGAGGTCGGCGATAGCCGCCCGGCCTTGCAGGCCGAGCCCGCCGAGAACCGCGATCTTCATGCCATTTCCTTCCGCGTCTCGTCCGACCAGCAACCTTCCGGCAGGCTGACCCATTTGTTGCAGGACGCCATGACGACGAAAGTCTCGCTGCGCACGACCTCGCCCGGCTCGCCGGCGCCGGGGATCAGCTCGCTGGTGACGCGGTAGAGATCGGCGACATCGCCGGCCACGGTCACGTCGACGATGATGTCGAAGCGCCCGGTGACGACGGTGGCCGAGTTCACGAAAGGCAATTCGGAGATGCGCTGCGCCAGTTCCCGGGCCCGGCCGCGCCCTTGCGCGTTGATGCCGACGATGGCCGAGATCAGTTCGGGGCGCTCGGTCAGGTTGAGCAGCCCAACGATCTTGAGCAGGTTGCGGTCGAGCAGGTTGCGCAGCCGCATGCGCACCGTCGGCACCGAGATCGCCATCTTCTCAGCAAGGCGGTTGACGCCAAGCTGCGCGTCCTGCGACAGCAGCTTGACCAGTCGCCGGTCGGTCTGATCGAGATGTTCCCGCAAACGCTCAGGCTTTCATAAAAGGAAAGAAACGATTGGATTTTCTTTCAGATATGAAAATACCTTATGAGAGATTTTTAACAACGGCAAGAGCCATGTCATCCGCCATGGCTCTGTGCCTGTCGGCAATTTTCGTCGAGTGCGCCACATTTTGTTCTTGCTTTGTGCCGGCAGCTATGCTATTAATTTGGATATGGTGCCAATTTGGCTCCAACGACCCGTCCTCCCGAGGCGGGTTTTTGTTTCCGGATCTTTTGAAGGTTCAGCGCCGCCGGTCTAAGATTGGCGGGACAGCGTGGTTCCGCGGGGCGCAGCCGCAACTCATGCCTTCACGTGACGGGCGGAAAGGCTCATCCGCGAAATGGCCAAAATCGGCTTTTCAACAAAACTGTAGCTGGCCAGGGAGACGGCAATGCAGGCGGTGACAATAACCATGCCAGCAAGCCATGGTGATACGCTGACGCTTGCAACGACAGGAGCGGTCGCAAGCAGCACGATAGGATGCGTCAGATAGAGAGAGTAGGAGGCATCGCCCAACCTTGCCAGCAGGCGAGGAGCAAAAAGCCGGAAGTAGCTTTCCAGGCTGATGCAACCGGCGACAAGGATCAAGGCCGGGATTCCCTGAGCAAGGGTTCGCGGCAAGTTGAAGCCAAGTACCATCACCAGCATGGACACGATGGCGAACACGAGCGCCGAGACACCCAGGACGGTCGGCAAACGCGCCAGTCTGCCGACCAGGTGGCCGAGCGCCATGCCGGCAAGGAACTCAAACAGGATTGGCGTGGTATAGAAAAACAGCACAGTGTCGGCGGCGGGTTTGAAGACGATGCGCGCCGCTACGGCGATTGCAAAGACAACGCCGACCATGGCCATTTGCGTCAGCGTGCCGAAACGCATAGTCGCTGCGAACAGAATGTAAAACAGGATTTCCAGATTGAGCGTCCAACCCACGCCAAGCACCGGTTGGACATAGCCTGTGACCGTATCGAGATAGGCTATGAAAAGCAGGCTATTGGTGATCTGCTCAAGAAACACTGCACGACCGGCAAACAACCAAAGTGCGGCGACCATAAGGAAGGTCATAACCCAATAGAACGGAACGACGCGCGTGAAGCGCTGCATCAAAAAAGCACGGTGGTCGGCGCGTCTGTTCTCTGTCGAGAGAACCATTACAAAACCACTAATGACGAAAAACAGGTCGACGCCGCTGTTTAGAACGGGAATACGCAGATCGAGCATGCCCAGCGCGGCCGGAAGATGATAGATAACAACCATGAGAGCTGCCAGCCCCCGCAGTACCTGTATCGATGTATACTGTTGAATCCGACGCGGCGCAGCGTGATCATTCTGTGGAATGATGTTCATCAAAAAATGGTCCCCGGTGCAGGAGAGCATTAACATACGTGATCGTTGATGTGCCGATTAATTGTTGGTTTAATTAACACGTGAAGGTTTAGATAAGTTTTATTGATATAGCGTGCCGCCACACTTATGCTCGGCCGACTTTGGCCTGCCTCGTTGCCAAACTTGGCATCTCCCCAGTGAAGAGGAGATTGGCCGTTCCCGCGCTAACGGCTGGACTCGAAGATAGCGACGGCTGCCGCTGTCAGCGCAGCGTTACCGGGTGATACTGTTCCATCAGGAAGCTCCTTGCCGTCTTCCAGTCCGACGCGCGTCGACCAACGGCGTTCCGGCGCCTGGTGCACGAAAGGCCAGACCGTGGCGTCGGCGCCGTGCAGCAGGATTGCCCGGCGCATTCCGGCGCCGTCGAGCACGGCGGCGATATCGTCGCTGATCTCAAGCGCAGCGTCCGGCTCCTGCTCGGAGATTTCGATCAGGATGCGCAGCACGCGGTTGCCATGGTCGAGGCTCACCAGGCGTTCGGCGTCGGCAACGGAGGCGAGCCCGGCCTCGATGCCAATGCCGCGCTGGCGCAGACGGTCCATGACTGCCGGTGCTGCATTCTCGCTGAGATTGACCGAGGCATAGTCGGGCAGCTCGCTCCAGCCGGCGATCGCAACCAGCGTCCGCTGGTCGTCGTTCTCGATCCAGGCACCCGTCGACACGCCAATCAGCGTCCCCGGGCAGGCGCGGCGGAGCGCCAGCACCGTCCGATCCATCGCCGCCGGAGCCAGGCTTTCCCGACCGTCCAGCCCGCGGGCATGAACATGCAGTTCGGCGGCGCCGGCAGCGATGCAGGCCGCGCCGTCACGCGCCATGGCCTCCGCCGTCAGCGGCAGTTGCGGGTGGAAATCGGCGCTGCGCGCGCCATTGATGCAGGTCTGGACGATCATGCCAGGGGCAGTCCGGTTGCGGTTGCTGCCAGTCTAGCGCGGGCCAGTGAAAACCGGAATCGCGCTGGCGAAGGCTCCTGACATATGGACGCGGCACAGCCTGAATCAGTCTGGCAGAATGCACCTGTATTGTGTTGTTCGGCATAGTCTTCTTAGCAAACGAACATCCGTCGGGCAGAGTTACGGCGAAACACCCAACTCGCGTAACGCAGCGTTGGCGGCACGGTATTCGATAAAAATCTTTGGACAATGGCTGACGGTATGCCTTGCTCTGTCGCATCCTCGATCATGCGCGTGCAGGCGGCGATCCGCGTGCTTGCCTCGACCTCGTCATCGCTGACGCAGTCGTTGCTGGCGGCCAGCGCCGGAAGCCCCGTGACAAGCAGGAGGATGAGACCAGCCAGCGTGCGCCAGAAAAACCTGTGCCGTTCTCGAACCGGTCCGGTCAAGTCGCTCCTCGGGTCATCAAAAAGTCTTGGAAATTGTCTTCACGGAACCGCGCCCAACTCGTGCAGAGCGGCCTTGGCCGCAACGTATTCGTAATAGTCCCCAGGGCAATCGCTGGCAGCGACCCGGTAGAGCCGCAAGGCTTCGTCGTCATGGCGTTGCAGCCGATCGAGTTCGGCGATGAACAGGTTCGCCTCGCACAAATTGCCACGCTTCTTGGCCGGGTCGGCGTCGTCGGCTGCCGCCGATACCTCGGCCGGCGTCAATTCTCCAAGCAGCATGCGAACCGCTGGCGCCGGCCATTTGGTCATATCGAGCTTTTCAGTCGCTTCCTGCAAGTGGCCCACCGCACCATTGCGCCGCTCGGTCATCTCCAGCCAGATCGCAAAATAGGCATTGTCGGGCTTGAGCGTGGCCGCCTGTCCGAAATCGGCTTGCGCCTTGGCCAGCGCGCTCGAATAGAAGGCGAGAATGCCGCGGCCAAAATAGGCATAGGCATATTTCGGATCGAGGCTGATTGCCTGATCGTAGTCGGCGGTCGCGCGGGCGTAGTCGCCCTTTGCCGACCAGACAACGCCCCGGCCATTGTAAGCACGGGCGTCTTTCGGATCGAGGCTGATCGCCTTGTCGTAGTCGGCAATGGCGCGGTCATCATGGCCCTTCTTGTGCCAGATACGGCCTCGGTACCTGAAGGCTTTCGCATGTACTGGATCGAGCATGATCGCCTGGCTATAGTCGGCAATGGCGCGGTCATCGTCGCCCTTGTGTGCCCAGGCATTGCCTCTGTTGTCGTAGGCAGTTGGGTCTTTAGGATCGAGCGTGATTGCCTGGCTGAAGTCGGCAATGGCGCCATCATAGTCGCCCTTGTCAGACCAGACGAGGCCCCGGTTGTACCAGGCATCAACGTTTTTTGGATCGAGGCTGATTGCCTGGGTGTAGTCGGCGACAGCGTGGTCGTCGTCACCCTTCTTCTTCCAGGCAATGCCACGGTTGTTGTAAGCCGTGGCATCCTGGGAATCGAGGCCGATCGCTTGGTCATAATCCGCGATAGCGCGGTCGTAATCGCCCTTGTGTTTCCAGGCAACGCCTCGATTGTTGTAAGCACTAGCGTCCTGAGGATTGAGGCCGATCGCTTGGTCATAATCGGCGATGGCACGGTCATAGTCGCCCTTGTGCGACCAAGCCAGGCCTCTGTTGTAGTAGGTGCTGGCGTCTTTCAGACCTAGGCCGATTGCCTGATCGTAGTCGGCAAGGGCGCGATCATTATCGCCCTTGCGTGCCCAGGCGATGCCACGATCTCCATACGTGTCGGCATGTTTCGGGTCGAGGTCGATCGCCCGATCATAGTCTGCAATGGCGCGGTCATAGTCGCCCTTGTGTACCCAGACAGCACCACGATTGCTGTAGGGTCTGGCGTCTTTCGCATCCAGACTGATCGCCTGTTCATAGTCGGCGATGGCTCGGTCGTATTCGCCCTTTTGTTTCCAGGCAACACCACGGTTATTGTAGGCACCCGCATTTTTAGGATCGAGGCTGATTGCCTGGTCGTAGTCGGTGATGGCACGATCGTAGTCGCCCTTGTCTGCCCAGGCGTTGCCCCGGTTGCTGTGGGCGTCGGAATGCTTCGGATCGAGGCTGATGGCCTGATCATAGTCTGCAATGGCGCGGTCGTAGTCGCCCTTGTGCTCCCAGGCGACACCTCGGCTGTTGTACGGCTCCGGGTTTGTCGGGTCGAGGCTGATCACCTGGCCAAAATCGGCGATGGCGCGATCATTTTCGCCCACTTCGACCATTGTGGTGCCTCTGGCATAGTAAGCACCGGCGAATTTCGAATCGAGGTCGATCGCCTGGCCCAAATCGGCAATCGCACGGTCGTAGTCGCCTTGTGATGCCCGTGCCTCGCCGCGCTTGTAGTAGGCAGTCGCGCGGTTGGCCACAGGCTCTGTCGCATCCTCGATCATGCGCGTGCAGGCGGCGATCCGCGTACTTGCCTCGACCTCGTCGTCGCCGACGCAGTCGCTGCTGGCGGACAAGGCCGGGAGTATCGAGACCAGCATGACGACGAGGCAAACGAGGAATTGCCGGGGGACTGCCCTGTCCCTTTGTCGAACCCGTCCGATCAAATCGCCCCCCCATCGCGGCAAGCCCCGCTGCATTGTATTCAACGAAATCCCCGAGACAATCGCTAACGAGTTCACCCGGCAAGAAACGGGTGGTCCGCGCGCGCCGTTTCACCCATCTCAATGACACGGAAGCCACAGGAGGCGAAGCCATGACCATCCTTTCGATAGGCGCGAAAGCGGCGGTGAAATCGGCGGAGGTGCGCGTTGCCGGATATGACTGGCGGACGCTGGCCGATGAGCTGAGCGGCTATGGCTGCGCGGTGATGGAAAAGCTGCTGACGCCGCAGGAGTGCCGGAATATCGCCGGGCTCTATCCGGACGAGAGCCATTTCCGCAGCCATGTGCACATGGCGCGGCATGGTTTCGGCAAGGGCGAGTACCGCTATTTCCGCTATCCCTTGCCCGACTTGATCGGCGGCTTGCGCACCGCGCTCTATCCGCGCCTGGCCGCGGTCGCCAATGACTGGAACGAGCGCATGGGTATCGCGCAGCGCTACCCCGACGAACACGCCGCGTTCCTCAGGCAATGCCACGAGCAGGGCCAGACGCGGCCGACGCCGCTCCTGCTGCAATATGTTCCCGGCGACTTCAACTGCCTGCACCAGGATCTCTACGGCGATCTTGCCTTCCCGCTGCAGGTGGCGATCCTGTTGTCGGAACCAGGTAAGGATTTCACCGGCGGCGAGTTCGTGCTGACCGAGCAGCGTCCGCGCATGCAGAGCCGCGCCGAGGTGGTGCCGCTGCGCCAGGGCGATGCGGTCGCTTTCGCGGTCCACAATCGACCGGTCCAGGGCAGCAAGGGCAATTACCGCGTCAATCTCAGGCACGGCGTCAGCCGGCTTCGCTCCGGCATGCGCCACACTGTCGGCATCATCTTCCACGACGCCAAATAGCCGAGCCGCTCGGTCGAGGCCCGGCGGCGATTACCGGGAAAAATCGCTGCGCACGATGCCGTGGCGCTGGAGCTTGTCGTAGAAGGTCTTGCGCGGAATCCCCAACGCTTCGATCGTGCGCCTGACGTCGCCGTCGTTGCTGCCAAGCGTCTCGCGGATGATGTCGGCCTCGTAGCGCTCCAGCCGCTCCGGCAGCTTCATGGCGGCGTTCGATTCGGTCAGGGCAGGGGGTTGTGCTTCGGCGCCTTCCTCCAACCCAAGCACGAACCGCTCGGCGAAATGCGCCAGTTCGCGCACATTGCCCGGCCAGTCATGGTCGCTCAGATGGCGATGCACCGAAGCCGGCACTGCCGGCACCTGGCGGTGGAAACGGGCGGCGGCGCGCTCGGCGAAGTAGAAGAACAGCAGGGCGACGTCGTCGCGGCGTTCGCGCAGTGGCGGGATCGAGATCGTCACCACGTTGAGCCGGTAGTAGAGGTCCTCGCGGAAGGCGCCGCGCTGGCGCGGATCGCCGAGATCGACCTTGGCGGCGGCGACGACGCGCAGATCCACCGGCCGCACCTCGTTGGTGCCGAGCGGGGTGACCTCGCGCATCTCCAGCACGCGCAGCATCTGCACCTGTGTCGAGACCGGCATGCTTTCGATCTCGTCGAGGAACAGTGTGCCGCCGCTGGCGTGCTCGATGCGGCCGATCCGTTTCTTCTGCGCGCCGGTGAAGGCGCCGGCCTCATGGCCGAACAACTCGCTCTCGATGACGGTCTCCGGCAGCGTGCCGCAATTCAGCGCGACGAAATTGCCCTTCGCGCGGCGGCTCCAGCGATGCAGAAGGCTTGCCACCACCTCCTTGCCAGAGCCGGTCTCGCCGGTCACCAGCACATCGACGTCGGTGTCGGCGATCTGGCGTAGTGTGCGGCGCAGCCTGTCCATCGCCGGCGTCTGGCCGATCAGCGGCAGGCCGTCCTGCGCCTCTCCGGCCGCCTCGCGCAAGGCGCGGTTCTCCATCACCAGGCGGCGCTTTTCCGCTGCGCGGCGCACGCTCTGTACCAGCCGGTCGGCGGCGAAGGGCTTTGTGATGAAGTCGTAGGCGCCGTCCTTGATCGCCTTGACGGCCATGGCGATGTCGCCGTGGCCGGTGACGAGGATGACGGGAATGTCGGCATCCAGCCGCAGGATGCGATTGAAAAGCTGCAAGCCGTCGATCTGAGGCATGCGGATATCCGACACCACGACGCCGGTAAAACCGGCGTCGAGCCCGGCCAGCGCCTCGGCCGCCACCGCAAAGGCGGAGACCGAGAAGCCGGCAAGCTCCAGCGTCTGCACGGTGGCCTTGAGGAGATCGCGGTCGTCGTCGATCAGGATCACCGGCGCGGCATTATCGTTCGTCATGATGGCTTACGCTGCTGTCTGGAGATGAATGGTGAAGCGGGTGCCGCTGTCGTCGCTTGAGACCTCGATGCGGCCGCCATAATCGGCGACGATGTCCTTCGAGATGACGAGGCCAAGGCCAAGGCCTTTTTCCTTGGAGGTGTTGAATGGCGTGAACAGCGATTTGAGGATCGCGGGTGGAATGCCGGGTCCGTTATCGGACACGCCGACCGTCACGCCGTCCGCGGTCTCCTCGACCGACACCTGCACATGAGCGTCGTCGCGGCCGTCGAGTGCTTCGAGCGCGTTCTGGAAGAGGTTGATCAGCACCTGTTCTAGCCGCACCCGATTGCCCATGACCTTGAGGCTCGGCGGCGGCAGGTCGATGGCCAATGCGTCGAGCCGGCCGGCAAAGCGGCTTCTCAACAGCATGACGGCGCCCTCGACGACGCCGCGCAATTCGACAGGCTCGGCGGCGGTGCGGCCCTTGCGGGCAAATGCCTTCAACTCCTCGGTGATTGAGCCGATGCGTTCGGTAAGGGCTGCGATAGCGCCGAGGTTTTCCTCGGCCGGCCCGGTCTGCTTGCGGTCGAGGAAGGTGCGGGCATTGTCGGCATAGGCGCGTATGGTGGCGACCGGCTGGTTGATCTCATGGGCGACACCGGCCGCGACCTGGCCGAGGATGGCGAGGCGGTTGGCCTGGACCAGATCCTGCTGCACGATTTGGAGCTTGGCTTCCGTGCTGCGGTGGCCTGTTATCTCGGCCTGCAACCGGTCGCGGGCGCGGCTCAAATCCTCGGTCCGTTCGACGACGCGGCGTTCGAGTTCGGTGCGGGCCGCCTGTTCAGCGGCAATCCGCATCTGCGCCGACTGCCGGCGCCACAACAGATACGCGGCAAGGCCGAGCAGCGGGACGACGACGCCGAGCGCAAGAAGCCGCATTTCGCGGACGGCGGCGGCGATCGGCGCTTCGACCGGGACAAGATAGTCGAGCCGCCAGGGGGTCGAAGGAACCGTCGTGGAAAGGCTGAGATACTCCGCGTCGCTGCCGCCGGGTGTCACCGCGTGGACGATCGACACATCCGGGCTGAGCGCCCGCGGGTGCTTGATCGGCAACGGCACAAGCGGCGCGTCGCCGAACTGTTGGCTGTCGCGGATCGCGGCTTGCTTAGGTGCGGCCAGCGGTGCGGTTGTCATGAAACGCCAGGACGGCACGCTGGTGATCAGCACGACGCCATTCTCGTCGCTGACATAGGCCGGGCGGTTTGCCTCGCGCCAGTCGGCTTCGAGCTGGTCGAACTCCATCTTGACGACGACGACGCCGAGCGGTGCGTCTGTGTCGCCGACGCGCCGCGAAATGTAGAGGCCAGGGCGCTTGCTGACATTGCCGAGCGCAAAATACTCGGCGGTTCCAGCCTGCATCGCGCCGGAGAAATAATCGCGGAAACGGTAGTCATTGCCGACGAAGCTGATCGGCTCGCGCCAGTTGCTGGAGGCGATCGCCAGTCCATCGGTGCCGACGACATAGAGTACCGACGCCTTGGTGCCGGAGACCAGCCCCTCGAGCTTGCGGTTCAGCACATCGATTGCCGCGGCATTTTTCTGCGTCAGCGCGTCACGCACTTGCTGGTCTGCGGACAATAGCAGGGGCAGGGCACGCGGGCTTTCGAGCACGGCGCGCAGCAGCGCGACCTTCAGATTGGCGTCGGTACGCCCCTGCGCCGCCAGGGTCTCGACCTCGGCGGTGCGGCCGTAGAGGCCGGCGCCGTAGAGCGCTGCGGTGACGATCAGCAGGGCGACGGCCGCAAACAGCAGCCAGGCTCGGCGCGCCCGCCTGGCGAGTTGCTCGGGCGTCGAAGACAAGGCACCGGCGGGGCGTTGCAGCATCGCCCATTTGTGCATGAACTCGCACAAAACACAATTCGACCTATGCGGAGAGTCGCACTTGACCATGCGTCCGGCAGTGCGGACGTTTGCGAATGCTCAATAAAATCAATGCTGAAGCACTCTTCTGCGTATCTGGCACGGCTGTTGCAAACACGAATTCAGCAGTCGCGAGGCTGCTGGTCTCAAAACAACTGCCCCGGGGAGTCGAGCTTTCGATCGGGGCGCCATGGAGGACGTCATGCAGACAGCAATCGCTGCCGCCGAGCCGCGCGGCAAACTTCCCTTATACCGGCATCTTTATGTGCAGGTGCTCGCGGCGATCGCCGCCGGCGTGCTGCTCGGCCATTTCTATCCCGAAACCGGCGAGGCGATGAAGCCGTTCGGCGACGCCTTCATCAAGCTGGTGAAGATGGTGATCGCGCCGGTGATCTTCCTGACCGTGGCGACCGGCATCGCCGGTGTTTCCGACCTGCAGAAGGTCGGCCGCGTCGCCGGCAAGGCGATGATCTATTTCCTGGTGTTCTCGACGCTGGCGCTGGTCGTCGGCCTGGTCGTCTCCAATGTCGTCCAGCCCGGCGCCGGCATGCACATCAATCCAGCGACGCTCGATACCGCCAAGGTGGCGGCGTATGCCGAGAAGGCGCACGACACAACCATCGTCGGGTTCCTGATGAACATCATCCCTGACACCATCACCGGCGCCTTCGCGCAGGGCGACATTTTGCAGGTGCTGTTCTTCTCGGTGCTGTTCGGCGTCGCCCTGGCGTTGGTCGGCGATCGCGGCCGTCCGGTTGTCGATTTCCTGCAGGCGCTGACCACGCCGATCTTCCGCCTCGTCGCCATCCTGATGAAGGCCGCACCGATCGGCGCGTTTGGCGCCATGGCCTTCACGATCGGCAAATACGGCATCGCCTCGATCGCCAATCTCGCCATGCTGATCGGCACGTTCTACTTGACCGCGCTGCTGTTCGTGCTGGTGGTGCTCGGCGCGGTTGCCCGCTACAACGGCTTCTCGATCCTGGCGCTGATCCGCTACATCAAGGAAGAGCTGCTGCTGGTGCTTGGCACCTCGTCCTCGGAAGCGGCATTGCCGGGCCTCATGGCCAAGATGGAGCGCGCCGGCTGCAACCGCTCGGTGGTCGGCCTGGTCATCCCGACCGGCTATTCCTTCAATCTGGACGGCACCAACATCTATATGACGCTGGCGGCGCTGTTCATCGCGCAGGCGACCGACACGCCGCTCACCTACGGCGACCAGATCCTGCTGCTCGCCGTCGCCATGCTGAGCTCCAAGGGGGCCGCCGGCATCACCGGCGCCGGCTTCATCACCCTGGCGGCGACGCTTTCGGTCGTCCCCACCGTGCCGGTCGCCGGCATGGCGCTGATCCTCGGCGTCGACCGCTTCATGTCGGAATGCCGGGCGCTGACCAACTTCATCGGCAATGCGGTGGCGACAGTGGTGGTGGCACGCTGGGAGGGAGAACTCGACCAGACGAAGTTTGCCGCCGCCATGGCCGGCGACTTGCCGGAGGAAGTCGACCTGTCGCTGCCGGGTTTGCAGGCCGCCTGACCGTCTAGGCCACATGACCACAAGGCCCCGGAGGCGGTTCGCCGGCTTCGGGGCAACAGCGGCGGCGGTCGCGGCATGCCGCCTGAAACGCAACCTGAAGTGGCGCTATTTTCGATGCGGGGCTTGTTCCAGCCGCATTTGCAGGCCAGTATCCGCCGTGCCTTCATGGCACCGTCCGCTTCGCTCCCGACCTGATCGCGAGGCGAGACATTTCCGTCGGGCTCGGTTTGCAACATCATCCTTGCCGAACCGTCGGAGCTTTTGCTGCCGACCGCGTTCTGACTATGGCGGCAGCCCTCGAAGGCAATGGCGGCCTCACTGCGAAGTCGCAAGCGAAACGTGACCCGTCTCCTGGTGGAAAGCGCAAGCTTTTCTGAGGGGAACTCGTCGCGCCTGAAGAGGGGCACTTGAAGAGGGGCAGGCCCATGAGGGCCTTTGCCGAACCAAAGCAAGATGCGAGGTCAAACGCGATGCAGCCTGTCATTCCGGTATCCATCATCATCCCGAACTACAACTATGCGCGGTTCCTCAAACGCAGCATCGACAGCGCCCTCGAGCAGGACTACGCGGATGTCGAAGTCGTCGTCGTCGACGATGCATCGCAGGACAATTCCACGACAATCATGGAATCCTATCGCGACGAGATCCTCGCATGCCCGCGGGCGCAAAATGGCGGACACGCGGCGGCGTTCAACACCGGCTTCGCGGCGAGCTCGGGCAAGATCGTCCTGTTCCTCGACGCCGACGATTATCTTTATCCAACCGCCGTCTCCACCATTGTCGAAACCTGGGACGAGGCAACCGCTCAGGTCCAGTCCAGACTGCATATCGTCGACGAGGGGCAACGCATCAAGGATGTCTTTCCGCCGCCCGAATTGCCTTTCGACAGCGGTGACGTCATGCCGAAACTCCTGCACAAGGGCCGCTATCAGACGACAGTGACCAGCGGGCTGGCCTTTGACCGCGCAACGCTCGAATCGATCATGCCGATACCGGAGCCGGAATTCCGCCAGGGCGCCGACGGCTATCTGGCAACGCTGGCGCCGATGTACGGGCATGTCCAATCGATCGACGAATGCCTCGGCGCCTACCGGATCCACGGCGCCAACCATTCAGTCTTCGGTGAAAAGCTCGCCGAGCGGGCACGCTGGCGGGTAACCCACGATTTCCGCCGCATGCAGGCGCTGTCGGACCAGGCCTCGGGGATCGGCCTGACCATCGTGCCGTCGGATGCTGTCCGCCACGATCCGGTCCACCTGGAAGAGCGGCTGGCGTCGCTCTGCGCCGACAGCGGCCGACACCCCGTGGCCGATGATTCCCGGCTGGCGCTCGGGGCGGCCGGCGCCGTCGCCAGCCTCGAAATGACCGCATCCTTGCGGCGGCGCGCCATCCTTGCCGCCTGGTTCCTGTCGGTCGGGCTGTTGCCGCGGAAAATGGCGACGGCAGTGCTGTCGTGGAAGCTCGACGCATCGTCGAGGCCGGCATTTTTGAGCCGCCTGTCCAAGACTATTCGCCACGCCATGGGATAGCGGATAATGCCGTGACATAGGTCCGCCAGGTATTCGGCTGGCCCGGCTCAGCATCCAGCGGGCGTAGCTATTGCCTCCGATTGGCTGGACCATTCTGTAAATCATTTGCTTACACCTGCTTGACCCGCGTCAGCAATATGCTTACATGTTGCATGATCAAGTCGTTCAAGCACAAGGCGCTGGCGGACCTCTTTCAAACCGGAAAGACCGGAAAGATAGACGCCAAGATGCATAAGCGCATCCTTGTCCGTCTTGACCGCTTGGAAGTCTCGGAAAGGCCTGATGACATGGACCTGCCCGGCTTCGACTTCCACGCTTTGGAGGGCTTTAACCCGACCCGCTACACGGTGCATGTCAACGGGCCGTGGTGCATCACATTCGAATTCGACGCCAATGATGCTGCCCGCGTCGATTTCGAACAGTACCATTGAGACGGCTTAGATTGGAGAATCGATTATGAGCGTGTATGAGCCGATGCGTCCGATGGAGCGCTGCCCATCCCACCCTGGGGCGCTGCTCGACGACATTATCCCGGCAACCGGAAAGACCAAGGTGGAAATCGCCAATCTGCTCGGAATCTCGCGCCAGCAGCTTTATGACATCATCCGCGAAAAGAAGCCGGTGTCGCCGGCTGTCGCTGCCCGTCTTGGAAAGATGTTCGGCGACGGCGCCGCGATCTGGCTCAGGATGCAGGCTGCCTATGATGCCTGGCATGCGGAGCGCGAGGTCGACGTCAGCGCCGTTCCAAGGTTGCATGCTGCCTGAGATGCAATAAATCCGCCGAACCACCGAGCTCTCAAAAATCGATCACGGTCCTGCCTGCCTGGACCGGTTCTCCGGTTCGACGGCGCGCTCGACCAGGACATGCGCCTCCCGCGCGGCCTCGACGAATGCGTTCCTGGCGGCTTCGGTCCAGCGGTCGTCGCTCATGGCGCGGCGGCATGTGCGCAGTGCCACCCCGTGTTTGGCGCTGCCGGTGTCACGCCAGTGGGCTTCCAGCAACGCGACAGCCTGCCGTGCGTTGGAAATGTTGCGGATATCTCCCACGATGCCGACCGCAACCGCAACCGGCTTGGCAAACCATCCTTGGTTCATGGCGGGGCCTTCGACCTGTTGAACCATCTATAACGAAAATCGTAGCCCAAGGTTTCATTCGCGCCAGTCACCACGGCGTGAGGCGGCGTCTACTGCGCCGCGCGCAGCCTGACCACGACGCTTCGCGCCACAAGCACCAGCACGGTGATGACGATCAGGATCACCGAGAGCGCTGCGATCGCCGGGTCGATGTTGTCGCGCAGGCCCATCCACATTAGCCGCGGCAGCGTGATGGCGTTGACCGAGGTGATGAACAGGGTGACGCCGATCTCTTCCCAGGACAGCACGAAGGACAGCAGTGCTGCGGTGACGATGCCGAACTTGATGTTGGGCATGATGATGCGGGTGGCGCGCTCCCACACGGTCGCGCCGAGGCCGCGGGCTGCGAGGTCGATGCGGCGGTCGAGCTGGCTAAGCGACACCAGGATCAGCACCGTGGCGAAGGGCACCGTCATCACCGCATGCGCCATGGCGACACCCAGCCAGGTGTCATAGCCGAAGAACGACGAGAACCCCGAGATCGAGGTCAGCAGGAAATAGAGCGTGATTGCCGAGACCACCGGCGGCACCACCATTGGCAGCAGCACGAAGCCGACGAGAGCGGCGGTGAAGCGCGGCTGGAACATCCAGACGCCGAGGCTGAAGCACAGTGCCAGCACCGTGGAAAAGGCGCTGCTGACTATGCCGATCCTGATCGAGAGCAGGATCGAATTGATCCAGCGCGGATCCTCGATCAGCGCCTGGTAATGGCGCAGCGACAGTTCGCCCGACGGCATCGCCAGCATGCGGCTCGGCGTCAGCGATACCGGGATGACGGCGAGCAGCGGCAACAGCAGGAATAGCGCGACCAGGGCGGCGAGGATCAGCGAGACGGGACCGGGGCGGTAGGTCGGCATCGCGCTACACCAACTGCTTCGGCCTGATATAGCGGAAAAGCAGCGCCATCAGCGCGCCGACGAATAACACCAGCACCACGCTGATCGCCGCGCCCAGGCCCCAGTCTGGGCTCTGGAAGATGCGGAGATAGATCAGCTCGGCGATCATCACGCTGCGGCCGCCGCCGAGAATCGCCGGCGTGACGAAGAAGCCGAGCGAAAAGACGAAGACGATCAGCGCCGAGCCGATGATGCCGGAGCGGGTCATCGGCACGAATACCGACCAGAAGGTGCGCATGCGGCTGGAGCCGAGGCCGCGCGCCGCCAGCAGCACACGGTCGTCGAGGCTTCGCATCGAAGAGGCCAGTGGAAACACCGCGAAGGGGATGAGGAAATGCGTCATGCCGACGATAACGCCGAACTCGTTGCGCACCAGCGCCAGCGGCTCCGAGATGAAGCCGACCGCCTGCAGCCAGGTGTTGATCAGGCCGCGATTGGACAAAAGCGCCACCCAGCCGAAGGCGCGCGTCAGCACCGAGATCCAGAACGGCACCAGGATGCAGAACTCGGCCACGACGCGCTGCACCGGCGTGCCGCGTACCCAGACAACGGTGATGGCGTAGGCGGCGGCAACCGAAACGATCGTCACGATCGCGGCGATACGCAGCGTGCGGATGAAGACCGACTGCACCAACTGATCCGTGAGCAGCGCATTGTACTGCCCCAGCCCCGGCGTGGGCAGGGTGAAGCTCCATTTAACCACGCCAAGGAATGGCCAGGCGTAAGCCAGCACAAGAAAGAGGAGCAGCGGCGCCATCAACAGCGCCGCGCCCATCCTGTCGGAGAGGTATGCTCTCATCCGGTTATCCCGGCTTGTCAGGCGGAGATGATCTTCGTGTATTCGTCGAGTGCCGCCCCGTAGTTCTTGGCGTACCAATCCATGTCGAGCGGAATCTGCTTCTTCATGTTCTCGGGATCGACCGGATTGATACGCCTCTTGTCGGCGGGGATCAGCGCATCGGTGGCCGGGTTGGCCGGACCCTGGCCGAGCTTGTCGAACATGATGAGTTCCTTCTCCGGGTCCTGGGTGCTGGCGATGAACTTCATCGCCGCGTCCTTGCCGCCGGGATTGCCCTTGAGCACGGCGAGCGCGCCGGGCGAGATCAGGCCCTGGTCCCAGATGAACTTGATCTTGCCGCCGGAATCCTGCTCGATGAGCGAAGCCCGCGTCGACCAGACGATCGCCATCGAGGCCTCGCCATTGAGCAGCACGCTCTGGCTTTCGGCGCCGCCACCCCAATAGGCGACGACGTTTTCCTTGAAGGCGGCGATCTTGTCATGCGCGCGCTTGAGGTCGAGCGGGTAGAGCGAGGCCGGCGCGATGCCGTCGGCGAGCAGTGCCGCTTCCCAGCTCGACACGCCCCATTTGTAGAGCGAGCGCTTGCCGGGGAATTTTGCCACGTCAAAGAAGTCGGCCATGCCGGTCGGTGCCTGGCTGCCGTATTTCTCGGCATCGTAGGCGATGACGTAGGAGAAGAAATAGGTCGAGGCAGCGTACTCCCAGCCGAATCCCGGCCGCATCTTCTTCTTGTCGACGACCGCATAGTCGATCGGCTCCAGCATGCCTTGGGCGCCGAGCGTGATGGCCGAGAACGGATCGACGTCGACCAGATCCCAGGTCGGCGCGCCGCTCTTGAACTGCGCCGCGATCGCGCCTTCGGTCGGGCCGGAGCCGTCCATCTTGACGGTGATGCCGGTCTCCTTGGTGAAGGCCTGGCCATAAGCCGCATCGTAGGCGGTGATGGCGTCGCCGCCCCAGTTGACCAGCACCAGTTCCTTCGCCGCGGCAACGGCGCCGGTCGAGCGCAGCAGCATCGGCGTGCCGGCCAGCACCAATGCGGCCAGCTGCGTGAACTGCCGGCGCGAGATCTCGCCGCGCACTGCCCTGGCGGATAGCGCCTCGATGGAATTTTTCTTGGTTTGGTTTGTCATGTCAGTTCCCCTTTTGTCGTTGGTATTTCCTGAATGTCAGCTTGGCGAATTCGCCACGCCGATCGTCATTGCTCTCCATCCGGAAGGAGGAAGCCTTTCTCCGCGGGCCAGGTCAGCCAGACGGAATTGCCCTTGCTGAGGGCAGAGGCGGCGACCTCGTTCGGCACCGAGACCGTCACCTTGGCGCCTTGCCGCGTCGTCAGATCGAGCCGCGTCGCAGCGCCGAGATAGGTCGAGGCGACGGCAGTCGCGGCAATGCCGTTCTCGCCTGCCGCGGCTTCGCGGGCGATCGACATGTATTCCGGCCGGATCGCCAGGATGGCATCGCCACGGACCTTCTCGGCCCTGCAGCGCATGCTGATCGCGCGGTCTTCGCAGAGGCCCGTCGAGCCATTGTCGGCCGGGCGCACGCCCTTCAGCGGCAGCATGTTGATCTCGCCCAGGAACTCGGCGACGAAGCGGTTGTCCGGCCGGTCGTAGACCTCGTCCGGCGCGCCGACCTGCAGCAATTTGCCATGGTTGAAGATGGCGACGCGAGATGACAACGCCAACGCCTCGCTCTGGTCATGGGTGACGAAGACGAAGGTGGTGCCAGTCTCCTGGTGCAACCGCTTCATCTCGGCCTGCATCTGGCCGCGCAGGCCCTTGTCGAGTGCCGAAAACGGCTCATCGAGCAAAAGTACGCCCGGCTCGAACACCAGCGCCCGCGCCAGCGCCACGCGTTGCTGCTGGCCGCCGGACAATTGCGACGGCAGTTTCTTCTCGTGGCCCTTGAGCCCGACGCGCTCGATCATTTCGCCGACGCGGCGTTTGATCTCGGCCGCCGGTTTCTTGCGCACCTTGAGCGGGAAGGCGATGTTGGCCTCGACGCTCATATGCGGGAACAGCGCATAGCCCTGGAACACCATGCCGGCGGCACGCTGCTCGGCCGGCCGCTCGGTGATGTCGACGCCGTCGCTGTAAAGGCGACCGTCGGTCGGCTGAATGAAGCCGGCAAGGATCATCAGGAAGGTGGTCTTGCCGGAACCGGAGGGGCCGAGCAAGGTGAGGAATTCGCCACGGCCGATATCGAGCGTCAGATCGTCCAGCGCACGGAACGAGCCGAAGCTCTTGCCGATCCCGATTGCCTTGATCTCTGCGGCCCGGCCGGGTTGCTGCATCCTGCCCTTTCCTTAGCGTAGGCGAAATCGTAGGCAGGGCGGCGGCTCACCGCAACCGAATAGTTTTCGCCTGATCGGCAAATTTGATTCATCTATGCGCCAATCTCCCCCCTCGAGGGGGAAATGTCGCCGAAGGCGACAGAGGGGGTCGCTTCGCTTGAAGTGCCAACCTCCTCTGCAGCAGCAGGCCGAGCCCAGTTGGACCGACCCCCTCTGGCCGCTTCGCGGCCATCTCCCCCTCGAGGGGGGAGATTAACGCTGGTTCTCCGACAGCTTCGATCTCAGCCACCGCCCAAACGCCTCCAGCACCGGATGCGCCGCCTTGGCGTGCTCGGAAACCAGAAAATACGAGCGCGGTGAATTGATCGCTATGTCGAAGGGGCGGACCAGCCGGCCTTCGCTCAGTGCCCGGCCGCTGGTCAGCTCGTCGCCCATGGCGATGCCCTGGCCGGCGATCGCCGCCGAAAAGACCAGGTTCATGTCGGAAAAGAAGATGCCGCCTTCCGGGTCGGGGTTCTCGACCTTGGACAGCGCCAGCCAGCGCGCCCAGTCCTCGGTATCGCCGAGATGCAGGAGATTGGCGCGCAGCACGTCGGCCGGCTTGGAGAAGCCGCCGATCTTGTTGAGCAGCGTCGGGCTGCACAGCGGCGTAAAGGAGATCCCGCACAACAGCTCGACCGCGCGGTTCGGCCAATTGCCGACGCCGAAGGCGATGAAGGCATCGGCCTCGGCATTGCTCACGTCGTCGAGACGGCGCGGCGTCAGGATGCGCAGCGCGACATCGGGGTACATCTGCCGGAACTCGCCGATATGGGTGCACAGGAACAGGGAGGCGAAACCCGGCGTACAACTGACACTGAATGAGCCGCCGATGCCGGTGCCGGCATGGCGTGTCACCGCGTCGCCCAGCACCGTCAGCGCCTTGCGCACGTCGCTGGCATAGCGTTGGCCGCGTGGCGTCAGCGCCACGCCCTTGCCGATGCGTTCGAGCAGATCGAAGCCGAGATCGCGTTCGAGCAGGCGCAACTGATGACTGACGGCACTGCGGGTCAGATGCAGTTCGTCAGCGGCGCGCCAGACGCTGCCGTGGCGGGCAAAACTGTCGAGGGCGCGCAGCGCCTGCGTCGAGGGAATTCTCAAGAGGTGAACCGAATTTGCATGAGCCGGGAAAACATATCACTTTTTGGCGGGGCGCTTCACTGCTTTCTTTCCGCCATGGAGAAACCGGTGACCTCGGCGCAAGCGACCGCGCTTGCCTGTCTGGACGACATCCAGCCGTCGCTGTCGGCGTGGACGCGGACCATCTTCGATTTCGGCGAGACCGCCTGGCGCGAATACCAGTCGGCGGCCTGGTATGTGGAGCAGTTGAAGCACGAAGGGTTTTCGGTCGAGGAAGGATCGGGCGGCATGCCGACCGCCTTCTGCGCCCACTGGACCAACGGGACCGGCCCGACGATCGGCATGTATGCCGAGTACGACGCGGTACCTGGCAATTGCCAGGATGCGGCGACGGTGAAGCGACCGCGCCCGGGGCTGGGCGAACAGGCCGGCGGCCACACCGATCCGCATTCCGGCCTCGGCATTGCCAGCCTCGGCGGGCTGCTGGCGACCAAGGCTGCGATGCAGCGCCACGGCATATCAGGCACGCTGCGCTTCACCGGCGAGCCGGCGGAGAAGGTGAGGGGATCGAAGCCGATCCATGCCGCGAAGGGCTATTACGATGGGCTGGCGGGCATGATCTCCTTCCATCCTTTTTACATGCTGCCGCTGTGCAACACGGCGCGCTGGGACACGCATTGCGGTGCGGCCTATGCGATGATCTACCGCTTTGTGTGCGACGAACCCGAAAATTGGGTTCGCGCAAGCGATGCAGCACCCATCCCGCAGGCGCATTCGGCAGTCAGGGCGCCCGGCGCCAACGACGCGCTCATGATGATGTATATGGCGTCCAAGGCGCTGCGCGATTCCATGCTGCCGCACCAGGGCGGCTGGTCGATCAGCGAGGCGATCCTGACGGCGGGCCAGGCGACCGCCGACAATCTGCCGGCCGGGCTGGCTGAGATCCAGTACATGATCCGCGTGCCGACGCTTGCCATGGCGGAGCAGGTCACCGCCATGCTCGACCGCAATGCGGAAGCCGCAGCCAGGATGAGCGGCTGCCGCTATGAGCGGCACTGGGTGTCGAAGTCGCGGCCGGGGCTTGCCAACCACGCAATGGCCGGCATTGCCTTCGACGCGCTGGCGGCGGTCGGGCCGCCGTGCTGGGACGAGACGGCCAAGGCGATCGCCCGCGAAATCCAGGTCAATGCCGGGGGCGAGGCGACCGAGGAACCATTCATCGACGAACTGGAGCGGCTGATTGCACCACAGGCGGCCGAGACGCTACTGCGCCACGACCTGCCGCCTTGGCAGCTCAATTCCACCTCCGACGATTACACCGACATGTCGTGGCATACACCGACGGCACGATTCTACGTCGCCCGGCCGGCGCTGCGATCCGAGAACGGCCACGCGTTTCCGTCCTGGGCGATGAATGCGCTGGGCGGCATTTCTGCCACCATCGACCCGATGGTCATCTGCGCCGCAAAGACGGTCGCGCTGGCAGCACTTCGCCTGTTGGAAGACGAGGCTGCGCGCGACGCGGCGATGGATGAATTCGTCACCCGCACCGGCGGCGGCATCGGCGGCTCGAACTGGATCGCGCCGCTCTGCGACTACGATCCGCCGATTGGATTTCGCTGGCCGGAATACATCACCACCCCGCGCGGGCGGGATTGGTGGATACCAAGCAACCAAGCCGCATGATCAACCAAGCCGCCCTTCACGAGGAGAAACCCCATGACCGTCCATGACCGCATCGTCACCGAGCCGTTTTCGCTGCAGCGCCGCAACCCGGCCGGCGGCACCAAGCCGCTGACCGCCTGGGGTTTCGCCAACGAAACCGATGTTCTGACCGACGTGCTGCTCGGCTCGCCGAATTTCCTGCGCCATCTCTCGACCAGCTCGCTGTCGCGCAAGCATCTGCGCGAAGCGCCATGCAACGTCCAGATCGCGCAAGCGCAGCACAAGGATCTGGTCGCCGCCTATGAGCATTTCGGTGTCAACATCCACTGGCACGAGCCGACGCCGGAACTGCCGATGCAGGTCTACTCGCGCGATTCCAGCGTCATGACGCCGTATGGCGCCATCATCACCGCCATGGCCCAGTGGTGGCGGCGCGGCGAGAACTACGCGGCGATCCGCACCTATGAGAAGCTCGGCATCCCGATCTACGACATGGTCACCGCGGGCACGTTCGAGGGCGGCGACTTCAACGTCATCGAGGACGGCGTCGTGCTGATCGGCTGCGGTGGCGCCCGCACGCAGGAGGAGGGCGCGCGCCAAGTGCAGGCCTGGTTCGACAAGGATGGCTGGGAGACCCGCATCGCCTTCATCGACGAATATTATGTCCATATCGACCTGATGGTGGTGCCGATCGCTGAAAAACTGACCGCCGTCTGCCTCGCCTGCACGGAGCCGGGCATCGTCGATTGGCTGAAGGGCAAGGGCCACGAAATCATCGACGTGCCGTTCCAGGATACCATGGCGCTCGGCTGCAACTTCATGTCGCTGGGCAAGGATCGGGTAATCGCGCCGACCTCGAGCCAGACGCTGATCGGTCAGCTCAAGGCGCGCGGCTTCGAGGTGGCGGCCATCGACATGAGCGAGATCTCGAAGACCGGCGGCGGCATTCACTGCATGGCGCAGGCGCTGAAGCGCGAGCCGGCCTGAGGGGCCGGCCTTTAGCCCGGCCGCTTGCGCGAAAGCGCCATTGTCAGCACCGTCGATCCCGCATGGCGCGCGGTACGCGCCTACAGCACGATGAGCTTTCCCTTGCGCAGACGCCGGGCGCAACGATAGACGAGGTCGGCGGCGACCATGTCTTCCATCGCAATGCCCATCGCCTTGTAGGTGGTGATCTGTTGATCCGAAACGCGGCCCGGCGCGCGGTCGAGCAGCATGGCGCCAAGCTCGGTGCCGAAATCCGGGTCGAAGCCGGCAAGCTCGCAAGATCCGACCGGGGTCGGTTTGAATGCATCCTTGGTTTCGACAAAAAGACTGGATCTGCCGATGAGCTCGATCGGCATTTCACCGCCGGGCGGCGCCACCCCGACCGAGGAGACATGCGTGCCCGGCTGGACCCAGCCTGCGTCGATCACCGGCTGGTAGGAGTGGGTCGCCAGGCACACCACGTCGGAACTGCGCACTGCCGTCTCGAGGTCGGCGACCGCCACCACCGACGGATGCAGCCGGGCAAGTGCTGCCGCATCGTCGAAGCTCTTCGAAGCGACACGGATTTCGGCAAAATCGCGCACCAGCGGCAACAGATGCAGGTGCTGGTTGGCCTGCACGCCGGCGCCGACCACTGTCGCTATCCTGGCATCCCGGCGCGCAAGCGCGCGCACCGACAGCACGGCGGAGCCGGAGGTTCGCACCGCGGTTATGAAGGTGCCGTCCATGATGCAGACCGGCAGGCCGGACAGCGGATCGAACAGGCTGATGGTGGCGAGGTGGCTGGGCAGGCCGATTGCCAGGTTGCCTTCGAAGACATTGACGATCTTGACGGTCAGGTTCATGCCCTCCATCCAGGCCGGCATGGCGAGGCTGTAGCCGGCCCCGGGGATGTCGAGTTGTGGTCGGGGTGGATTGACGACCTTGCCTTGTGACAGCGCCTTGAAGCCGTCTTCCAGAACATCGAGAAGCTGGCTGAGGTCGATGCATGCCATCACGTCGGCTTCGCTCAGCACCAGGATCTCGGTCGTTCCCTTGCTGATTTCCGCCGCACTCCTGCCGGCTGGGCTGAACGCTTGTTTGGTCATCCTGCACTCCTGTGGTCGTCGAAATCGGCTCACCGCGTTTGCTTAGGTGAGAGAGGGAAGCGCAGGTTATTGCGACGTTTTATGTGATGAAATACGTTGTTTTTGGCATCTCTGCGTGAAATAAGCACAAAAATCTCTGAGATAGCGTGGATTGTGGAATGGAGGATCTCGACCAGATAGACCGCAGCCTGCTCAGGCTGCTCCAGGAAGACGGCCGTCGGACGACGCTTGATCTTGCCGGGCGCGTCGGGTTGTCGCCGACCGGAACCAGCCAGCGGGTGAAACGCCTGTTCCGCGACGGCTTTATCACCGCGGTCAGGGCCGTGCTCGATCCGCGCAAGATCGGCCGGGGAACGCTGGTGTTCATCGAGGTCCGGCTTGACCACACGGCGCCGCACGTCTTTGACCGCTTTGCCGAAGCCGTGGCGAAAGCTCCGGAGGTTCTGGAGTGCCATATGGTGGTTGGCGGTTTCGATTATCTGGTCAAGGCGCGGATCGCCGATATGGCGGTGTTCCAGGATTTCCTGCAGCGGGTCATCCTGCCGCTGCCCGGCGTGCGCGAAACGCACACCTTCGCCTCCATCGCCGATGTCAAGCCGAACGCCCTTTTGCCGGTGTGATCGGGTAGAGGAGGGGAACGCTGTTCAGGGCGACCTGCATCGCATCTTCGCCATCTAATCGCTCCCCCTGGCGCGCCTTCGGGTGCAGCGATGCCGGAGACCGGCTCTAGCTTTGCTGGGTCAGCAGGTTTGCGTCGCGCGCGAGCCGCCACTCACCATCCGCCTCCTTGCGCAGGAGCGTCAGCGCATATCCCGATCGATGGACCGGCTCGCCATTCGGCGGGGTCGCGGTCATATTGATGCGGCTGCGGATGAAAGCCCAATTGCCGAGAAGCTGTAGTTCCACGATATCGCTCGTGCCGTCGATATGAACGCCGGCCGTCTCCAGCGCGGCTGCCGCGAAGATCTCCTTGTCGAAGGGTTCCCGGCCGGGAACCATGAAGATCGCATCGTCCGTCATCAAGCTGAGGACGGTCGCGATGTCTCCACGCTTGCTCGCATCCATCCACGTCTCGACCAGCTTTCGGATTGCTTTTTCGTCGCCCGTCATCCGTTACCTCCCTGGCATCTCGCCGTCATCGATGGCGCACGGCGCTCCTCCCTCGCTGCTACATAGGGCTTAGATCGCTCTCGTCATCGATTGCAGTGCGTCGCGCCGCGGGTAGCACGGTCCGCGAGCCGGCAGGTTCGCGCCCTCCATGCCTATCGCCAGCCACCGGAGGCGGTGATGCGCTCGCCGGTCAGCCAGGACGCTTCGTCGGAGGCGAGGAACACCGCGACGCGGGCGACGTCGTCGGGCAGGCCGAAGCGACCGAGCGGCGTCATGGCTATAATCTGCTTCTCGAATTCGCTGCCGATGATGCCGATGCGCGCGAGGCCCTCGGTATCGATGCCGCCGGGCGCGATGGCGTTGACGCGGATGTTGCGTGCGCCGAGCTCCCGCGACATCGACAGCGTGATCGTGTCCACCGCACCTTTGGTCGCGGCGTAGACGAGCGAGTTCGGCTGCGGATTGCGGCTGGCGACCGAGCTTATGTTGATGATGCTGCCGCCGCCCGCGCCAAAATGGTTCACTGCTGCTTGCGTGGTCAGAATGATGCCCAACACATTGGTGTCGAACTCGCGGTGAAACTCGGCCTCGGTAATCGCTTCCAGCGGCTCGAATGCGAAGACTCCGGCATTGTTGACCAGTATGTCGAGCCCGCCAAACTCCAATTTCGCCGCCTCGAACAGGCGGCGCACATCAGCCGCTTGCGACACGTCGCCCTGGACGGCGACGGCGCGGCCGCCACGGTCCTCGATCTCGGCGACGACGCGGTCGGCGCCTTCCCGTGACGAGGCGTAGTTGACGACCACTGCGGCGCCGGCCGTGGCAAGACTCTTGGCGATGGCGGCGCCGATACCCTTGGAGGCGCCGGTGACGATGGCGACCTTGCCGTTCAGCTTGCTCATCAAATCTCTCCTTTGTTGACGATGAGCGGTATTTAATCATGATCGAAACGCGTATTATGGTGCCCACAATCCGTTCTTTCGTGCCTGGAATTCCGGAATGACCACCATCCTCGAAAAGACCGCCGGTCTCGTCGCCTTCGTCCGCACGGTCGATGCCGGCTCGTTCCATGCCGCCAGCCGGCTGGTCGGCTCCAGCCCGTCGGCGGTGTCGAAAAGCGTGGCGCGGCTCGAGCGCCGGCTCGGCGTCAGGCTGATCCAGCGCTCGACGCGTCGGCTCGGGCTCACCAGCGAAGGCCTCGCCTACTACGAGCGCGTGGCGCCACTGCTAAGGGCGCTGGACGATGCCGAAGACATCGTCCAGATGGCCGATACGGCGCGCGGCCTGCTGCGCGTTACAGCGCCGGTCGAACTCGGTCGCGGCCTGATCGCGGCATGGGCGCAAGCGTTCCTTGCGCAGCATGGCGAAGTGAAGGTCGAGCTCAGCGTCACCGACCGCCACGCCGACCTGATCCGCGAAGGCTATGACGTTGCGGTGCGCATGGGGCCGCTCTCAGACACTGGGCTCGTCGCGCGCAAGATCGCCAATCTGCCGATCATGCTGGTGGCCTCACCAGCCTATGTCGAGCGGCGCGGCCGTCCGGCATCGGTCGAGGATTTACGGGACCATGAATTCGTCCGCCACCAGATGGCTGGCCGGCCTTATCCGGTCACGTTTGCCGACGGTACGATGATCGTGCCGGATGGGCGGTTAGACACCGACGACGGCGGCGCCATCCGCAATGCGGCACTTGCCGGCGCCGGCATCGCGCATCTGATGCGGTTTGCCGTGCAGAACGATCTCGACACGGGTCGCCTGGTCCGCATCCTGCCCGAGGTGGCGATGCCAACCATGCCGGTGCACATCGTCCATGCCTACGGGCGACAGCTGCCGGTCCGGGCGCGACTGTTCGTCAATTTCCTGGTGGGCCAAATGGCGGCACTGACGCGATAGGGCAGACGCGGTCTGACGCAAGCACCCAGGTTTGGCAGAGACCAACCGTGCCGGCCGGTGCGAACCACCTTTACCGGAAGCTAGAAGGTGATCTTCACTGAATCGGCGCTGCGGCTGGCCGGGCCGTGGTGGACGGCCTCGATGTTGTTGCCGTCGGGGTCGAGCAGGAAGGCGGCGTAATAGCCGGGATGGTAGGATCGTTCGCCCGGCGCACCATTGTCGGTGCCGCCGGCCTCAAGCCCGGCCCTGTAGAAGGCATCGACCATCGCACGGTCCTTTGCCTGGAAGGCCAGGTGGTGGCGGCCGGTCAGCTTTCCCAGGGCCGCCGGGCTGTCGGGGCTGGAGATGAACAGCTCGTCGGCCCAGAAATAATCATTGCCGGCGCCACCGATCGGGATGCCGAGCACGTTGAGAACCGCCTCGTAGAAACGGCGGCTGGCCTTGAGATCCCTGACCACCAGCTGGAGGTGGTCGATGAGACGGCCGCGATGAAGTTCCTGATTTGCCATGCTTGACAGCTCCTGATCGCCGATTGGAAATCTAGCTTCGAATGGTGCGCGGTCAATCCAGAAAGCCGTGGAATGGCGCCATCGCGCCGACTGGATAAAAAATGCAACCGGATTGTCGGATTCAAGACATCTCCAACGTCCTTCGGACGCAAGCGGCTCGGCGAAGCTCGAAAAGGTCGTGCCGTATCAACGCTTCCGACATGGGAGAAAAGTGAAATGAGCCTTCCCTATCGTTGGGTTATCGTCGCGGCTGGCGCACTGATGACCTGTGTTGCCCTCGGGGCGATGTTCTCGCTGGCGATCTTCCTCGAACCGATGGCGCTCGACACACAATGGTCGCGCGCCGGCATATCGAGTGCGATGACGCTGAACTTCCTGGTAATGGGTCTCGGCGGCTTCGCCTGGGGCGCCATTTACGACCGCTTCGGCGCCCGCATCGTCGTCATGACCGGCGCCGTGCTGCTCGGCCTGGCGCTGGTCCTGGCCAGCCGCACCGGTTCGCTGCTCGTTTTCCAGTTGGCCTACGGCGTGCTCGTCGGCCTCGCGGCAAGCGCCTTCTTCGCGCCGATGATCGCGCTGACCTCCGCCTGGTTCGACACGAACCGCAGCCTCGCCGTCTCGCTGGTCTCGGCCGGCATGGGCGTGGCGCCAATGACCATCTCGCCGTTCGCCCGCTGGCTGATTTCGGCCTACGACTGGCGCACCGCGATGTTCGACATCGGCATAACCGCGTGGGTGCTGCTACTGCCGGCCGCGCTTCTGGTGCGCCAGCCGCCCCAACCCGCTGCCGACAGCGCTACCCCAAGCGTTGCCGCCGAGGGTGCCGGCATGACGGTTCCGCAGGCGCTGCGCTCGCCGCAATTCATCGTGTTGGGACTGACCTTCTTTGCCTGCTGCGCGGCGCATTCCGGGCCGATCTTCCACATGGTGAGCTATGCGATGCTGTGCGGCATAGCGCCGATGGCGGCGGTCAGCATCTACAGTATCGAGGGCCTGGCAGGGCTGGGTGGCCGGCTGCTTTACGGCGTGCTTGCCGATCGGTTGGGCGTCAAGCCGGTGCTGATCACCGGGCTGGCCATACAGGCCGTGGTCATCGCCGCCTATCTGGCGGTCAGCGAGCTTGGTCAATTCTACACGCTCGCCGTCATCTTCGGCGCCACCTATGGCGGCGTCATGCCGCTCTATGCGGTGCTGGCGCGGGAATATTTCGGCCAGCGCATCCTCGGCACGGTGTTCGGTGCCGTAACCATGCTGTCCAGCCTCGGCATGGCTTTCGGCCCGCTCGCCGGCGGCATGGTGTTCGATGCCTATGCCAGCTATTCCTGGCTGTTCATCGGCTCGGCCCTTGTCGGGCTTGGCGCGATGGCGATTGCGATCGCCTTCCCGCCGCTGCCGCGCAGGGAGTTGCAACCGGCTTAAAGCAGGATCGGCGGAAAAGGGCGGCCGCTTGGATGGCAAGCGGCCGCGATCCAAAAATAGCTGGCAGTGTTCGGCATTATGAAACGCGAATTGCTATGCAAGCAGAGGCACCACCTCGGCGCCATCAAGCGTGTAGCGCGCATAGCGGAAATCGCGAATTCTCGCCAGTCTGTCGCCGGCCCATTCCAGCAGGATGAAATATTTTAGCCCTCTGGCCGAGTCGTCCGGATCGATCACCAGAATGGCTGGCTGCCGATCCACCAGGCCTGGAAGCAGCCGCCAATCGTGGATACCCGCGTAATTATGGAAGTACCGGCCCACTTTCGTGCGGCCACTCGCCCGGAGCCGGTTGACGAGGTCAAGCCGGACGTCCTCGGCCAGCATGTCGCGGATCGCATCGAAGTCGCGGGCGTTGAACCGCTCTACATAGGCTGCCAGACGCGCCCGTTCGGCCTCGGCCAACACCGGCACAGGCCGATCGTGAGGCTCGCCGGCGACCTGGCGCAGGCGCAAACGGCCGCGATGCAGTGCGGCTTTCACCGCCGGAACGCTGCTGTCGATAATGTTGCCGATCTCTTCGATCGTATAGCCGAGCACATCCATGAGGATGACGCTGCTACGCTGCGCCGCGGGCAGGCGCATGAAAGTCTGCAGGCTTGCGGCTGCAGTGTGTCGACCCTCGGCCGACATACCGGGGTCAGGGATCATATCGATATCCTCAACGACATGCGCGGCATCCAACCTGGCACGACGGCGTAGGTGGTCGAGCGCGGCATTGTGCGCGATGCGAAACAGCCAGCCCTCGACATTGGCTATCGGCCCGGTCCCGGGGAACGCCTCGAGCGCCTTGACCGTAGCTTCCTGGACGACATCCTCGGCATCGATCACCGAACCGGTCATGCGGGCACAATAGCGGTGCAGTTTCGGCCGCAATTCGCCGAGCAGCCGGTCAAATGGCTCCCGTCCTTCTGGGGTGCCGGTTGCGGATCCGGTCATCGCACAAGGGTCGATTTCATGCGTATCTCCCAGGCAGAGGCGCCCGCCATCGGGCGCAGCGTCCTATAGACGCTCGACGATGGCAAAAGGATTCGGTCGAAAAAACTTTCTTTGGCTGGAATCCTTTGGTGGTGCTTCCGCGTCTCTGGATCGTGGGCCCGCGACCTGGCGGGCCCTCTGTTCAAGCCGGAGGCGCCATAGTCATGAGCAAGCAAAGTGCGGGATCAACGAAGGTCTGGGTTCTCGCCCTCACGTCGATAGGCTCCTTGATGGTCGTTCTCGATGCGATGGTTGTGGCGACGGCATTGAGCACGATGCGGGTCGAGCTCGATGCCTCGCTGGAGACGCTGCAATGGACGATGAACGCCTATAATTTGAGTTTTGCCGTCCTGCTCATGACCGGGGCTGCGCTCGGTGACCGGTTCGGCCGCCGCCGTACGCTCGTTGCCGGATTGGCGTTGTTCGTCGCAGCGTCGGTTGCCTGCGCGCTCGCTGGCAATGCCGGATTGCTGATTGCGGCGCGTGCGGTCCAGGGCGCAGGTGCCGCAATGGTCATGCCGCTGGCGATGGCGCTGCTGAGCGTCGCTTTTCCCCCGGAGGAGCGAGGCAAGGCGCTGGGTATCTTCAGCAGCATCACCGGCCTGGCCCTGATCATCGGCCCGATGGCGGGCGGTGCGATTTCCGAAGGCCTCTCCTGGCACTGGATATTCTGGCTCAATGTTCCGGTCGGCATCGTTCTCATCCCGCTGGTGATGCGTCGGATTCCGGAGAGTTACGGGCCGGGCACGGCAATCGATGTCCTCGGCGTCGTCCTGGTAACTGCGGCGGCATTTGGAGTGGTCTGGGGTCTGATGCGCGGCAACATTGTGGGCTGGAGCAGCGCTGAAGTGCTGTCGGCGCTGACGGCCGGGCTGCTTCTGGCCATCGCATTCGTCCTTTGGCAGCTGCGTACCCTTGAGCCCATGCTGCCTTTGCGGTTCTTTCAGGCGCGCGCATTCTCCTCGGGCGTAGGGGCGAACTTCCTGCTCTGCGCCGCCATGTACGGGCTCGTGTTCCTGTTGCCGCAGTTTCTGCAGTTTGCCCAGAGCCGTGAGCCGTTCGGCGCCGGCATGGGATTGCTGCCTTGGACCGCGACGCTTTTCGTGGTCGCACCGATCTCCGGCAGCCTGATCAACCGCGTCGGCGAGCGCTGGCTTGTCGTGGCCGGACTGATCCTGCAAGCGGCTGGAATGGCCTGGCTGGCGCAGATCGCCGCACCTGATCTGCCCTACGTTCAGCTAGTCGCCCCGCTGATCATTACCGGTGCCGGCGTGTCGATGGCAATGCCTGCCGCGCAGAATGCGGTTCTCAATGCGGTCGCCCGGCCGGAGGTCGGCAAGGCTGCCGGCACGTTCAACACATTCCGCTTCCTCGGCGGCGTATCCGGGATCGCCATCGCCGGTGCGGTGTTCGCCGGCACCGGAAGCTTCGCATCCGCCGACGCGTTCAGCGATGGCTTCATCTCGGCAATCGACGTCTCCGCTCTGCTCTCGCTCGCCGGCGCGCTCGTCGGATTGGGGCTCCCGGAGCGTCGCGCAGTGGCGCTCGCGAATGCCAGCAAGGAGGCGTAACTCGAAGGCGGGAAGCTTGCGCTTGTTCCCACTGTTGTCGCGCTAACAGCAGCCGCGCCAGCGCAGCAAAAAGGTCGTCGAGCGTCGGTTGCCGGCCGGTCCTGTGGCGGGAGCATCTGTGTCCAGACCCAGATCTTGCGCCCGTGATGGCGGCGAACATGCTGCATCGCAGCACCCTGTCGCCGATATCGGCGGGCCAAGGCAGTGCGAGAAAATCGTCAAGAATGGACAATTCAGGCTGTTCCTGCTGTTTTTTGGCTTTTATTAGTCGCGCCTCACGTTCCTGTTTCAAATGTGTCAACTTTTTGTGTTGCGTTGCACAATGGTGGTCCTATTCTGCGCAAGGGGGGCGCTTCCGATTGGAATGCGCCGTGAACGAAGCCGCTATATTGACCGATTGGCAGTTTCGCTGTCCCGCCGGCGTATGCCGCTAATGGGAAATGCGCGCGACACCCAATTGGACGCGCTGAGGGCCATCGCCGTGACGATGGTGCTGTACGCCCACTTCTTCGCGGCTGGAGGGTCCTCGTTCTGGGGCCATATCGGCGTGCGCCTGTTCTTCGTGCTGAGCGGCTTTCTGATCACCCGCCTGCTGCTCGAAGCCCGCTCGGCCGCCGAATTCGAAACCGGACCGGCGCTGAAATCCTTCTATATCAGGCGGGCGCTGCGAATATTCCCGCCCTATTTCGCCGTGCTGGGTTTCGTCTGGCTGATGGACCTGGAGCAGTCCAGAGGATCGCTGGCCTGGCATGCCCTCTATCTGTCGAATTTCTGGTACGCGGCGCAGAATGAATGGACGCCCTGGCTGCTCTGCCATTTCTGGAGCCTGAGCATCGAGGAGCAGTTCTATATCGCCTGGCCGCTGATCGTCCTGCTGGCGCCGCGCCAGCGCCTCGAAGCGATCTGCATCGGCGTGATCGTGCTGTCGCTGGCCTACCGGTTTTATTGGCCGATCGCGGGAACGCCCGGTTTGGCGCGCGACCTGCTGCCGCCGGCGTCGATGGATGCATTGGCGTCAGGCGCGCTGCTTGCCGCTTACCGGTCAAGAACAGCCGGCTTGCCGCAATGGCTTCGAGCTGCCTGGCCGGGGCTCGCGGTGGCGTTTTTCGTTCTGCAGTGGTTTGCGCCGGCGCCGGCAAATCCGGTGCAGGAATGGGGCCTCTGGCTGCTGTTGCAGATCCTGCCTGTCGCGCCTCTGGTGGTCATCGTTGCAAGCTGTTCAGCGGGCATTGGCGGTCGCGTCGGAAAACTTCTCGAACTGCCGCCGCTGCTTGGCCTTGGCCGCATCAGCTACGGCGTCTATCTCTACCATCCCATAGTGCTGGCTCTGGTCGTCAAGTCGCAGCCCTGGATCCCGCTCAACGTCTCGGAACAAGGGCCGGGACGGTTCCTGGTCGCGGGAACGGCGACGCTCATGCTGGCCTCGGTCTCGTGGCTGCTTTTCGAGAAGCCGCTCAACAGCCTCAAACGCCACTTCCCCTATGTTGCTCGAAAGGGCCGCGGCGCCATCCCGGCAGGCATCGACGTGGGCAATGCCGGATGGCTCGCGGCGGGAGCATATCCGGGCAGGCCGCTTGATGGTGGCACGTCACCCTTGCCGCGCAAGCTGCAGCGAACCGATCGGAGCTGATCATGGCTGCTCCCTTGGTGTCCGTCGTGCTGCCGATCTACAATGCCGGACCTTATCTCGCCGCTGCGCTGGGCAGCATCCTGCGGCAAGATTACGAGCGTCTGGAGGTCATCGCCATCGATGACGGCTCGACCGACAACTCGCTGCAGATCCTGCAGAAATACCGCCAGGCCGACAATCGCATCTCGATCATCTCACGCGAAAACCGTGGCCTGATTGCAACTTTGAACGAAGGCCTGGCCGTGGCCCGCGGCGATCTGGTCGCCCGGATGGACGCCGACGACATCGCCTATCCCCGGCGCCTGTCGCGTCAGGTCGCGCTGTTTAGTCAACAACCTGACCTCGCGCTGTGCGGCGCAGGCTTCGATACCTTGCTCGGCGACCGCATCGTCAGGGGTTCGCCCGATCCGATATTCCAGGACAACATCCTGCGAATACTGTCAATGTTCTTCACGATCTTCATGCATTCCACGGTCGTCTACAACAGGAAGGTCATCGAAGAGAGCGTTCTATTTTATGACGAAAGCTACAAGCATGCCGAGGATTTCGACCTGTTCAGGCGGCTGACCGACCGCTACCCGGCGGCCATGATCCCCGAAAGCCTGATCGCCTATCGTATCCATGACGACAGCGTGACCAACAGGCACAAGCGCGAAATGCGCAGGACCCATTTGAAGATCGTCGCCGAGAACCTCGAGCGCGAAGGGCTCGCACAAGAGACGCAAGGCCTCCGCGACATCGGTGAGGTCCTGTCGATGGACACGGTTCGCCGTGCCGCCGAATGGATCCTTGCGCTGGAAGAAAGGATTTCCGCACTGCCGGCCGAGACGAGGCCGAGCTACCAGGCCGGCACGCTGAACCTGTTCTATTTCCTCTACCAGCTGATATCGGGGGAAAGGCAGCCGCTGCTGATGCACGAATTCCTGACGCGGACGGCGAAATGGAAACTCATCCGGCGGCGCGAGCAGTACGTGTTTCGCACCGGTGCCTTCGCGCCGCGCTTCAGTCTCGCCTCGATGTCGGTCACCAGGCAGGTGGATGCCTTGTCGCGGTATCTGCAATCCGTGCCGGCCGCGGCGGTTTTGCCTTTCCTTGAGTTGAGCTAGCAACGCATGTTCGTCAAATCGCATCAGCTCCAGCAGCGCGGCCGCTCGACGGTGCCGGCGGCCATGTCGCCCCGGCCGCAGCACGGGCCGGCACCGGAGGTCAGCTTCATTGTCTGCACACGCGACCGCGTCAACGTGCTCGAGCCTTGCATAAAGTCGATCCAGGCCGCGTGCCGCGCCTACGCTGCCTTCTCTGCCGAACTGGTGGTTGTCGACAACGGTTCGACCGACTGCACAGCCAAACGGCTGGCCAGCATCGCCGAACTGTCGGACATCCCGTTCACGGCCATTTGCGAGCCGCGACCCGGATTGGCGGCCGCGCGCAACGCGGGGCTGGAGCGGGCGCGGGGACGCGTGCTGGTCTTCGTCGACGATGATTGCGCTGTCCACAAGGATTATCTGCGCGATCTGCAGCGGCACTATGCGGCCGGCGAACGGGTCATCCGCGGTGGCCGCGTCGAGATCGGCGATCCTCGCGACCTGCCGTTCACCATCAAGCGGTCGCCGGTGCGCGCGCGGCTTACGCCGGATGTCCATCCCGGCGGCTTCGTGCTTGGCTGCAACATGACGATGCACCGCGATGTTGCCGCCCGCATCGGCCGTTTCGACGAACGGTTCGGCGCCGGCGGCCCGCTGCGCTCCGCCGAGGATACGGACTATCTGGTGCGGGCGGTGCTGCTTGGGATTCCGGTCGAATATGTGCCCGACATGACTATCTATCACCATCACGGCCGGCGCGACCGCAAGGCCATCGAAAAGCTGCACCGCGACTACAGCATGGGCAATGGCGGGCTTTGCCTGAAACATATCCGCCACGCGCCGTGGCTGCTTCGGCATTGCTACTGGTCGATGAGGGCGGCCTTGCGCGAACTGGTGAAAGGCCCTCTGTTCGACCGTGAACTCAAGCTGTCGCACTGGCCGATCGTCGGCATGAATTTGCTCGGCGCAGCCAAATTCGCGGTGCTTTTGCTGGCGAAATCGCCGCAGCCGGCGCAGATGCGACAGGAGCAACAGGCAAATGCCGAGGCGAGGTGATCCGCCACCATGCGATTGATGCCGCCCAGCCTGCCGATGCTGCGCCGCGCGCTCGGAAGAAAGCAGTTGCGCCTGCTTCCTGCCGTGGTGGTGCTCGGGCTGCTCAGCGCCGCGCTTGAAGGCTTCGGCATCGGCCTGATCATTCCGTTGCTGAAACTAATCATGGGGCAAGGGCAGACCGGCATGGCCGGCTTCTCCGCCGTCTTCCAGCATGTCGGATCGAGCCTGAGCGAGCGCGACCGGCTGATCGTCATATCGGTCGCCATCCTCGGCTCGATCGTGCTGAAGAACCTGTTCGCCTACGCCAATACGCTGCTGACCACCTTCATCTATGGCAAGGCCAGTCATTCGATCCGCAGCGCGCTGTCGGAGCAGCTGCTTAGGGTAGGCTATCCGTTCTTCCTGCAGCAAAGCCCGGGACGGCTGCTCAACATCATCTCCAACGAATCCTGGCGGGCCTCGGATGCCATCCAGATCACGCTGGGGGCAATCGTCAACGCATCGGCCGCAATCATCCTCCTGACCTTCCTGCTGCTCCTGTCGTGGCAGATGACGCTGCTGGTGACGCTGGGCCTGGCGCTGGTCCAGGTCGCGCACGCCGTGCTGTCGGCCAATCTGAAGGCGCCGAGCCGCAGCGTCGCCTCCCGCAACAGCCAGCTCGCATCGCAGATGCTGCATCTGGTGCATGCCGGGCGGCTGATCCGCATCTTCGGCCAGGAGCAACGCGAGAAGGCGGCATTCGACCAGGCATCGGATGCGGTGCGCCGGGCGGCGTTCGTGCTTTTGACGCGTCAGGGAGCTTTGCCGCCGCTGACCGAGGTTCTGCACGCCATGCTGTTCCTGGCGGTGGTGATCGGCGCCTGGTTCGCCAATGTTTCCTTCCCGCTGATCGTCGCCTTCGTCATCCTGCTCTACAGGCTGCAGCCCTATATGCGGTCGCTGCAAATGGCCTGGAGCCAGCTGCAGGGCCTGAGCGGATCGCTTGAAGAGGTGACGTGGATGCTGGACCCATCCGGCAAGCCCGCGCCGCCGCAAGGCAGCGCAGCGTTCCCTGGGCTCAGCCAAGGCATCAAATTCGAGGACGTCACCTTTACCTATTCTGGTTCGGAACAGCGCGCGGTGGTGCTGCATGCGGCGAGCTTCGACATCCGCAGCGGCCGCTCGACCGCGCTGATCGGCCGCTCGGGCGCCGGCAAGACTACGATCGTCAATCTTTTGTGCCGCTTCGTCGAACCGGATAGCGGCAGGATCCTCGTTGATGGATCGCCTCTGGACCGCATCGACCCCAGCCAATGGCGAAAGCACATCGCGCTCGCCAGCCAGGAGCTGGAGCTGGTCGACGGCACGATTTTCGACAACATCATCTACGGCCAGGACGCGGCCTCGGCCGACGACGCCGAGCGCGCCGCAAGGCTGGCCGAAGCCCATGACTTCATCGAGCAACTGCCGCAAGGCTACCGGACGGTCGTCGGCTACCGCGGCGTCAATCTTTCAGCGGGACAGCGACAGCGGATCGCGCTGGCCAGAGCGCTGGTGCGCGATCCCGATATCCTCATCCTGGACGAAGCCACCAATGCGGTGGACGGCCTGTCGGAGGCGGCAATCGTCGAGACGCTGAAGTCGCGCGCCGGCCGCCGCACCACCATCGTCATCAGCCATCATCGCAGCACCATTTCGTTCTGCGACGACGTCGTGATCCTGAGCCACGGCCGCGTGAAAAAGCAGGCGCCGTTCGCCGCGCTTGCGACGCTCAGCATGGACGAGCTTTACCAGCACGAGGCGCTGGAAGGCTGAGGGCGACCCCGCTGCGTGCGCGCGCTGGGAGGTCGTCTCGGATGTCAAGCCAGGTCAAGCATCTCAGGGGCAAGGAAGACCTCCGCCATACGTCTCTACGGGATTTCTGGGATGATGAGTGATCCCGAGCTTACCCGCTTTTCATCTGGAGCGTACAGAACCAAGGGTCCGCCTGCCAAATCCAGCAATGGCGGCGGACCCTAATCAGCGCATGAAGGGACTGATTCTGCGCCGATGTCTCCTCGAGGAGGTGACGCCATCAACTGAAGACGGGCGCAGTTGTTCCCGACGCCGGCCGTACACAAGACCATTGCGCAGGCAGGTCAGACTTAGGTCCCTGTAAACGCGCATCGCTGGCTGGAGTGAACATCGGATCGGCTCGGTGGTAGCGAAACTTCGGCCGGAGATAGATGCAGCCATTGGGTTCCGGGGCATGACCGGCTCGGCGCTGATGATGGGCGGCGATCGATCCCCGCACGACTGATGCCGAGGGGCGCTTGCATTCCTGCGGAATACGCATCCACCGGCGCCAGTGAAGTTGTCCAAGCGGTACGGGCTCAGCGGTCGTCAAGCTGTTGCTAATATGCAGCACACGCAGCGCTCTATGAACGGCGTCGCTTGGAACCGCTACCTCCGACCAACCGTTAGTGTCACAATGACAAACCAAAAAGTGAGGCTGATGATGGACCCGCTGCAAAACAACACGTTGGAGATCTGGTGTCTTGCGGCCGTTCCGCTGTCGCTGCTCCTTACGGTGTTATTAGCCGGATTTATCCTTTAGCCGGACCCAAAGAGGCCGGCTGCGGACCGGGGCCTGGAAGATGAAAATGCCGGCCATTTAGGCACGCTAGGCGTCGCGGACACCTCGTAGCACCAGGCCGTGGCAGCCTTTCCAACATTGCCATCATAATCGGCTCTTTCGACCGGTCCGGTCGGCGGCGATTGCTCGCAGGCCCGTTGCGAGGGCGAGCATGCGAGCTCGTACGTTTTTTACACAATCTCTGATTGGTGGACTCGCCCGCCGCCATCGACGTTAATTTTGCGTTAGCGACAGGAGGGGGGAGATCGCTAACGGGAGGAAGAAAATGAAAGAAAACTACGATCTGACGATCGACTACGACGAACCTTACGACAACAAGCCTTACGATCTAGCCACATTCGCAAGGAAGCACGGGCTCAACATTCGAGCCGCCGAGCTTCTTCTTTTCGCCAAAGGCCCGTCTCGAGCGGCCTGCGATGCCGCGGCGAGGGCTTTTCTCGCGGCGGTAGCCGCACAAGCTATGAGACAATCGGCGCGGTAGGTCTCACAAAGCCATTGCTGACACGGCCTGCCGTGTCAGCAACCCAACGGACAGCGCTGGAAATTCCAGGCCGTTTCCAACAAGATGCCTGAGCATCCGGGAACGGCCTGAAAATGTGCAATCTCTACAACATCACGACCAGCCAGGAGGCTATCCGCCAGTGGACCCGCGCCTTGCGCGACATCCTCGGCAATCTCGAACCCTCCATCGACATCTATCCCAACCAGCCCGGCCCGGTGGTGCGCAACGCGCCGGACGGCGAACGCGAATTGGCCAATCTGCTGTGGGGCATGCCGACGCCACTGGAGCGGGTCAAGGGCAAGGCCGACTACGGCACCACTAATATCCGCAATCCGCAATACGGCCACTGGCAGCAATATCTCGGCATCGAGAACCGCTGCGTGGTGCCCGTCACCAGCTTCGCCGAGCCCAGCCCGACGCCCGGCGACAAGGACCCCGAGACCGGCATTCAGCGCAACTACTGGTTTGCACTCGGCGAGGACCGCCCGCTATTCTTCTTTGCCGGCCTGTGGACGCGCTGGCATGGCCTTCGCAAGGTCAAGGACCGCCCTGCCGATCACCAGGTCTATGGCTTCATGACGACCCAGCCCAACGCGCTGGTCGCGCCGATCCACGAAAAGGCAATGCCGGTGATCCTGGCCACGCCGGAAGAAACCGAGACCTGGCTGACGGCGCCATGGTCCAAGGCAAGGCATCTGCAGCGCACGGCGCCCGATGATGCGCTGGTGATCGTCGACAAGCCGGCGACGCAGATCAAGTTTCCGCAACAGGCGCCGGTGCAAGGCTCATTATTTTAGCGCTTGAACTTCTGCAGCACCCAGATGTAGCCCTTTGGCGGATGATCCTGGTCGATGAACTGCGTCTTCACCGTCGTGTCCTTGCGGCTGCATCGCTTGCACCTGAACCTGATCGCTTCCAGCGGCTTGTTCCAGCCCACCACCTGGGCCACGTCATTCGCCCTGAACCGTCCGACATGGTAGCAATGGCCGCACTCCACGATGAGCAGCATGTTGGCCTTGGCGGCACGCCCAACGCTGTCCATCGGCCCGGCCATGGCTCATTTCCGGGTCGAGTAATCCTCGGGCAGCGGAAGCAGGCCAAGCTCCGCCATCCGGTAATCAGGCTCCTTCTCCGCGACGCTGGCCAGCACCCCGTGCAATTTCTCGAGAAGCCCGCAAAGCTGCCAGAACAGCTCGCCATGCGCCTTCAGATGCAGCTGCGACGACAGCACCGTCTTGCGCAGGCTCAAAGCGTCCCTGATGATCGCCTCCGCATCCCTCGCCGACAGCCTGTCAAACCGGCTTTTTCGTCTGCCCATTGCGGCTCTCCTCGATTTGTGAGCAACCGCCCCGCCTACTGACAAATAGGAAGGCATTCCTCGCAGAGTCAATTCGCTCTTGACATTTTTGTTCCCGTTTTGTTCAATTTCAACAGGAACGCTGGAGGCACCGCCAAGGACCACATCGTGACGCTGGACAGCCGCCAGGAGGCCGCCCTCCGGCGCGGCTGCCTGGGAAGCGACAGCACTCCCCTCAATGCCTCTTGAAATACTGCACCTCGCGTTCGTGCTTTTCGGCGGCCTCGCGGGTATCGAAGGTGCCGAGATTGCGGCGCTTGCCGGTCTTTTCGTCCTTCTTGCGCGAATAGAGGCGGTATTTTCCGTCTTTGAGTTTTCTGATCATCTGTCACTCCCCGAGCCGCTGCTTCCCCTTAAGGTTGCGCGCGGCTTGTTCGATAGCCGCCCTGTCGTTTCCCGGCCTGTCGATCAGCTCCTGCGCCTGTTCGCCCGATATGCCGGTGCGCACCGCCAGGGCCTCCACCGTCAAAACGTCGGAGCTCGCGACCTCGCGGGTTTCCGGCAGGGCATCGCCTGCCGTCAGTGGCAGGGCTGCCTCCCTGTCGATCTCGGCCTCGGCCTGGTGCCAGTGCCGCTCGGGATCGCCATGGATCCCGCCTTCGCGTTCCCAGATCTGGTATGCGCGCTCACGAATCTTGTCTTCCCGGTCGTCGCCCATGTTGATTTCTCCTTTGGGTATCGGATGAACGCCGCGCCAACCCGAACGATCCAAGAAATCTGCGTGATCGTTGGGTGGGGTCGCACAAGGCGCCATGCACTGCGGCCGCCAGCCACCCCCCGGCCTGCCTACTCGCACTGCCTGCGCGGCCCCCCGGAATATGGCTGATAGCTGTTGTCCTCCGGTCGATATGACCGGTAGCGGCTGAAGCAGTATTGGACGTGATCGGATGAGAGCTCGGCGGCGCCGGTTTCGTCCGATGGCGGGTAGCCCTCCACTGACGACCTATCGCTCGCCTCGAAATAGCTGCCGTCATCGGCGGCGCCGGTGTCGAGATAGGGCGAGATGCAGGGGCGCTGTTGTCCGCTGTAGGACGTGTAGCGGTTGTCGTCCGGCCGGTAGGAGCGGTAGCGGCTGGCGCACCATTCGACATGGGCGGCGGGTAGCGTCTGCTGCTCTTTCACCACCGGCTTGATGGAGCCGGTGGTGTCGGGTGTCGAAGCTGCTGCGGTGTCGGCGGGTTTCGCGGTGCGATCAACTTCCGAGGTGCGAACGGGGACCGGGCGGGCCGGGAGGCGCTCGAGGCGCTGCGCGGCCGGGTTCACCGGTCGCGGGTCCTTGGCCCACAGTTCGGCGACGCTGGAGACCGGGGCGGCCGGCCGTACCGGCTTGGCTATTAGAAGCCAGGTGGCGAAGGCGAGGCCGCTGGCGAATACGGCAAGCGTCAGCACGAAGCCGCCAAAGATTGCGAACAAAGCTTTCATGCCGCGCTCCTTCGCCTCCCGGTTAAGGAAATGCGGGGGCGGGGAATCCGGTTCCAGGAAAGCGCGGGGCAGGGGCACTCAAAGAGCCTCTCCGTCTCGCCTACACCGCGACACCTCTCACCGCTTCGCGGAGCGAGGAACCAAGGCCTCTTAGGCGGCTTTCAGTGCAGGCCGAATTCGCGCAGCAGTTCCTCGCGGTAGCGTACGAAACGGCTTTCGCTGCGCTCGCGCGGGCGGGGCAGGTCGATGTCGATCAGCCGCGCCGCGCCGCCTTTCTCCTTGGGCAGGATCAGCACCCGGTCGGCAAGGTAGATCGCTTCCTCGAGGTCGTGTGTCACCATCACCATGGTGACGTTCTCCTCGCTCCAGATGCGCGCCAGTTCCTCCTGCATGCCGATCTTGGTCATGGCGTCGAGCGCGCCCAGCGGCTCGTCAAGCAGCAGGATTTCCGGCTGCACGGTCAGCGCGCGGGCAATGCCGACGCGCTGCGCCATGCCGCCCGACAGCTGCCTTGGAAACGCATCGCTGAATTCGGCGAGGCCGACGAGCGCGATATAGAAGCGCGCCCGTTCCTCGGCCTCGGCCTTGGGCACGCCGCGCACTTCGAGGCCGAAGGCGACATTGCCGAGCACCGTCAGCCAGGGCAGCAGGCGCGGTTCCTGGAAAATCACCGCACGCTCGGCACCGACGCCGTGCACTGGCTTGCCGTCGATGGCGACGCCGCCGCTGTCGGCAGCCTCCAGCCCCGCAAGTATGCGCAGCAGCGTGGTCTTGCCCGATCCGCTGGCGCCGACGATGACAAGGCATTCGCCCGAGCGGATGTCGAGGTTGAGGGTCCTCAGCACGGCAAGCGAGCGCCCGCCGATGCTGAAGGATTTGGACAGGCCGCGTATGCTGACCTCACCGCCGCTTGTGCCGCTCATCGCGCTAGCCTCCCACCTGATTGTCTTGCCGGTTGGCTTTGTCAGTTGGTCTTGGTTTCGCCGGGCCGGTAGAGGATGTCCGCTGCCTTCAGCTTACCCTTTGGCAGGCGGCCGTCGCGCTCGAGCACGCTGACCCAGAAGTCGATGTCGCGATCCGTCGCCTTGGCCCCTTGGCGCAGCCCGAAGCCGGTCCAGTAGCGCGCCAGCTCGCCGTTTTCGCCGCGCTTGTCGAGGATGTTTGCCAGCACCTTGCGCGCTTCGTCGGGGTTCTGCAGCGACCAGTCAGAGGCGCGCGCCGATTGCTCGACGAAATTGCGGGCGGCATCGGGATGCGCGGCGATGAAGTCGCGCCTGAGCACGACGAAGCCGCCGGCCAGCTCGCCCAGCACGTCGGTGTCGTTGAACACGCCACGCACACCGCCATTGTCGACGAGGGCGCCGGCAAACGTCGCCTGCCAGTAGCCCAGCGCCGCGATGTCGACCTGGCGGGAGCGCAAGGTCTGCTCGAGCTGCGGTCCGGGCACGACGACGAGATTGGCGGCGTCCGGCGACAGGCCGACGCTGTGCAGCGCCTCGCGCACGGTGTAGTCGAGATGGGCGCCGAGCGTGTTGACGGCGATGGTCTTGCCGGCAATGTCGGCGATCGATTTGATCGGGCTGTCGTCGAGCACGTAGAAGACGCTGCGCACCTTGCTGTTGATGCCGTTGCTCGGATAGACGGCGACGAAGTCGTTGCCGCCGGAGATCGAATTGATCACGGCTGCGGTTGCAGCCGAGCCGATATCGACGCTGCCGGAGGCCAGCGCAAACAATGATTCCGGGCCGCCGCCGGAATAGCCGACATTCTCGACCTCGATACCGAGGCCTTTGAAATAGCCGAGCTCGCCGGCCAACTCATGCGGAGAGATGCTGCCACGGCTGGCGAGGGAGCGGAACTTCACTGGTGCCGCTTCGGCAAAGGCGAAGCGCGGCAGGCCGGCGGTGAGAAGGCCGGCGGCGAAGGGCGCGCCGGCAAGCAGGGAACGGCGGGTGATTTTCATGGTCCGGGTCTTTCCTGATTTGAGTTCTGGCCTGGTTGAGATTGGTAAGGGCGGGTGGTCAGTCGACGGCATTGCTCCAGCGGCAGAGCCGGCGCTGCAGGCTGACCAGCGCCTGGTTGGCGATCAGGCCGAGACCGGCGAGGATGACGATTGCCGCAAACATCAGCGGGATCTGGAAGTTGTACTGCGCGTTCATCACCTGAAAGCCGATGCCCTTGTTGGCGCCGATCATTTCGGAGGCGATCAACAGCAGTAGCGCCGTGGTGGCGCTGAGCCTCAGTCCGACGAAGATCGAGGGCACAGCGCCGGGCAGCACGACGCGGCGGAAGACGGTGAGCTGCCTGGCGCCATAGACGCGGGCCATCTCCAGCAGTTTCGGATCGACCTGCTTGACGCCGCCGATGGTGTTGAGCAGCAGCGGGAACAGCGTCGCCCAGAAGATGACGAACACCTTGGAGGCTTCGCCGAGCCCAAGCAGCAGGATGAACACCGGATAGAGCGCCAGCGCCGAGGTCTGGCGGAAGACCTGCAGGATGGGATCGAGAGCGGTCTCGACGGCGCGCACCTGGCCCATGAACAGGCCAAGCGGGATGGCGACCAGCACGGCGGCCGCGAAAGCGAGACCGGCGCGCTGCAGGCTGATGGCGATGTCGCCGAGCAGAGTGCCGCCGGCCAGCCCCTTCCAAAGTGCTGCGACAATCATGTCGATCGGCGGCAGCACGGCCGCGTTGACCCAGCCGGCGCTGCTCGACACTTGCCAGATTGCGAGGAAAGCGATGAGGACGCCGTAGCGTGACAGGAAGCGGATGCCCGCCCGGCCACCGAGGCGCAGGAAGTCGGTGCCGAGGCTCGTCGTGCTGTCACGCGTGCCGAGGCTGGCGGCCTGTTCGATGTGCTGCAAGGTCATCGTCTTGCCTCTCGCTTCGAGGGTAGTGGGCTTCTCGGGATTATTCGGCGGCCAGCACCGCCGAGCGGGCGGCGGTCCAGGGGTTTTCCGGCCGCCTGAGGCCGAGGTTCTCGCGCAGGGTCCTGCCTTCATAGGCGGTGCGGAACAGGCCTCGGCGCTGCAGTTCGGGGATCACCAGCTCGACGAAGTCGTCGAGCCCGCCGGGCAGCCAGGGCGGCAGGATGTTGAAGCCGTCGGCGGCTTCGTCGCCGAACCATTCCTCCAGCCGATCGGCGACCTGCGTGGCGCTGCCGATGACGGTATAATGGCCGCGGGCCGTTGCCACCCATTGGTAGAGCTGTCGGATGGTGAAGTTGTGCTCGTCGGCAATCTGGCGGATCAGCGCTTGGCGGCTCTTCATGCCTTCGGTCTCCTTGCTCGGCGGCAGCGGTCCATCGAGCGGATAGCCGGTGATGTCGAGCGTCTGGCCGGCCAGCCCGTTGAGCAGGGCGACGCCGTCTTCGGGCAGGATGAGATCGTTCAGCTGCTGGTACTTGGCGCGCGCTTCTTCTTCGGTGCGGCCGACGAAGGGTGCCACGCCCGGCATGATCAGCACCTGCTCGCGATCGCGGCCGACGGCCGTCACGCGCGCCTTGATATCGCGATAGAATTCCTGCGCCGACGCCAGGTTCTGATGGGCGGTGAAGATGACTTCCGCCGAGTGGGCGGCGAGCTTGCGACCGTCTTCCGATTGCCCCGCCTGCACCACGACCGGATGCCCCTGCACCGGGCGCGGCACGTTGAGCGGCCCTTTCACGCTGAAATGCGCGCCCTTGTGGTCGATGTCGTGGAGCTTGTCCTTGTCGTAGAAGCGCCCCGATTTCTTGTCGCGGATGAAGGCATCGTCCTCCCAGCTGTCCCACAGCGCCTTGACCGTCTCGACGTGCTCATGCGCGCGGGCATAGCGCTCGGCGTGGGCAGGCTGCGTCTCGCGATTGAAGTTGCGCGCGGTTTCGTCGCCGGCCGAGGTGACGACGTTCCAGCCGGCGCGGCCATTCGACAGATGATCGAGCGAGGCGAATTTGCGGGCGAGCGTGTAGGGCTCCTCGTAGGTGGTCGAGGCGGTAGCGATGAAGCCGAGATGCGTGGTGAGCGGCGCCAGCGCTGCAAACAGCGTCACTGGCTCGAAGCCGGCGATCTTGGCATTGCCGCCTTCGCGGGCGCCGAGCCCGACCGTCAGATTGTCGGCGAGGAAATAGGCATCGAACAGGCCGCGCTCGGCGGTCAGGGCGAGCTGCTTGTGGAACTCGAAATTGGTGGCGCCGTCGGCCGGCGCCTCGGGGTGGCGCCAGGCGGCGATATGTTGTCCGCCGCCGGGCAGGAAAGCGCCCAGTTTGATTTGCCTGGATTTGGTGGATCTGGTCATCGCGGCGTGCTCCTGGACGGATCGGAAAGGGGATCTCGGGTCAGTGGTGCGTTCAGGCGGCAAGGCCGACGCCGTAGGGCACTCCGGTTACACGGCATGCCTCGGCGACCGCCTGCCGGGCGCGGGCGTGGATCGGTTCCGACACCAGAACACCATTGGCAAAGTCCTTGTCGGAGGCGTAGATCGCGGTCGGTACGGTCAGCGCCTCGAAGAAGCCGAACAGCGGCCGCAACTGGTGCTCGACGATCAGCGAATGGCGCTCGCCGCCGCCGGTCGCGGCGAGAATGACGGGCTTGCCCCTCAGCGATGACGGATCGAGCAGGTCGAAGAAGTGCTTGAAAAGCCCGGTATAGCTGCCTTTGAAAGTCGGCGAGCCGGCCACCAGGATGTCGGCGCCCAGCAGCCGTTCGACGATGTTGCGCGCCGCCGGGTCGAGGTCGCCGAGGCGCCTTGCCTGCGGCAGAGACGCGCCGAGATCCTCGATGTCGAAGACGGCCGAGGCCGCGCCGATGCTTTCGGCGGCCTGCCCGACAATGTGGCTGACGAACGCCTTGGTCTTCGATGGCCGGGTCAAATTGCCCGACAGCCCCACTACGAGCTTTTTCGACATTCCTGGCTCCCTCTCAAGCGCTCTATTTTAAGATCTTGGTTCTAGCGATCTATTTTAAGTCTAGAGAGTTTGTAGAATTAAAAGAGCGAGAAAATTTCAAAAGCAGCGCGGTGAGCGAACTGAGTTTGCGGAACACCGCCCGTTATTGGTTCATTCAACGCGGCGTACCGCGCCGGCGCAGTGCATCGACCAGCGATGCAAAGGCCTGCCAGCACCTTGTCCCTCGGGCTACGGTGAGTCAGGCCAATTTGATTCAAATCCGGCTGTGGATATTTGCTTTTAGCTAAATCGAGGCGGTCATCTTGCCGGCGGGCGGGCAACAGGGAGATGCCTATGACAAGCGACTTTGCCGCCGCACACCTGCACCTTGAACGAGCCTGCCACTATTTGAGCGGCGAGGACGAGACGAGCCGCACGGCTCGTGCGGCTCTGGATCTCCTGATCGATGCAATTGTCGCAGCGCAATACAAGCGGCCGGTGGGAGATGTTGTGGAGTTTCCAAGGCCGGCAAAGCTGGGGCAATCCGCAAGCGGGAACGGGTAGTCCAACTGGCGGCGTCCCTTGTCCTGCCGGATTTACATGAACCAGGTGGCCACCAGGCCGATCGTCGCCGAGAAGATAGCGGCGGTCGTTGCCCAACCGAGTATGTTGGTGCTGCGGCTGTTCACCTGCTCCCCCATGATCCTGCGGCTGTTCGTCATCAGCATGATGAGCAGCAGCAAGGGCGGCGTCGAGAAGCCCTGAACGATGCCGGACCAGACCAGCGCCTTCATCGGATTGAAGCCGAGGAAGTTGAGGCCGGCGGCGATCGCCGTAAAAAATCCGATGGCGAGATAAAATTTGGGCGCCTCTCGAGCCCGGGCGTGCAGGCTGTTTTTCCAGCCGATGGCTTGTGCCACATCATAGGCAGCGCCGGTGGTCATGATAGGAACCGCTAGGAAACCGACGCCGATCACGCCTGCGGCGAACAGGACGCTTGCGGCCTGGCCGGCGAGCGGCCGCAGCGCCTCCGCGGCTTGCGCGGCCGTGTCGATATCGTGGTGGCCCGCCTTGTAGAGCGTAGCACCCGTCGACAGGATGATGAAATACATGATGAGATTTGAAAACATCATGCCGATGAGGATGTCCCGGCGAGAGCGACGGAGTTCGCCGGCGGTGGCGCCCTTCCTTTGCCTGAGCGTCGTTCGCCCCTGGGCAATCTCCTCCTCGACCTCCTCATTGGACTGCCACGTGTAGAGATAGGCGGACAGCGTCGTGCCGATGATAGCGACCAGGATCGACAGGAACTCGCGATTGAATTCGATCCTGGGAAGCAGCGTCCCGCGCAGCACCGCCGCGGCGTCCGGCTTGGCCAGAATGGCGGCACCGACATAGGCGAGCAGCGCCAGCGCCAGCCAGCGAAAGATGTTGCGGATCAAAGTATAGGAGCCGAAGACCTGGAGGGCGAAGATGAGGACGGCGACGAACAGCACGATCAGCGGAATGGGAAGCGGCACGAACATATTGATCGCCGCGGCCATTCCGCCGAGATCGGCCGCTGCCTCGATGGTGTTGCCGACGAGCACACCCAACAGCACCGACCAGAGCAGCCACCGCGGGTAGAAGTCCTTGATGACGTGGAACAATCCGCGCCCCGACACCTGGCCGAGCTTCGACGACAGGTAGACGACCGCGTACATCATCGGCAACGTTACCGGAGCCGTCCAGAGCAGGTCGGGTCCGAAACGGGCGCCGGCACTGGCATAGGTGCCTATCGCGGAACAATCGTCGTCGGCCGCCCCTGTTATCAGGCCGAGGCCGAGCGCTCGTCCTATGCCGCCTTTGCCCTCCTTCGGTGGGATGGAATGATCGGAACCGGCCTGCCTCATTGCGACCGGACCGGGTTGCGAACGAAAGACGCGGCCTGCCATGCAATAATGGTAAGGATCGGTCGCGGCGCTGGTCTCATTTTGCTTCCTTCCACAACTTGCCCAAACCCGGCGTGCCATGACTTGTTCCGCGACGACCGGACAGGGGTTTTGGCTCAGGCAAAAAAGTTCGGGTTGACCGCTTCCGAACGCGAAGCGACTATCCGTTCGAGGCGAAGATCGCAGGAGGAAATGCAATGGACGAGCCCGGTCAGTGGCGCCACATGTCGAGCGCGCCGAGGGACGGCAGCAGAATCCTTGTCACGGTTCGGCCGTCCGAACAGGGTCCGGCCGAGGTCGACATGGCTTACTGGGCCCGCGCCGATCAGTTCGGCAGCGAAGGCTGGCGCGCCTCCGACTCGTCTCCAGGACGCATCGTCGAATATGCCGAACCCGAGCTGAAGTGCTGGATGCCGCTGCCGTCGGCCAATCTCAGCAAGGGATCGATGCCGAGCCCCTGGGAGGGCGAAGATGTGCCGCTGGTGGATGGCTCCGGGATATGAGCTAGCGGGAAGGGTAGTTTTGATCGCTGGCGGGACAGCGCCCCGGACAGCGCCCCCCTCTGTCCTGCCGGACATCTCCCCCACAAGGGGGGGATTGGCCCTCATCTCGGCTTTCGCTAGTCTCCAACGTTGCAAGAATGGCGCTGCCGTTGAAGCTGCCAATCTCCCCCTTGAGGAGATGTCCGGCAGGGCAGAGGGGGGTGTGAAGGAATGCAAACGTCCCGGTTGGCCCGCCTCGTTAGAACAGGAATGCGGCCGTGGCGGGGTTCGGGCCGGTGCGGCCGTCGGACGAATCCATGCCCCGGATAAGCTCGAGGTCCTTCGCTTCCAACTCGAAATCGAAGACATCGAAATTGGCGGCGATGCGGTCCTGGTGGATCGACTTTGGAATGACGATCAGCCCTTCCTGAAGGTGCCACCTGACGATCGTCTGCGCCACCGACTTGCCGTGTTTCCTGGCGATGCTTTCAAGCGTCGGATCGCTCAACAGCCGGCCGCTGCCCAGCGGGCTCCAGCTCTCAATGCGGATGTTGTGCCTGTCGTGGAATTCACGTTTGTCACGCTGCTGGAAGCGGGGGTGGAGCTCGATCTGGTTGACGGTCGGCGTGACGCCGGTCTCGCCGATGATCCGTTCGAGGTGGTCCTGGTTGAAGTTCGAAACGCCGATCGACTTGATCCGGCCTGATTGCCTGAGTTCGATCAGCGTCTTCCAGGCCTCGACATATCTGTCCTGGCTGGGCACCGGCCAGTGGATCAGGAACAGGTCGATCTGTTCGATGCCGAGCTTGCTCATCGTCTCGTCGAAGGCGCGCAAGGCGGCGTCGCGCTGATGTGCGCCGTTGCGCAGTTTCGAGGTGATGAACAACTCGCTTCTCGGCACGCCGGCCGAGCGGATCGCCTGCCCGACACCTTCCTCGTTCTGATAGCCTTCGGCGGTGTCGATCAGCCTGTAGCCGGCCTCGATCCCCCAGCGCACCACCTTGGCGGTGATGGCTGGATCGACCTGCCACACGCCGAGGCCGATTTGCGGAATGGCGGAGGCGTCGTTCAATCTGATTTGTTCAGGTCTATTCAGGGTAATCTGTTCAGGCATGTTCAGGTCCTTCTGCATCGCTCCGCCCGGCGCAGGCTCTATCTAGTCTGAATGGCCGCCAAAGCCAGTCGATATCAGGAGAATGTGAGGAGACGGACGTGAAGCGCTGATCCTCCGCTTCGGGCCGACAGCTCTCTGTGACCCACGGGCTCCAGGGAACTCTATACAGGACGACCCCACTATCGCGGATTCTGTGGTATTCTGTGGACTATCCGAGGAGGCGACTGCGTTGACCAACAGCTTGGAAGCCGAAGGGGCAAGAGACTGGTCGCCCCTGCTGGTCGCGGCAGAACAAGGCGATGCGGAGGCGGTTCGATCGGAATTGGCGGCTGGCGCCGACATCAATCAGTCGGACGACGGCGGCTGGTCTGCACTTCACCTTTCAGCCCTCAATGACCGCACAGCTGTGGTGGAGGCCCTGATCGAAGACCCGGAAATCGACGTGAATTCCAGAAACAAGTGGAAGAGCACGCCCTTGAGCCTTGCGTCGGCCAAGGGACATTACGCGTGTATCTCAGTCCTCGTGAGACACCCCCAAATAGAGATCAACGCGCGAGCTGACTACTACGGCCGAACGGCTCTTATCGAGGCGGCGAAGAACGGGCATCTCGAAGTCGTCAAGTTGCTCGTGGAGAATGGCGCGGAAGTAAATCTGACCGACAAGACGGGGAGAAACAACGCGCTCATCGAGGCTATCAAGGGGCGGCACTACGAGATCGCGGAATACCTGCTGGATTCTGGGAAAGTGAGCTTTATCAACAAAGAGATGAGGCTAAACGCCCTGATCTGGGCTGGCAGCTGCCACAACCCTCAGCTTATCGAAAAGCTGGAAGCCGCGATCCACAGTTTCTTCAACGGCAAATAAGGGCCTCGCCCTTACTGTCGCGGGGCGCGTCCGTATCTCCCGTCACGTCGACACGCTTGATGGCGCAAACGGCCCCGCGGCGCTTCACAAAAATTATTCAACCAAACGGTTGACTATCTCAAAGCGTGCGTCTATATTCAACTACATGGTTGAATTAGAGACACCCCAGATGGACGCGGTTTTTCACGCCCTTGGCGACGCCACCCGGCGGCACATGCTTCGCGATCTCGCCGATGGCGAGAAAACGGTAAGCCAGCTGGCGGAACCCTTCGCGATGTCGCTCGCGGCGGCCTCCAAGCACATCAAGGCGCTGGAGAACGCAGGGCTTATTCGTCGAGAGGTGAGGGGTCGCACGCATCTGTGCCGACTAGCCCCTGGACCGCTGGCCAGCGCCCATCAGTGGCTCAGCTTCTACGAGCGCTTCTGGACCGGTCGTCTCGATGTTCTCGAACGCCTTCTTCGCGAAGAGGACGCACGCAAAGCCCAGGATGAGTCCAGGAAATCGCCCAACCCGAAAGAAGGAGACGAGCAATGAACCAGATGAGAACCATCGACGCCTATGGCGAGCTGAGCGAGCCCGCCACGTTCACCATCCAGCGCCTCTTGCCCGGCCCCATCGAGCGCGTCTGGGCCTATCTCACCGAGAGTGACTTGCGCCGGCAATGGATGGCCGCGGGCCAGATGGAAATGAAGGCCGGCAACTCGTTCGAATTGGTCTGGCGTAACGACGAGCTGACGGACCCGCCTGGCCAGCGCCCCGCGGGCTTTCCCGAAGAGCATCGGATGGAGGGCCGGATCACCGAACTCGATCCGCCGCGCAAGCTTTCCATCACCTGGGGAAACACCGGCGGCGTCTCCTTCTTGCTGGAGGCGAAGGGTAGCGATGTGCTGCTCACCGTCGTTCATCGCCGCCTGCCGGAACGTGCAATCCAGCTCAACATCACCGCCGGCTGGCACATACACCTCGACCTGCTGGCCGCCCGCCTGGCGGGCAAGACACCGACCTCGTTCTGGGACGGCTGGAACCGCCTGCGGGAAGAATACGACAGCCGCCTGCCGGCCTGATGTAACTCGCGGCGGCCATCCCTGAGGTCGCCGCCAGCAACACGAAGCAACGATGAACCGATGAAACGTGCTTGCATCCCGCAAGCCTGATGGAGGAAGTCATGCGCAAATTGATCGCTGGAATGAAGATTTCCGTCGACGGCAAGATGGAGGGACCCGAGGGTTACGCCGATTGGGTCGACGCGTGGTCGGACGAATACGGCCTGACGCCGCAAATCGACGCTTGCCTGCTTGGCAGCGTCATGTATGCCGGCTACGAGCGCTACTGGAGCGCCATCCAGAACGAGCCCGACAAGCCGCTGCCGATGACCGGCAAATTGCCGAAGCCGGCCGAGCTCGAATGGGCCCGCTTCGCCGCGCAGACCCCGCATTATGTGCTGTCGAACACAATGACTTCGGCGGCCTGGCCAAAGACGCGCTTCGTGCGGAATTTCGAGGATATCGCTGCACTGAAACAGCAGCCCGGCAAGGACATCTACCTTATGGGCGGCGCCCGAATTACCGCGAGCCTTATCGATGCCGGGCTGGTCGATGAGCTCAGGCTCATCGTCTATCCGCTGCTCGCCGGTGAAGGAAAGCCGCTGTTTGCGACGGCGAGAAATCGTCGTGGGCTCGAACTGCGCAAGGTCGAACAGCTTTCGGACGGCCGCGTCGGGCTGGTCTATGGGATCGGCTAAAGCGCTTCGCGTTCGATCGGCCTCATGCGACGCGCTTTTTGCGCGGCATGCATTAGCGCCAAGGTCAGGCAACGACGCCGCGGCAGGCCCAGGCGACATTGGCAAAGGACCTCGGGCCGTCGGGCCGGCCGGCCTCATAGGCGTCGCGCATGGCGGCGTCGGTGCGCGCCCGCTCTTCCGGGTCGAGCGCGGCCACATACTTGCCGAGCGGCCCTTCGCCGGCGGCAATCGGCGCCCAGTAATCATCGAAATTTTGGTAGTCCATGCGGATCATCAACTGGGTTTCCGTAACGTCGCGGAGACCCTGTTCGACAAAGGTCCGTTTCATTTCACCCGGCTGCATCATCGGCTGCGTGCAATAGCGGGCACGCAGCTGGCGTCCGCCTTCACTGAGCACCGCCACCGTGTCGATCATCATGCGCATCCCCGGCATGCCGCCGAGATGGTCCCATACCGTCGCCGCGACGACGCCGCCCGGCCGCACGACGCGGCGCATCTCGGCGACTGCCTTGGCGGCTTCCGGCACGAAATGGAGCACGAGCAGGGCCAGGGCACGGTCGAACGCGCCATCCTCAAAGGGCAGGGCGCAGGCATCCGCCTGACGGATTTTTATCCGCGGATCGGTGTTGCGCCGGATTGCCTCCTCGACGAAAACGGCCGAAAAGTCGATCGCCGCGACCTCACCGAGGTCAGCGGCCTTGACGAGCGCGAAGGTCAGACTGCCGGTGCCGCATCCGACGTCGAGGATCTTTTCGCCGTCCTTGAGGCCCGCGAAGCCGATGAACAGCGGCGCGAGCTTTTGGCTCCAGCGGCCCATAAGCTGCTCATAGCCGGCAGCATGGTGAACGTTGAAACTTGAAGTCATCGAAGCCTCCTCCCAAAGCCGTATGCTAGACTTCGGCAGCCGCTGACGAAAGCCACTTTTGGCGCGTGTTGGTTCGGCAGCCCGGAGCGCGCGAAGACATCGCCGGCCGGATTTGATGGCGCCGGCCAGCCAGCCTCCGTGGCCTCGACCACCTATTCGGCGGGCAACCCGCGGCGCTTCCATTCGCTGCGCGGCACCGGATTTCCAACACGAAAGGCAAACGACACGACTCTCGTCGCGTCCGGATCGACCTCGCAGCGAAAGCTCAGATCGTACCACTGCCCGTTTGCAGGGAACGGCGCACTGGCGACTTTCATGACCGTGCCGGCCTTCAGCCGATACTCAAGCAGGCTGTTTGGGAAATAGGGGGGCGACGCGTGCACCAATTGCTGTGCGAGTTCCGTGTTGCAGAGCTGACCGATCCGCACGGCGCGCGGCACATTTTTCATCGCGGATGTCGCTACCGGATCACCGGTTGCTGATTTCGAGAACAATCTCTTCGCTTCCTGAAGCTTCAAGGGCCTTTGCACTTTGGCGACATCCGCTGGCTTGGGCTTCGGCGGCGGTGATGCGCCAGGCGACGGAGCCTGGTCTTTCCCCTCGACCGCTGTCACGGCAGGTGGCTGTGCAAGATCCTGGTTACTGGGAACTTGCGGCGCTGGCGGTTGTTCCGAACCATCCTCCGCACTGTTGCCGTCCAGAGACTTGCGAGGACCGGCGTCCTTCTCACCGAATTGGAAGACAGGTCTCTGCGCGGCGACCTCACGGCTCGCCGGGGTCTCGACCTTGGCTTCCGGCTGCTTTTCCGGCTTGGGCGGTTCAGCGGGGGACGGAGGTTTGGTTTTTTCCGGCGGTTTAGGCGGCGGCACGATATCCACTGCGATGGCCTGCTCCTTCTTCGGCTGCGGGGGCGACAGCGGCAGTGCGGACAAAAGAAGCGCGGCGGCGAGCAAATGCACGACCGCGGAGGCAGGCAAGGCCCACCCGAATACCCGGCGCTGATCCCGTATGTCGTCCTTCATCGTAACCGGTGTGTGGAATGAAATATTGGCGGCATCAAGCATCGATGCCGCCGGACGTCGAAATAACCCGTTGCGAATCGAAAGTCGGCGGCTGCAACACGGCGCGGCATCCAATCGTGTGGCGTCGGCGTCCGCGCAGGGGACCGGGCCAGCAGCGCATGCAGCAAGTCGTTATTTCAGGCGGCTAGCAGGCACGCCCTGCCGGCACGGTGTCGCCGGTTGAAATCACAGGGAAACCGATAGCCCGCCGTCAACCGCCAGCACGTGCCCGTTGACGTAAGCGGCAGCGTCGGAGGCGAGAAACACCACGGCTCCGCCGAGCTCCTCAGGCTGGGCCCAGCGGCCCGCGGGGGTTCGTGCCTCGACCCATTTGGTGAAGGCCTCGTCGCGCATAAGTGCGGTGTTGAGCTCGGTGGCGAAATAGCCGGGGGCGATCGCGTTGACGGTGATGCCGTGACGGCCCAGCTCAGCGGCAGTGGAGCGTGTCAGCCCGTGCAGGCCCGCCTTTGCCGCCACATAGGCGTGAATGGTGGGACGGCCAAGGATCGCTGCGACCGATCCGGTGTTTATTATGCGCCCGAACTTGTTTGGCAGCATCAGGCGCACGGCGTCGCGCATCATGCGGAAGCAAGCCGACAGATTGACGGCAACCACATGGTTGAAATCCTCGTCCTGCCATTCGACCAGCGGTTTCCGATGCTGGATGCCGGCGTTGTTGACCAGAATATCGAGGCGGCCGTGGCGTTCGACGATTCCTTCGAGCGACGCCCTTGAGATCGCCGCGTCGGTGACATCGAACGGCAGGGCTTCTGCACCGATCCTTTCGGCGGCCGCGGAAAGGGCGGCCATGTCGCGCGCATTGACGATCACCGTCGCGCCGTTTTCCGCAAGTGCCTTGGCCATGGCAAAACCAAGACCACGCGAGGCACCCGTGACCAATGCGACACGGCCCTTGAGCGAGAACAATTCCGGCATTGAGATCCCCTATGAAAAGGGCGGGAGTTTCCTCCCGCCCAAAAGCACTATTTGGCGACGCAGGTGTCGGCTGTCTCCGGAGTGCAGACATCGAGGCCCGTGTAGGTGGGGTCGGCCGGCGGAGCCTTGCCCTCCTTCATGTCCTTCAGCGCCATCATCGTCTTGTAGCCCATCTCGAACGGCCGCTGGCCGACCTGGCCAAGGGAGAAACCTTCCTTCATCTGGTCGATCTGTACCGGAAGCGTGTCGGCAACGACAAGGGCCAGGGCTTTCGAGGCGATCTTGTCCTTGTACGGTGCGACCGCGGCGCGGTTGGCGTCGGGAATGAACTGCGGGAAGCCACCGGTTGGGACGAATGCGTCGAGGTTCGGGTTTTTCGCCATGATATCCTCGAACTGTTGCACCGAAAGCGGGAAATCATCGTTGGTGTAGAGCGGACAGCCTTCGATTTCGGTCCAGCCGTTCTGGCCCGTCAGCCGATCCCCGGGCGAGGCCGCCGATTTGGTGCCCGAAAGTGTATCGCGAATGCCCTGCATGCGCTCGTTGTGGTTGGCCGCCGCGGCGCCGCCGGACTGGATGCAGATCGTGCCGCCTTTGGGCTTGATCTGCATGACAAGCTTGGCGAGGTTCTCGCCGATCTCATAATTGTGCGTGCCGATATAGGCGACGCGCAGATCCTTGTTTTCGGGCAGGAGGTCGGAATCCCAGGTGAGGACCGGGATGCCGGCTTCCTTGGCGGCCTGCAGCGCAACCGCCATCGCCGCGGCGTTCGATGGCGACACGGCGATGCCGTCCACCTTCTTGGCCACGAGATCCTGTACGATCTGTACCTGCTCGTCGCCGCCGCCATGCTCGCCGGGGCCAATATACATGCACTCCACGGCGCCATTGGATTCGGCTTCGGCCTTCTTGCAGCCGTCGCGTGCCTGGTCGAAGAAAGGATTGTTCATGTTCTTCGGCACCAGGGCGAAGGTGTATTTCGCCTGGGCGCCGGAAACGGCGAGCACCATTGCGCCAAGCGCCACGGCGGCCGTCAGCAGATGTTTTTTCATGTGACGTTCTCCTCCTGGGTGTGATCCCGCAAGCCTCCCGCCGGCGGGTTTCTAGCGGCGTTTTTTGGGCATCAAGACTGCCAGCGACGCGGCGAGAATCGATTTGCCGCCGGTTTGCATGCCCAAAAGAACCGCAAGAACGATGAAGGCGCCGACGAAGGCACCCTGCCAGTTTGAATCGATGCCGGCCATCAGCAGCGCATTCCTGATCACCTCGAGGAAGGCCGAACCGATGATCGCACCGAAGGCCGTGCCGGCGCCGCCCATGAGGCTGGCGCCGCCAATGACTGTCGCGGCGATAACGCGCAGCTCGTAGCCTTGGCCCATGGCATTGATGGCCGAGCCGTTATAGCCGAGGAGCAGGAGCGAGGCGAGCGCGGCGGTGAAAGCCGAGAAGACATAGGCCTGGAATTTAATCCAGTTGACCGGAACGCCGGTGAGCCGTGCCGCCTCCTCATTGCCGCCGATGGCGAAGAGATGCCGGGCCCAGGCTGTGAAGTTGAATACGAAGCCGACAATCAGGGCCAAGATCACCATGGTCCAGAATTGTGACGACAGTTCTGGTATCCAATGCGGTGCCCAGTCGTTCGGACCATGCCGCGGCCATTTCCACTGACCGATTGCCTTCACGATCGGAGCATCGGGCCCGAACTGGTAGAGCATCTGGTTGGCCGAGAATACGACCGCCAGCGAGCGCGCGACGGACAGCATACCGAGGGTGACCACAAAGGACGGCATCCCGACATAGGCGACAAAGAATCCGTTGACCGCGCCACAGGCCAGACCGGAGAAAAGGCCCATGGCGAAGGCGACGTACCAGGGATAATGCCAGGTGAGGAACAGGCCGGCGACGATGACCACGAGACCCATGACGGAGCCGACCGACAGATCGATACCGCCGGTGATGATGACGATCGTCATGCCGAGGGCCATGATGCCGAAAGGTGCGAAATTGCGCGTCACATTGGCGACGTTTTCAGAGGTGCCGAAGCTCGGCTCCATCGCAGTCATCAACATGACGAGCGCGATGAGCGCGATCGTCACCCAGAAGGGCTGACTTGAAATCACACGTTGGAGAACTGTTTTTTCCTTGGTCGGGACGAAATCCGACATGGCCGGCCGGCCATGTTCTTCGACTGAGCCCTGAACGCCAACTGACTCCTGAACACTATTCGCCACGGATGGCCCCCGTTATCAGTCCAGTGATTTCCTCGGGCGATGTTTTGTCAGCTGGCTTGTCGGCAACTTTCGAGCCCCGCCTGAGGACGATAATGCGATCTGCCACGGCGAACACGTCAGGCATTCGGTGACTGATCAGCATGACGCCGACTCCTTGTGCTTTGAGGCGTCGGATCAGTTCGAGTACTTCCGCCACCTGGCGCACGGAGATGGCGGCCGTTGGTTCGTCCATCAGCACCAGCTTAGCATTTGAAAGCCGGGTCCGCGCGATGGCGACCGCCTGGCGCTGCCCACCCGACATCTTCCTGACGAGGTCGCGCGGCCGGGTTTCCGATTTGAGTTCCTTGAACAGCGCTGCCGAGCGATCGATCATCGCCTGCTTGTCAAGAATCCTGATCGGCCAGAAGCCTTTCTTGATCTCGCGCCCCAGAAAGACGTTCTGCGCGGCCGTCAGATTATCGGCGAGCGCCAGGTCCTGATAAACAACTTCGATCCCCTTGGCGCGGGCCTGCACGGGCTGGTGGAAGTGGCACACCTCGCCCTCGACTACAATTTCGCCGTCGCTCGGAGGAAAATTCCCGGCCACAGCCTTGACTATCGTCGACTTGCCGGCCCCGTTATCCCCCATCAGACCAACGACTTCGCCTCGCTCCACCTGGAAGCTGACGTCAGTCAGGGCCTGGATAGCCCCGAAATTCTTGGAGACGTGGCGAACCTCAAGCACCGGCATCGCGGTCCTCCCGGGACAACATTTATCGGTCTTGTCCCTGGTCAATGCACAGCAGCTAATCAGCGAAACGTATTCAACACAATCATTTATTAGGTCAGGCCTCCCGGCCGTAACGCGCCTCGTCCGAGTGTGACTTGTAGCTGCTGCAGAGCACCGAGGCGCTCGGCCGATCCTTACAACAGTCACCAGGCGATCCTCAGGCTTGCGCCGCTTCATATCCGTTTCGGGTGAAATGAGTGGGCATTTTGCGAGCGGTGCCAACGCCTCGGGTATGGAGCGCGGCAGAACATGTCATTCAAACACACGAGGACAGTGGCCAAGCCTGTCCCTAGCGTGCGTCGGCCAGAGCGCACGTCAGGAGATGAACCCGCATTCGGGGGAGGCGAGGGTCAAGTGTTGAAAGTCCGCTCCTTAACGGCGCTGCACGAGAGGGATATTCGGTCATGAATTTCAAGGGTTTGATCAAGCGTGCCGAGACTGTGGAGAGAGCGTTCAAGGAGCTCGAAACCGATTTGGCGGATGCGTTTAGCGAATGTCTCAACGTGGACGATCAGTCGCCGTTGAACGACGTCACTGTGCCGGATGAGACTGTATCGGATGAGAATCTCCCGGCAACGGATGACAGCTCGCAGCTCGAGGCCAATGCGGACGCCTTCGAGACCGCACGGCGGCTGACCCCCCATACGCAAACCCGGCTGGCTGCCTTAAGTGCGGTCGATGGGCTCTTTCACGACGCGCAGGAGTATCTGGGGGAGATCAATGCGAAACTGTCGGAGATCGCGACCTCGCATCATCTGACAGGCGAATTCCTGAAACTCCTCCACGGCGACATTCTTCGCGCCAACGAATTGGAGCTGGCAAATACCGGCCTGACCGCGCAGCAAAGAGTGCTGTCCGAACAGCTCCACGAAGCGACCAGAAAGCAGCGCGAGCGCGACAGCGCTATCGAGGCCCTGCAGCAGCACGAGGCGAGCCTGGTCGAGGACAAGGAAGCACTTCGCGGCGCGCTGGCTGCAGCAAGGCTGGAACTCGTCGTGGCAGGCAATGCGAGCGCAAAACGCGAAGCCGAGTTCGGCGAGCTTGTCAAAACGCTCTCGGCCAGAGCGGTCGAGGCCAACAGACGCTCGCGCGAGAACGAGATGCTGCGGGAGAAGCATGTCAGTCTGTCGATCGATCTCGACAAGGCGCTGAAACGGGAGGCCGAGGCGCGGCACAGGCTGGACGAACTCTCGACTATCCATGCCAATGACGCCGCGCAGGTTTCGGAACTGCTGGCCGCGCTTGGCAAGAGCGAGAAAGAGGAAATGCGGCTGCAGAAATCGCTCGATATGGCGCAGACGAAGCTGTCGGAAATGACGGAAGCGGCCCGCATCAGGGACGGTGACAGGGAAGCCGAACTTGCACGCGGTGTCGCGGAGATGACCGGCTTGCGTTCTGAAATCGAGGACCTTCGATCGCGGCTGGAGGCCGCCTCCAACCAGAACAGCGAAGCCGCCAGCGAGATCGCCAGGCTCAAGGCCCAAGCGAGCGACGCGGTGGCCGAAAAGCAAATTGTCGAGCAAAAATTGTCCGCTCTCACGAAGGAGAGCGAAAACGACAAGATGACCCTTTCCGCGGTCAGCGCGAATTTTTCGCAGCTTTCCCTGCAGCAGGCTTCCGAACAGATACAGTTCGACGTCCAGAGGCAGGAATGCGAGGATCTGCGAGCCGAAGTCGCGTCGCTTCAAGCCCGGGTCAAGGAACTGTTGCCCTACGAGCGGCTCCACAAGGTCACCAACGCCAGACCGCGTGAAGACGGCGTGGTCGAGATCACCGCCGCGGTGGCGGAGAAGGCCCGCGCCAGCAGACGGCGCCTCCGCATGCGTGCCGCATCCTAGCTCAGGCGCGGCTGTCTGAATTTCGACTGGTGTGAAGCGGACATCCGTCAATGGATGGCGGGTCGAGCGTGAGGCTGGCCTTCCCTGCGTCGGCCTGCGATAGTGCACGCCGGTGAAGCGGAGGGGCTGAGCATGCGGCTGTTCACAAACCGGAATCACCTCCGGTGGAGGATGTTGGCCTTCATCGCAATCATGGTGCTTTTGCCGAAGGCGGCGTCGGCCGATACCATTCCACCCGACAGGATCGCCACGGCCCTTGCGAAGCTCGAATTGCTTGCCGAAGGCGTCGTCGCGGATGATAGCGTGCCCGGTCTGGCCATCGGCGTCGTGCACGGCGACGAGGTGATCTTCCTCAAGGGATTCGGGCATCGCGAAGCCGGAAAACCGGAGATCGTCGACGCTGACACAGTCTTCCAGATTGCCTCGCTCTCCAAGCCGGTCTCCGCCACCGTCGTGGCGGCGCTGGTCAGCGACGGGATCGCTTCGTGGGATTCCAAGATCGCCGACCTCGATCCGGCTTTCCGGCTCGCCCAGCCCTATCCGACCAGCGAACTCACGGTCCGCGACCTGTTTGCGCACCGCAGCGGGCTTCCCGGCACCGCCGGCGACGACCTCGAGGACATCGGCTATGACCGCGCGGAGATCCTGCGCCGGCTGCGGTTCGTGTTGCCGTCATCGAGCTTTCGTGCCGGCTATTCCTACAGCAATTTCGGACTGACCGAGGGTGCCGTCGCGGCCGCGAAGCCGACGGGCAAATCATGGGAAGAGGTCGCCGAAGAGAAGCTCTACCGTCCGCTTGGAATGGCCTCGACCAGCTCCCGTCATTCGGACTTCATCAAGCACGCCAACCGCGCCGAGCTTCACGCCAAAATCGATGGCGCCTGGACCGCGAAAGTCCAGCGCTATCCGGATGCGCAGGCGCCAGCAGGCGGCGTCAGTTCCACCGCACGCGACCTCTCGCAATGGATGCGCCTTGTGCTCGGCAACGGGGTCTATGCCGGCAAGAGACTCATTGCCGCCGATGCGCTGGACCAGACACATATTCCCTTGACGGCTCGCGGCAAGAATCCCGTCTCCGGAGGCGAGGCCTTCTACGGCCTCGGCTGGAATATCGAATTCGGCCGGCACGGGCCGATCTGGGGTCACGCGGGCGCCTTCAGCGCCGGCGCACGCAGCCTGGTGATGCTCTTCCCCGAGGAGAAGCTTGGCATCGTCGTCGTCGCCAACGCCTTTCCGACAGGCGTGCCGGAGGGGCTGTCCGACAGCTTCGCCGATCTCGTTTTCGACGGAACGCTGGGGAAGGATAAGGTAAAGGCATGGAATAATATCTATGCGAGCATGTTCGGCCCGGTGATTGCGGCGGCCAAGGCCACCTATGCCGCGCCGCCCTCTCCAGCAAGTCCCGTCGAGCCGGCCAGGGCCTATGCAGGCCGTTACTTCAACGACTTCTTCGGCGAAGCTATTGTATCGGGCGAAGGAGACACTCTTGTCCTCAAGGTCGGGCCTGCCGGTGCGCGGTCCTATTCCCTGAAGCATTTCGACCGCGAGCTCTTCGTGACCTTCCCTGATGCCGAGATGCCGGACAGGCCCTCGGCCGTCAGCTTTGCGGTCGGCCCCGACGGCAAGGCGTCGGCCATGACCGTCGAATTTCTCGACGACAATCATCTCGGCACGCTGCGGCGCGTGGGAGACTAGAGCAATTCCAGGAAAGTGCGGAGCGGCTTTCCGTCCATAATTGCGTAAAAACAGATATTTGGAGCGGGTCAGCGACTATCAAAAGCTGAACCGCTTTAGGTCAAAATTCAATCAGCTGGCTGCCGCCAACAGCCGAGATGGTCAAAAAGCAGTCAAGCTTATTATGGTAGGAATCGCCGATAGCGGATTCGACAAATCATGCAAAGACCGACTAACGAGACCAGTCGGCTTTCGTCCCAAATTGGAGACCAGCAGGTGGCCTGGGTGCAGAATTGGGTCTGGCTAGTTAATTGGAACCCGCTGATCGATGAACTCGGTCACATGGCTGGCGAGGCCCTTGATGTCGGATTGCGTAGGATTCTCGAAGACGAGCTCAAAGAAACCGATACAGATGCATCTCCACAGCGATGGGCATCGTGCCATTTCGATGGTCCCCGACCGATTGCCGCTTTGTTCGGAATTGATCAAGGAACAGACATTTTACTCGTTCGGATCGAGGTGCCAGACAACCTTTCTGTACGCGCCGAGACAACACTTGATCTGATGAAGTCATACGCGTTTGTGGCGCCTGACTGATCGTCCGCAATGGGTCGAACCTGGTCGTTGAGTGTTTGGCTCGTTCTCAACTCAAAGACGCCGGGCCGTACTGAAGCAATTTGAAGCAATCGCCGCTGCCCGATGTCGCCTTCGTCAGGAAGGGTTTCGACCGGTCGAGCCATTCCTGGTGCGATCTGGCATCGGCTTCGATTTCATTGGCCGGTGCAAGCTTGACGAAGCCGCGCCCGTTGCTGAAAAGCCAGCACGCGCGGCCGAGAAACCGCCTGCTGCGCTGGCGCAGCAGATCGGCATCATAAAAGACGTCGAGCACCTCCCGCTTGATCTTCCGCTCCTTTTCGGGATTGGCGATCGCAACCTCGATCGGCTCGCCGCCGATCGCATCCTGCAGGTCCTTGTAATCCAGGGCGATCTGGGTAGTGGCATATTTGATGTCGCTCTCGTCCCGGACGATGTTGAACCATAGCATTGGGTTGAGCTCGTTGACGACGAACGATGCTTCGAAATCGCGTGACAGATTGAGAATATCGAACCCCTGAACATCGACGTCGCGCTCGACCAGAAGGATCTGCGAAACCTGCTTGGCGAGCGCCGTTCCGTGGGCGCTGACGGCGGCATTGTTTCCGCCGTGTTCCGGACTGACATAGGCGCCGCCATCATCCAGCAGCGCGTCGAATTCGCCGAGGGCCTCCACGACAGCGCTGCCGCGGGCAACACGCGCCGCCAGTTTGGCGAGAACCTGCTGGAGCTCCGTTTCGCGTTTGCGCTGGTCCTGATAATTCTGCTGAAAAAAGAAGATGAACAGGGACACGCCAATCCCGATCAGGATCACGCCCAGCTGCGAAAAGATATTGCGATAATATTCCAGCAGCTTTTCACGATGGCGTACGTCGTCACGCACACTGTGCGCCACGCGAAGATTGACGATCAGCGAAACGACCAGGAGCCCGGCACCGACCAGGATCAGGCCACCGATCAGCAGGTAGCCATGTCGTGAGTTGAAGTCCATTCCTTTGCCGCGCTCCCGAAACCCCAGACAGCGCAGACTAATACCATTCCGCCTCAACACCTACGATCATCCCCACCATTCGGCCACTGTTCTTACAGCCAGGACTATGCTCGCCATCCGCCTCGTTTCGTGGCGGTCTTCTCGCAGCCGGATTCAGGCCGCGTGCTTGGAACCAATGACGGGCGAGACTGTTCAGCTATGACTTTGATACGACGCCGACGTGCCCGGCCGGCTGGGCATGCGGCGATCTTGAGGAGTTCTCATCATGAAGATTTCGTCCAGATTTCGTTCAGTCGCAGTTGCCGTCATCGCTGCGGCGGCAGTTAGCTTTGCCAGCGTCGCGCATGCCGACAGCGGTACGATCCGCTTCGCCGTCTACAAGGCGGCCTTTTTCATCGGCGGCTCCGGAGGCGAGGGCACACTGACCTTCCATGGTCGCCGATATCCCATCTCGGTCGGCGGCATCTCGGGCGGCCTCGCCTTCGGCGCCTCCAAGACCTATTTCAAAGGTACCGTGCGCCACATACGCCGCGCCCGGGATGTGACGGGGGTGTACGGTGCAGCGGGCGGTGGCGGCGCGCTCGGCAAAGGAGCCCAGGTGATCGTCATGACCAATGACAAGGGTGCCCAACTCGAACTCACGGGCAGGCAGGTAGGCCTGCAAGTCAATGCCGATCTCAGCGGTATGAGCATCTCGCTGAAATAAGGACAGTCACTGCATTCGTTATTCCTTGGATGGGCCGGATTTGGCCGCTCCAAACCGCAGCCCATCCATCAGCAGCGACACCAATCGGCGCGAGCGGTCGCGCCAGTCCTTGGTGTCCGGGGCCGAATAGATGCCGCCCAGCGCATGCAGCACGTCGGAGGCATCGACATCGCCGCGGATCGAGCCGTCGGCGACCGCGGCATCGATCAGCCGCCGCAAGGCGAGCGTCACCCTGCCGGAAACGTCGGAGAACAGGGTTGAGTTGGTCGTGAGCAGGATGCGCAGGCTTGTCGACAGCCCGCGCTTGGTGGCGATGTAGTCGACGAAGCGCTGCATCCATTGTTCGAGCGCCATGTCGGGCGCATGATCGCGGGCGAGTTCGTCGGCCGCCTGGCACAGTCCTTCCACTTCGCGCCGATAAACCACCTCGACCAGGTGCTCGCGGGTTGGGAAATGCCGGTAGAGCGTGCCGATGCCGACGCCGGCCTGGCGCGCAATCTCCTCCAGCGAGGCATCGACACCTTGCGCGGCAAAGGCTTTTGCCGCGACCTCGACCAGCGCATCGCGGTTGCGCTGCGCGTCGGCGCGCAGCGGTTTTGCAACGGCGGCTTCGGTTTTGTCTCCAGAAATGACGGGCGGCTCCGCGGCCAATTTTTTCTCCAGTGTTGATCCGAAGCATAACCGGACAGGCAGGCCCCGTCTCAAGAACGCAGACGCTTCCACCTTCGTTACGTCTCCGACAAATATAATCGCAAGTAAATATAATCACAGGATCGAGTCTGGGCCGGCGTTCCGGCAGGCGGAGGCATCTTGCCCGCCTCCGGTGCACGGCCGGTGGATGACGTCCGGTGGATGACGACGGAGGATATTTCCTCGCGGCCGGCACTCGTCATCTGTTCGGCCGATGCCGTGGGGCAAAAATGAGCCCACGTTGAGCACGATCCCCTCAGGATCATTGGACTGTCCTGCCCCTACAGACAGTTCAGAGAGCACCACCGGCTTGGGCCGGTGGTGCTTTTTTGTCTCCAGGCATGACGGCCGGCTGCCCTGCCAATTTCCTCCAATTTTGATCATTTTCGATCCTGGGCTTGAACAGGGCGGAGCAGGCCCTTAGGTAATAAGCGGAGGCGCCTCCGATTGTGGAGCGCCTTTCTCATGTAATCACGGGATCGGGTATGTCACGTCTTTCGACCTCGCAAGCCGCAGCCTTCCCGGAGCTCGCGCCAAGTCGAACCGACCCCCCTCTGCCCTGCCGGGCATCTCCCCCGCAAGGGGGGAGATTAGCTCACCTAGCCATAAGCTGATCTTGCCGCTCGCTGGCCGGGCACCAGATTATCCCCTCCCGCGTCAAGCAACTGGAGCCAGACGCCCCATGACAAGCAAAACCCGAACTCCAATCCAACTTCGAATCAACGGACATCGACATGAGCTGGAGGTCGAACCGCGCGTTACCCTGCTCGACGCCTTGCGCGACCATCTCGGCCTGACCGGCACCAAGAAGGGCTGCGACCAGGGCCAGTGCGGCGCCTGCACCGTTCATATCGACGGCCAACGCGTGCTGGCCTGCCTGACGCTTGCCACTCAGGCTGAAAGCAGGGACATCACCACCATCGAAGGGCTTGCCGGGGAGGATGGCACGCTGCATGCGGTGCAGGCCGCCTTCCTCGAACAGGATGCCTTCCAGTGCGGCTATTGCACGCCGGGCCAGATCATGTCGGCGGTCGCCTGCATTCGCGAAGGCCATGCCGGCTCGGATGAGGAGATCCGCGAATACATGGCCGGCAATCTCTGCCGCTGCGGCGCCTATCCGCATATCGTCGCCGCCGTGCGCCAGGCGGCCGTGGAGGCCGCGTCATGAGGGACTTTTCGTATCTCCGCGCCGGCTCCGTCGATGCAGCCCGTGAGGCAGCAGCACTTCCCGGCGCCATGCTTCTGGCCGGCGGCACGACGCTTGTCGATCTCGCGAAATGCGGCGTTGCCGAACCCGAGACCGTGGTCGACATCACCCATCTCAAGGGACTGGACACGATTGCCGTTGATGACCGGGGCGCCACGATCGGCGCGCTGGCCAGGATGAGCCGCGTCGCCGACCATGCCGATATCAAGAGTCGGTTCCCCGCAGTCTCGGAAGCATTGTGGCAGGCGGCGTCGGCTCAGCTGCGCAACATGGCGACGATCGGCGGCAATCTGATGCAGCGTACGCGCTGCCCCTATTTCCGCGATCCGGCGAATTTCCCCGCTTGCAACAAGCGCTCGCCCGGCAGCGGCTGCTCGGCGATCGGCGGCGTCACCCGCGGCCATGCCGTGCTCGGCACCAGCGAGGCCTGTATCGCCACCTATCCCGGCGACCTGGCGGTTGCACTCGTCGCCTTCGACGCGATCGTCCATCTCGGCGACCGTCAGGTCGCCGTCGATGATTTTTTCCTGTTGCCTGGCAGCACGCCCGAAAGGGAACATGCGATCGAGCCCGGCGAGATGATCACCGCGATCAGCATTCCCGTTTCGGCCGCCGCCCGCGGCTCGACCTATCTCAAGGTCCGCGACCGCCAGTCCTATGAATTCGCCGCGGCAAGTGCTGCGGTCGGCATTGAATTCGAGGCCGACGGAAGGACAATTCGCGATCTGCGCGTCGCGCTTGGCGGCGTTGCCACCAAGCCATGGCGCGCCCTTGCCGTCGAAGAGGCGCTGAAAGGCAAAGTGCTCGAGCCGGAGGTCGTCAGGCAAGCCAGCCTGCTCGCCGTCGAGGGCGCCGTCGACCATGGCGCCAACCACTACAAGATCGAACTGGCGCCACGCGTCGTCGCCCGCGCCATCCTCAAAATGGGAGAAACGGCATGACCGTTCACGAGTTGAGAACAAGACCCGGCGATGCCAAACGCGGCGACGCTTCGGACGGTGCCGTCCTCGCCGATCAGGTCGGCGGCCGGCTGTCGCGCGTCGACGGCCCGGCCAAGATCACCGGTGCCGCCAAATACGCCGTCGAGCAGCAGCTCGAGGGGCTTACCCATGCGGTGCTGGTCGAGAGCACCATTGCCGCCGGCCGGGTGCGTTCGATCGACACGACCGCGGCCAAGGCGTCGCCCGGCGTGCTGCTGGTGCTGACGCCCGACAACATCCTGCCGCTGAGAACCGCAACGGACTGGCTGGGCACGCCGCCGCCGGACGTCGCCTATTGCCCGCTGGCGCGCGACATCACCTTCAGCGGCCAGCATGTCGCGGCGGTGGTGGCAGAGAGTTTCGAGCAGGCGGTCGCCGCCGCGACGCTGGTCAAGATCGCCTATGACGAGGCGCCGGCGATCGTCGACCTCAGCGATCCAAAGGCCGGCGACGGCATCCCGGTCGATGCGATGACCAAGGAATGGGGCGAGGCGGAGACAGCGTTCGCCTCGGCTCCGGTCAGGATCTGCAACGCCTACAACACGCCGCGCGAATACCAGGCGCCGATGGAGCCGCATGGCCTGATCGCAAAGTGGCAGGGCGACCAGCTGACGGTCTGGGAGCCGAGCCAATGGCTCGACGGCATGGCGCGGACCTATGCCGAATGGTTCGGCGTGCCGTTCGAGAATGTACGACTGGTCTCGCCCTATATTGGCGGCGGCTTCGGCTCCAAGGCGTTTGCCTATGGCTACGGCGCTGTAGCGGCAGTCGCCGCGAAAATGCTGGGACGGCCGGTGAAGCTGGCGGTCACCAGGCCGCAGACCTTCACCGCCTATGGCGGACGGGCGGCGACGCGCCAGACCGTGGCGCTCGGCGCCAACGCTGAGGGTCAGATCCAGTCGATCGTGCATCGAGGCGTCAACGAGACCTCGGTCGACGGCATGTGGGTCGAGCCGCTCGGCTCGGTCACCTCGGTCATGTACGCGACGCCGAATTTCTCGTCGCGGCAGAACGTCGTGCGAGTCAACACGGTGGTGCCGGGGGCATTGCGCGCGCCGGGCGAGAACCCGAGCGCCTTCGGCATCGAAAGCGCCATCGACGAGCTCGCCTATGAGGTCGGTATCGACCCGCTGGAAATCCGTCTCAGGAACTATGCCGAGCAGGATCCGCATGCGAAGAAGCCGTGGTCGACACGGCAGCTGCGTGAGGCCTTCGCGGCCGGCGCCGAAGCCTTTGGCTGGTCGAAGCGGAACCCCCGGCCGCGTTCGATGCGCGACGGCAACCAGCTGATCGGCTGGGGTGTCGCGGCAGGCACCTACCCGGTGCGGCGCGCCTATGGCGAGGCGGTCGTGCGCATTCTCGCCGACGGCTCGGTCGAGGTCGAAAGCTCATCGATCGACATGGGGCAGGGCACCTACACGATCCTGGCGCAGACCGCCGCCGAGGTGGTGGGCGTGCCGGCGGAAAACGTCGTCGTCAAGCTTGGCGATTCCCGCTATGCCCGTGCCGGCGTCACCGGCGGTTCGCGGCTGGCCGGGGTGATGACCGGCGCCGTCCACAAGGCGGCGAGTGCCGCGCTCGACCAACTGATCGGGCTCGCCATCAGCGATCCGGCTTCGCCGTTCCATGCACTGCAGGCCAATACGCTCGTCGTCGCCAATGGCCGCATCGCTTCACCGCGCGGCAACGGCCCTGAAGTTTCCATCGCCGAACTGCTCAGGAGCGTCGGGCGCGAGCATATCGAGGCGAAGGGCGACACCATGCCGGCCAATTCGACGGTCGAGGACCGCTACAAGAACTACACCACCATAGCCATGGCGCTGCCACACACCGAGGGCGACTATTCCCGCCACAGCTGGTGCGCGCATTTCATCGAAGTCCGCGTCGACGAGGACTTTGGCACGGTTCGCGTCTCCCGCGTGGTGTCGGCGCTGGATTCGGGCCGGCTCTACAATCCCAAGCTCGCCGAAAGCCAGTGGAAGGGCGGCATCATCATGGGCATCGGCCAGGCGCTGCTCGAGGAAGGCATCGTCGACCGCCGCCACGGCCGCATCGTCAACAACAACCTCGCCGACTATCTCATCGCCACCAATGCAGACATTCCCGACATCGAGGTGATCTCGGTCGGTATTCCCGATCCGCATTCCTCGGTGCTGGGCGGCAAGGGGGTCGGCGAGCTGGGCATCGTCGGCGTGGCGCCGGCGATCGCCAACGCGGTATTCCACGCCACCGGGAAAAGGGTGCGGGACCTGCCGATCACGCTGGAGAAGCTGATTTAGGCGGAGGTTGGGACTGTCGGCGCGTTGGCGATTGGCGAAAGCCGAGGTGACGACCGATCTCCCCACGAGAGGGGAGATCGGCAGCTTCAACGCTCTGCCTTTTTCAGGCTCACCACGACAGACTGAACGCGAGCTTGCCGAAATGCCGGCCGCCGGCCGCCATGTGGGCGTAGGCCTCGGTCGCCTGGTGCTGGCCGTAGACCGTGTCGATGACCGGATCGATACGGGCGGCGCCGATGGCGCGCGCCGCGTCGCGCAGGTCGGATACTGAACCGGTGTTGTTGCCCACCACCTTGAGTGCCTTGATGATGATCGGCAGCAGGTTCGTGGTGGCCTCGGCGCCGGTGACGAAGCCGATGGCGAACACCGTGCCGCCGGGCGCCGCGGCATTGATAGAGCGGGCGAAGGTCGCCGCGCCGCCGGTTTCGACGATCAGGTCGGCGCCGAGCCCGTCGGTCAATTCGAGCACCTTGGCGTCCCAGTCCGTTGTTTCGCGGTAATTGATGAGGTGATCAGCACCCAAAGCCTTGGCGCGGGCCAGCTTTTCGTCCGACGACGAGGTGATGATGACCGTGGCGCCGGCTGCCTTGGCCAGCTGCAGGGTCAGGATCGAGACACCGCCGGTACCGAGCAGGACGACGACCGACCCCGGCCCGGCATCGGCGGCGCGAAGCGCATTCCACGCGGTGGTGCCGGCGATCGGCAGCGTCGCTGCCGCTTCGAAGGACAAATGCGCAGGCATCGGCACGACGGCATTGGCCGGCAGCGCGACATACTCGGCGAGCGAGCCGGGGAGCGTCAGGCCGCGCATCTCTCTGGTCTCGTAAGGCCGCGGACGGCCGCCGATCCAGCGCGGTTTTGCATGGGCGATGACGCGGTCGTTGATGGCGAGCTTCGACACGCCCTCGCCGATGCCGACGATCTCGCCGGCGCCGTCGACGACGGGAATGAGCGGAAAGCTCGGACCTGGATAGTTGCCGCTCGCTATCGCGACATCGACAAAATTGAGGCTTGCGGCGCGCAGGCGGATCAGCACTTCGCCGCGCTGCGGTTCAGGCGTGGGAACGGTGGCCGCGCGAAACGCGTCCAGTCTCGGGGCAGCCAGTTCGATCGCTTTCATGTCTCACTCCGGTTGATGGCCGATTGACGGGCCGGGATTGAGTGAAACTAGCTGCTGCGTTATTGGTATATAATCCTTGGCTTTTACATTTGAGCTCTGCGCCTGATGCAGCAATCGCACGAACCGGCAGCATTGGTCGAAATGACCGCCTTCGCGGCAATCGCCGAAGCACGCTCCTTCACCAAGGCGGCTGCTCGCATCGGCCGCGACGCGACGATCCTGTCGCGGCGCCTTGCCTCGCTGGAAGAGCGGTTGGGCGTGCGCCTGCTGCACCGGACGACGCGAAGCGTGTCGCTGACCGAGGCGGGTTCGGAATTTCTCGTCCGGGTCCGCGCCATCCTGGCTGCGGTCGACGAGGCCGAGGCTGCCGCGTCGGCGCATGCCGGCGGCGGACCGCGCGGCGTGCTGCGGCTGGCGCTGCCCGGCTCGTTCGGGCGCATGTGGATCGGCCCGCTGCTGCCGCAGTTTCTCGCCGAATTTCCCGACGTTCGTATCGAGGCCGAGTTCTCCAACCACTTCGTCGATCTCGTCGCCGAGAATTTCGATGTCGCCGTGCGTCTCGGCGCGCTGGAGGATTCGCGGCTGGTGGCGCGTAAGGTCGCTACACGGCGGCGGCTGCTGTGCGCCGCGCCGTCCTACCTCGCCCGCCGGGGCACACCGACTGCGCCGGAGGCGCTGCTGGAACACAGCTGCCTGGGCTTCTCGGGTTTCCAGACCTTTCCGGCCTGGGAGATGACCGGCAGCACGGGTCGCCGCGTCAGTATCGAGGTCTCCGGGCCGCTGGTCACCGACGATGCCGAGGTGCTGGTCGAAGCCGCCGTGCAAGGCGTCGGACTGATGATGAGCACGGATTGGCTGGTCGGACGCGAACTCGCCGACGGCCGGCTGGTGCCAGTGCTGGAGGACTGGACACTCGCCGATGAAGGCGCGGTCTATGTCGTCATGCCTTCGGCCAAGGGGCAAGCCGCCAAGACACGTGCCTTCGCCGACTGGATCGGCAAACGCTTTGCGCCGGTCCCGCCGTGGCGGAGGTGAGGGTGCTGATCTCCCCCCTTGAGGGGGAGATGTCGCCGCAGGCGACAGAGGGGGTCGCGGCGCGTGGAGCGTCAGCGCCGTCTCTCGTAGAAGAAGGCGTCGGCGATCTATGTGAGACGACCCCCTCTGGCCGCTTCGCGGCCATCTCCCCCTCGAGGGGGGATTGCGCGCTCAGCCGCCTCCGCCTCGACCACCCTGCTTGATGAAATGACCGAGCAGATCCATCGGCACCGGAAACACGACCGTCGACGAGCGCTCACCGGCGATGTCATGGAGAGCCTCGAAGTAGCGTAGCTGCATGGCCTGCGGTGCTTCGGCCAGCATCTTGCCGGCCTCGACGAGCTTTGCCGCCGCCTGCTGTTCGCCGTCGGCATTGATCACTTTCGCACGCCGCAGCCGTTCGGCCTCGGCCTGCTTGGCGATGGCGCGGACCATGTTCTCGTTGAGGTCCACATGCTTGATCTCGACATCGGAGACCTTGATGCCCCAGGCATCGGTGCGCTGATCGAGAATCTCCTGGATATCGCTGTTGAGCTTGTCACGTTCGGCCAGCATTTCGTCGAGCTCATGCTTGCCGAGCACCGAGCGCAACGTGGTCTGTGCCAGCTGGTTGGTGGCGGTCATGAAGTCTTCAACCTGGATCACCGCCCGCTCGGCGTCGACGATACGAAAATACAGCACCGCGTTGACCTTCACCGAGACGTTGTCGCGCGAGATCACGTCCTGCGGCGGGACGTCCTGGACCACCACTCGCAGGTCGACCTTCACCATCTGCTGCACGAAGGGGATGAGGATGATAAGGCCGGGGCCTTTGACCCCGGTGAAGCGGCCGAGCGTGAAGACCACGCCGCGCTCATATTCCCGCAGGATGCGAATGGCCGCGGATAGGAACATGACCACGACGAGCGCTGCTGCCAGATAGGCCACATAACCGATGATCATTGCCTTGCTCCATCGCTTCTCACATTGCGGCGCCGTATCGTCAGCACAAGATCCCTGACATCGGCCACCTCGACGCTGTCGCCCACTGCAAGCGGTTCGTCGGCTTTTGCCCGCCAGCGCTCGCCCCGGGCGAGCACGTGGCCCTCGCTGCCCTGCCAGTCGAGGACCTCCGCCGGCAGCCCCTGCATGGCCTGTGCGCCAACACGCGGAACGTTCTTGCGGGCCGCCCACAGATAGCTGCCGGTCAACAGCGCCAGGCCGAGCGTCAGGACGGCGGCGGTGCCGATAACGGCCCACGACATCTCGAAGCCGGGCCCCTCGATCCTGAGCAGCATGGCTGCGCCCAGCAGAAACGCAGCCACGCCTCCCAGCCCAAGGACCACAGTCGGGTTCAAGGCTTCGACGACCAGGAAGATGATGCCAAGCAGCATCAAGGCAAGGCCGGCATAGCTGATCGGCAGGAGATTGAGCGCATAGAGTCCGAGCAGAAGGCAAATCGTGCCGATCACGCCGGGCGCGACAGCGCCCGGGCTCGTGAATTCGAAGACGAGGCCATAGACGCCGACCAGCATCAGGATGACGGCGATGTTCGGGTCCGTGATCACGGCGAGAAGCCGGATGAGCCAGCCTGGCTCGAGCGTTTCGACCGGCAGTCCTTTCGTCGCCATTGCCTCTTTTTTGCCGACGATCTCGACTGTCCGGCCGTCGGCCAGTTGAAGCAGTTCGGTGGTGTCGCGGGCGACGAAGTCGATGACATGCTGCTGCAGTGCCGCGCCGGCCGACAGGCTGGCCGCCTCGCGCACGGCCTTTTCTCCCCATTCGGCATTGCGCCCGCGCAATTCAGCCAGGCTGCGGATCAGGGCAACGGCATCGTTCGTCGCCTTGGCGATCATCGCATCGCCCGCGGGCGCGTTCTTCTTGTCCTTGTCCGCCTCGGGGCCATCGTTCTTGCCGCCGTCGGGAAACGATGGCAGCGGCCCGCCCATCTCGATCGGCGTTGCCGCGCCCAGATTGGTGCCGGGCGCCATCGCCGCTACATGGGTGGCGTAGAGGATATAGGTTCCGGCGCTCGCCGCATGCCCGCCGGCGGGCGCGACATAGCCGATGACGGGAACCGGCGAGGCGAGAATGCCGGCGATCATCTCGCGCATGCTGGTGACCAGCCCGCCGGGCGTGTCCATCTGCAGGATGAGAGCCTGGGCATTTCGGTCCGCGGCCACCGCCAGCGCTTCCTCGAGCTGCCTGGCACTCGCCGGACCGATGGCGCCGTCTATCTCGACGCGCAACACAATTTTCTCCCGGCCGTCCGCCTCTCCGGTTGCGGAAGAGGGACAAACGGCCGCAACAGCCACGAAAGCCGCGGCAAGCAGGACCGCACGCGCGAGTTTCACGCTCAAAGCTCCACATCTAGGAATATGGGCTGGATTTTGCCGAAATCCATGACGCTTCGCGCACACATTGCGCCGGCCCGGCAGGGCGCACAACTCGGCAGCGAGGATGGATCGATCCTCGGGTTTGTGGCGGTACTAGCCGGCCTGTGCGGTCAGCTCGCGCTACATCCGACCAATCGAAAAGCATCCAGGAGAAAAACGATGCGTATGCAACCCGCTTTCCTGTTCGATCTCGACGGCACGTTGGTCGACAGCGTCTACCAGCATTTGCTGGCCTGGAAGGAGGCGCTCGACGAGGAGGATATCGAGCTGTCGGTCTGGCGCATCCACCGCAAGATCGGCATGAGTGGCGGGCTGTTCACCAACCAGCTTGCTGCGCGAAACCGACATTGAGATCAGCACCGAGCGCGTCGACCGGCTGCGGCGGCGCCGTGTCCATGCGCCCGCTGGTGGCGATCGCCCACGGTATGCCCGCCTCCGTCAGCCAGACCAGCAATTCGCGCGCACCGGGGAGCGGAGGATGTGGCTCGCCTGGCGCTGATAGGCTTCGGCATGGCGTCGGCCTGCTCAGCGGCGGCTACGGCACCGAGGAGCTCCGCCAATCGGGCGCGTTTCGCGTCTATGAAGATACCGACGACATGCTGCGCCATGCCGACGAAGTCGGCGGCCGCACATGAAGGCGACCGGCGGGCTGTCGTCGTCATTCGATCACACCTATGTCTCTTGCGCATTGGAGCCATCTCTAGCGGGCTTCTATTGCGCGGCGTCCTCCTGGATTGTCTGTTCCTGGATTCGGGCGGGTGCCCCGAGACACTGATCGTAGCCGATGGTGCAATTATTCAGACATTCGTTGCGTCCGTTGATGGATCTGACGCTATTGTAGTCGATCGGCACAGCCTGGCATTTCTTCTGGCACGCCTGGTCCTTCTCGGCGCAATTCGTGCCGTGGCCCTTGGGGTACTTCTTCGTGGTCGCTTCAGCGTTCAATGGCATGACGGCCAGCAGCGCCAGCAGCGTCGGTATCAGTCGGAGCATACGCATGGATCCTCCCTTGCGCGTTAGACGCTCTACACTTGGAGGCAATGTTAGCGCGCCACTTCCGCTGGCCGCATCACCCGTGCGGGGGATGGACGGCAGCGGGGCCGCCGCTAGCCCAGGCAATTTCCCCGTGATCGGTTCTAATCGTCATCGCTCCGGCCGGCAGCCGATCACAAAACGCGACGACGTTCAGGCAGTCATATCGCGCGCTGGGCACGATCAGACCGTCATAATCGAGGAAATGCGCGGCCTCGCCGATGTCTTGCGACCTCGGATATTCGGCGTGCTTTTCCTGATACGAAAGCTGCCCGTAGCGCGAGGTGTCGAGGCCAAGGGTCTGCAAGGCTGCCAGGTCGAGCAGTCTGAGCGTCCGGTCCAAAGCAAGATCGATCTCGAAGAGATTGTATCTGACGCGCGAAGGGATCACTGGCTGCCCCCGCGTCAAGTGGAATCTCATCTCGCTCAAGGCACCTTCGCGCTCTTGCGAGGTGTAGAGCACGTCGAATGTTCCATCGTCCCAACGGCCGCCGGAGCTCGAGCACTGGATCAGGCTGCGGCCCTGGCGCACCACACGCCAAACCGTTCCGGAGTATTCGACCGGAACTATTGCCTCGATAGCGTCGATGAGCCGGCTATCGCGTCGTTTCCGCCCGGCGATCGCCAACTAGAGAAAGACCTCGTTCTCAAGCCGATCGATGACTTTGAGCACGTCGAGAGCACGGTCGTCGTGAATGAGATCGATTGCTCTTTCGCCGTTCAATTGCGGGTGGCGAGCGTAAAGCCAGGTGCGGATATCGCTTGGCTCGTAGAATTCCTGCAGTCGGCCGACGATATAGTGCAGGTCCGACAGAATGAGCTCGCTGCGCGGCTGGGGCTTGATGTCGCCGGCCTTCCACCTCGAAACCGTGGCCTTGGACACGTCGGTGATGTTTGCAATATCGGTTCCCTTGAGGCCGCCAAACGTACCCAATTCGTCCAGGAACCTGGGGACCGCCCGCAACGCCGTGCTCATGCTTTTCTCTCCGGCTGCCGAGCCACTTCGCGTCGGACCAGCCCTTCAATTGCGCTTCGCATTTCGGTTTCATAAAAGGAAAATATGAAACAGGAATGTTAATGTCAATCACCCGTTCGGTGCGAAGGCCCCTGGAGCCAGCACTTCAGGCCTGAAGTAGCGCCAGCTCTTCCGCGCTCAGATGGCGTGCCTTGCCTTTGGCAAGCTCGCCGAGCTGCAATTGGCCGATCGCCACCCGCACCAGGCGCAGCACCTCGATATCGTAGGCGCCAAGCAGCCGGCGGATGTGGCGGTTGCGGCCCTCGTCGAGCACGATCTCCAGCCAGGCGGTGCTGGTGCCGCTTCCACTCGATCGAAAATCAATCGCCTGAATTGCTACAGCGCCCTGGTGTCGCCGGTAATGCCACGGGACAATTTGTTTTGTATAGTCCTTGATGCCACGTGGCCGACGATGGTTCGATGACTTGGGAAGGGAAGATCATGCGAAGCGGATTGGCGAAATTCGTCGTGGCGGGTTGCGTCGCCGCTCAGGTCGTCCTGCAAGCGGCGCAGCCGGCGTTTGCCGCGCCGTGCGGCTGGACGGCGAAACTGGAGGAAGAGGAGGGCGGCAAAGTGCTGATGGCGTCGGTCTGCGGCGGATCGAATGGCGGCGCCCAGCTGACGCTGGCCTGTTTCGGCAAGCCGACGCTGAGCTATGATTTGGGCGACAGCGGTCCGCAACTGGAACCCGGCATCGCTTCGTTCGCGTTCAAGGCCGGCGGCAAGGCGGTGACCAAGACGCTTCAACTCGAAGAAATGTACAACACCTTCACCGTGGAATTGAGCAGCACCGACCCGCTGTTGGCCCTGCTGCGCTCCAAGGGCGAGGTCACGGTCGCCTCGGGCAAATATGGCGAGAACAGCTTTCCGCTTGCCGGCTCATCCGCCGCCATCGGCAAGGTGCTGGCCCAGTGCGGCAAAGCCAAGGCTTCTTCCGACAATGACAACTGATGAACCCCTTACATTTCAATTTGAATCGCGCGAGACGTTGGTTGCGAAGATAGAGCGTGATCCCGCTAACCTCGATCCCTGGACAGGGCTTGTCGAACTGGAGGCCGAGGAAAGCAGCCTGGACACCGCGGTGTCGGTTCTCTTGCGGGCAATTGATGCTGTATCCGACAGGGAACAGCTTTGGCGATTTGTCGACAATTTTGTCTGGTTTTGCGGAGTTGCCGAAGGGCCGACTATGGCTTTGAGCGAAGCGAGCGTCCATGCCTTCTACGAGCGGTGGAAAATCGATACGCACCGTAGCGCGCAGACGAGCCTTTTCTTCGCTCAGCAGTTCAAGAAGCTCAATCTCCCTGACTTATGTGCCGAGAACGTTACGCGCGCAGAGGGCGAGGTGCACACCGGGCGGGACTATATCCTGCTTGCCTTGTTCCTGCGCGACAAAATGGAAACGCCGCAGCTGGCTTTGGCCGCCTTGCAACGGGGAATAGCCGCGCACCCGCGCAACGCGATCATCTGGGATTGCGTTGCCGACACACACCGCCTTGGGAACTCGGCGTGGGAGATCGCGGAATCCACCTATCAGTCATTCAAGCAATGCCGCCTCGATGCAACCACAGAAGATGCCTGCGTCGCCTGGGCATCGTTTGGGCTAATGCTCGATGAAATCGGCAACTATTTGTCGGCTGAAAAGGCCTATCGCCGGGCAATAGAAATCGATCCACGCTACCGCTGGGCGACAGGGAAGTTGTCGGGACTGCTCCGTCGCCGGTTCGCCCGCTACCATGAAGCTGAGAAACTTGCGCTGCGGTGCGTTGAAATCGATCCGGAGCACGCATGGTCGTGGTTCAATCTCGGCTTTGTTTATCATCATCATCTGGCCCGTTTCGCCGACGCCAAAAAGGCGTATCAGCGCGCGATCAAACTCAAGCCGGACTATGTTAAGGTGTGGGAGAATCTGGCCGCTCTGATGGCGTTCGAAACAGACGCGCCCATAGAGGCTCAAAAGGCGTTCGACAAGGTGTTCGGACTCTCGGGTGTTTCAGCTTGGACCTATAATCAATACGGTATTTTTCTTCGCGAATTGACAGACCGGTACGACGAGTCAGAAAAGGCCTTGCTGCACGCAATTGAAATGGAGCCAGCAGACTGGTGCCATCGGTTGGCGTTGGCGGTTCTGTATGAGAAGCGCTTGCTGCGGTTCGAGGAGGCTCGCAAATTTCTGCTCGAAGCAAAGGAGTGTGGCGCTCCGATTGACAATATCGATTATCGCTTGGCCTTGATTGCACAACGCCGTCGCCCTCTGAAGGTAGTCAAGTAAAGGAACGGCCGTGAAACGTTTGGTGTGGTCGATTTTTGCCATCCTATTTTCGACATGGGCTCACGCCCATGTTCCACCAACAGGCTCGGCTTATGCGAAGGATTTGTTCGCCAAGTTGGATGAACTTTTGCAGCAGCGCCGGATTGAAGGCAAATTGCCAAATCTTGAAGATCCAACGGACCGGGATCTACTGCACAAGATTTGGGACGGCGGGGCTTTGATAGGTTCGCCGCCATACGATGAGGGCGACCTGGTAGCACTGTCTTTCGTAATGGACAGAAGTCGGTCGCTACTCGCGCTCTATAGCCAAAATAGCTCATTGCCTCTGCAGGATGAAGCTACGCAGACATTCGCGCTTTTGATTCGGGCTGCTGCCGCTTCGCAGATAGCTTTCAATGATTTCCTAGCGCACCAACCTAACGCTGCCGAAATGTTGCGCCCCAACGGAGCCAAAGCTCGAGGAGGCATAGAGAAAATGTTTCGTGGCGCCTCGATTTTTCTGGCTGACCCGGCTCTGAAGGAGGGAAACAAGATAGTTCTTGTTGAATCGCTGAGAGCAGATGGTCCCTATCTCGCGCAGAGCATCTCTCCAGACCATCGCCAGGCCCTGATCGATTTGTTTGTCCCGTTGGTTGGCCAGCTTCCCATGCCTGCCCAAGAATCGCTCAAGATTTTTATGCAGGAAATCAACGCCGCCGGCTGCGATCTGTGGTGTGCTGACGGAATGTAATACCGATAGACATTGATATCGGTCGAACCCGTGTGAGCGGTCGGTCAGGAATATCCGCCAGGAGTCGAAAGCGACTCTTGTCCGCCCGCGCTGCTTGCTGCGTCACGTGGGCTTCGACTGGCAGCTGCCTGACTATCGAGTCGCCGCCAGCCGGCTAGGCCTGAAGCATCGCCAGCTCTTCCGCGCTCAGATGGCGTGCCTTGCCTTTGGCAAGCTCCCCGAGCTGCAATTGGCCGATCGCCACCCGCACCAGGCGCAGCACCTCGACATCGTGGGCGGCGAGCAGCCGGCGGATATGGCGGTTGCGGCCCTCGTCGAGCACGATCTCCAGCCAGGCGGTGCTGGTGCCGCCGCGCAGCAATTCGATCGAGCGGGCCGTCAGCAATTCGCCGTCGACTGTCGCGCCGGCGCGCAACCGCGCCAGCATGGCCTCGTCGGGCAGCGCGCCGATCTGCACGTGATAGGTCTTGGCGACATGCGAGGCGGGATCGAGCAGGCGCTGCGCGAAGCGCGTGTCGTTAGTGATCAACAGCAGGCCTTCGCTGGCCTTGTCGAGGCGGCCGACCGGCGAGACGAAAGGCAGGTCGAGCCCTGCCAGGCAATCATAGACGGTGCCGCGGTCCTGCGGGTCGTCGCGAGTGGTGACCAGCCCGCGCGGCTTGTTGAGCATCAGATAGACCTTGCGCTCGGCGGCGACGCGGCGGCCGTCGACCTCGATGCGGTCGCGGCCGGGATCGACGCGCATCGAGCCGTTGCGCACGATCTTGCCGGCAACCCGCACGCGCCCCTCGGCAACCAGAAGCTCGGCCTGCTTGCGCGAGCACAGGCCAAGCTTCGACAGCGCGCGACAGAGGCTGACGCCGGGAGGCTGGGCCCGGGGGGCAGGGCGTTGCCGGGCAATGTTCGGTCGCGGCGACATGATGTTGCCTGTGGATTCTTGTATACGAGCATCCCACTATAGCCGGCCGCCGGCTATGTCCACGGAAGGGAACTGCATATCGTTTGAGTCGTGCGCAGCGGCTGCGAGGACTTGCATGAAAACAGCCATTCGCCTTTGCCTGCTGCTCGCCTTCCTGCCGACATCGCCGGCGCATGCCGGCTGGCAGGCGGTCGAGAAGGTCGAGACCTATGCCATCTCAGGGCAATCCGGGCCGGAGCTCTACGCCTCGATCGGCGGGCGCGGGCCGCTGCTCGGCGAACGCCGCGTCATCGCGCATACCAATTTCAAGCTGACCTGGGTGAGGGACTACCAGCCGCAAGGCGACGCCTGCGTGCTGGTGTCGGCGCAGCCGAAGCTGATCATCACCTACACCTTGCCGAAGCCGGCCGCGCGGCTGCCGGGCGCAATCCAGAAGAACTGGGAGGTTTTCGCAGCTGGCCTCGCCGCCCACGAGAAGGTGCACGGCGCCAGCATCGTCGACATGGTGCACAAGATCGAGGCGGCCACCATTGGCCTGACCGTCGCCGATGACCGTGGCTGCAGCAAGATCAGGATCGAAGTGACGAGACGGCTCGCCGGAATCTCGCAGGCACAACGGCAGGCGAGCCGCGATTTCGACCGGGTCGAATTCGGCCCGGGCGGCAAGTTGCGGCAGCTTGTGTTCACGCTGATGATCGGCGGATGATGCTGCAGGGCTGCGGGGGCGGCGCAGGGTACCACCTTTGCGGCCCTCACGCCTGCTCGGTCGGATAGAGCGTCAGGATGTTGACGTTGACCCGTGGCGGCTGGCTCACCGCATAAAGGATGGCGGCGGCGATGTCCTCGCTTTCCAGCTGCTCCATGTCGCCCAGCCTTTGCTCGACCGCCTGGCGCACATCGGCGCGCATATTCTGGGTGAACTCGGTCTTGACGGCGCCGGGCTCGATGCAGGTGACGCGGATGCCATCTTTGCCGATCTCGCGACGCAGCGATTCCGCCATCGCGCTCACCGCGTGCTTGGTGCCGGAATAGACCACCGAAGGGTGGATGTAACGGCCGGTGCCGGACGAGACCACGACGATGTGGCCGGCGCCTTGCCGCTGCATCGACGGCAGTGCTGCATGGATCGGATAAAGCAGGCCCAGGATGTTGACGTCGACCATCCGGCGGTATTCTTCCGGCGTCGTGTTGCGGAACGGCGCGGCGACGCCGACGCCGGCAACCGCAAGCAGCATGTCGAGCCGGCCGTACTCCTGCTGGACCCGCTCGACCATCGCCGTGGCTTGCGTTTCGTCGGTGACGTCGACGGCAATCGGCAGTGCCGCGCTGCCGGTTTCACGGATCCGCCTCGCCAGGTCGTCCAGGCGCTCGGCGCGCCGCGCGGCAATCACCAGCGTGGCGCCCTCGGCCGCCAGCGCCAAGGCGGTGGCCTCGCCGATGCCGGAAGAGGCGCCCGTCACCAAGGCGATCTTGCCGCTCAGTTTTCCTGCGTGCATGTTTTCTCTCCTGACGCTTTGGACACGCCGTGAAGCTAGGGCGCAGGCTTTCTGGAACAATGCTGATCGAAAACCGAATCCACTGTTAGGTTTTGGCCCCAGCAAGCCCACGTCTGCGCACGAACGGGCCTTGACGCGACCGGAGCTGTTGCGTCTTGATACCGGGGCTGCGGGGCTTCACATGAAAACAGCTGATCGACTACGTCTGCGGGTGGCTTGTTTGCATGCGACGCGCTTGCATGCACTCTCGCGACCGAGCGCAAGATGAAGGTCCTCGTCGTTTATTGCCATCCCTGCACCGACAGCTTCAACGGCGCCGTGCGCGACACGGTGCTGGAGACGCTTGCCGAAAGCGGCCATCAGGTCCACCTGCTCGACCTTTATGCGACCGGCTTCGATCCAGTCATGCGCACGCGGGAATGGCGCGGTTACCACGACAAGGCGGCGAACCTGCAACCGGTGCACGAACATGCGCAGGAGCTGCTCTGGGCGGAGGCGGTCGTCTTCATCTATCCGACCTGGTGGTATGGCCTTCCGGCGATGCTGAAAGGCTGGCTGGAGCGTGTGCTGGTGCCGGGCTTCGCTTTCGAGATGCCGACGGAACGACGCGGCCCGCGGCCCAAATTGCGGCACATACGCCGGGTGATCGCAATGACCACATGTGGCGCCACGCCGCTGATGTCGTGGATCATGGGACAGCCCGGCCGGCGGACCCTGCTGCGCGGCTTCCGCTCCGTCTGCCATCCGCTGTGCCGGACCAAATTCCTGGCGCTCTACCGGATGGACAGCGTCTCGGCCGCAGGACGCCAGGCGCATTTGCAGCGGGTCAGAAAAGCGGTTGCCGGCCTTGGTCGCGCTGATGCGGTCGCCGCCACAGTGCCTGGCTGATCAGCCGGGGTGGGCCGTCGCCGGCGCGGGGCAATCGCTTTGGACAGGCGATTGCGCCAGGTTGGTGTTGGAGACGGCCAATTATCGAAGTCGGCGCCGCCCCTCATCGCCCTGCCGGGCACTTCTCCCCGTATAGGGACGGGGAGAAGGGGCTGACCGCGGCCTCGGCGCCCTTCTCGCAATGCTGGCGATTGGCGAAAGCAGCGACGAGAGCACCCCTCTCCCCGTCACTATACGGGGAGAGGGTGCCGGCAGGCAGGTGAGGGGCAGCGCCAACGCTCAGAGCAGAGGGCGACTTCAAACCTCGAGCGATTGCATTGCGCCACCGACACCGCGCGTTGACTCTATTCCCCATTTCTGGAAATCTGGAAACATGGATAAGACGCTCGCCCTTTCGGCACTTGCCGCGCTCGGCCAGGAGACCCGGCTGGACGTTTTTCGCCTTTTGGTGCGGGCCGGCGCCGAGGGCGTGGCTGCGGGCGAGATCGCCTCACGGCTCGCCGCGTTCCCGAATACGATGTCGGCCCATCTCAAGATCCTGTCGCATGCCGGCCTGGTGCGGACCGAACGAGAGGGCCGCAGCGTGCGCTACTTCGCCGACATGACCAGGTTTCGCGATCTGCTGGCCTACCTCATGGAGGATTGCTGCAATGGCGCGCCGGAACTTTGCCAGCCTGTCATCCAGGCTGTGACCTGCAACTGCTAGGGGAGGTTCGTCTTGGCCAACCTCTCCCGCCGCCTTGTTGCCGAAGCCCTCGGCACGGCTCTTCTGGTCGCCACCGTGGTCGGTTCCGGTATCATGGCCGATAAGCTGACCGACGAGGTCGCACTCACCTTGCTCGGCAACACCTTGCCGACCGGGGCGATCCTGGTCGTGCTCATCACCATATTCGGACCGATATCCGGAGCGCACTTCAACCCGGCGGTGACGCTGGTATTCGCGCTTCGACGCGAGATCGAAACGAACGCAGCGCTGGCTTACGTCGCCGCCCAGATTGCCGGCGGCATCGCTGGAACGTTGCTCGCGCATGCGATGTTCGAACTGCCGATCCTGCAAGTGTCGGCGACGGTGCGGACCGGAAGCGGGCAATGGATTGCGGAGCTGGTCGCCGCATTCGGGCTGGTCTTCACCATCCTTGCCGGCCTGCGTTCCCGTCCGGATTCGATCCCCTGGCTGGTCGGGCTCTATATCACCGCCGCCTACTGGTTCACCGCATCGACATCCTTCGCCAATCCGGCCGTCGCCATCGCCCGTGCGTTCTCCAACACTTTTGCCGGGATCCGCCCCGCCGATCTGCCGGGCTTCATCGGCGCCGAACTTTTGGGCGCGTTGCTCGCCATGACATTGGCAGGGTGGCTGCTCGCCCAACCGAAACCAGCCGGACAGATGAAAGCTGCGCAATGACCATCACCATCTATCACAACCCCGATTGCGGCACCTCGCGCAACACGCTGGCCATGATCAGGCAGTCCGGCGAGGAGCCTGAGGTGGTCGAATATCTGAAAAATCCGCCGTCGCGCGAAAAGCTCGTCGAGCTGATCGCAGCGATGGGCATGACGCCGCGCCAATTGCTGCGCGAAAAGGGCACGCCCTATGCCGAACCTGGCCTGGGCGAGCCGCAGTGGAGCGACGACGAGATCCTCGATTTCATGCTGGCGCATCCGATCCTGATCAACCGGCCGATCGTGGTGACGCCGCTCGGCACCATGCTCGCCCGACCATCCGAAGCCGTGCTCGATATCCTGCCCAATCCGGATATCGGCCCGTTCACCAAGGAGGACGGCGAGGTGGTCATCGACGCCAGCGGCAAGCGCGTCGTCTAGATATCGCCTTATTTCGATCTTTGTCGAAATTCTCTTGACGTGCAGCGATTCTGGAAATAGCTTATTTCCATGAAACTCGAAAAAGCAGCCTCGCAACTTGAAGCCCTCGGCAGCCCGACGCGGTTGCAGCTCTATCGGACGCTGGTGCGGGCGGGCGATGAGGGGCTGCCGGTCGGACGCGTCCAGGACAGGCTCGGCATCGCCGCCTCGACGCTGTCGCATCACCTAAAGCGGCTGGTCGACACCGGCCTGGTGACACAGGAGCGCCAGGCGACGACGCTGATCTGCCGGGCCAACTATCCCGCCATGAACGGGCTCATCGGATACCTCGCAGACGAATGCTGCGCCGACGCCACCTGTGCGCCGGCATCGGCGGAAGCGACGGCCAAGACGGCGGCGTGATTTTTTTGGCAGTATAATTCGAAACTACCGGAAGGATAGAAGATATGGAGATGATCGAAAAGCTCCCCGTTGCGGTGATCGGCGCCGGGCCGGTCGGCCTGGCGGCAGCGGTCCACCTCATCGCGCGGGGCATTCCTGTCAAAGTCTACGAAGCCGGCAATGCGGTTGCATCCAATCTCAGGGATTGGGGCCATGTCCGGGTGTTCACGCCCTGGCGCTATTGCGTCGATCAGGTGGCTAGAAACCTGCTCGAGGTGCATGGCTGGCGGATGCCGGAGCCCGAGGCATTCCCGACCGCAAACGACCTCGTCGCGGATTATCTCGAGCCGCTGGCAAAGCTTCCGCAATTGTCGCCGTCGATCGAAACCGGCGCCCGCGTCGTTGGCATTTCGCGCTGGGGCGCCGACAAGGTCTCGAGCAAGGAACGCGAAACCCGGCCGTTCATGCTGGTGGTCGAAACCGCCAGCGGCACGCGGCGCGACAGCGCCCGCGCCGTCATAGATGCGTCGGGAACCTGGCAGATGCCGAACCCGCTCGGCGCCGGCGGAATTCATGCCGTAGGCGAAGCGCAATTTGCCGACCGCATAGCCTACGGCATCCCCGATATTCTCGGCCGCGACCGCAGCCTTTATGCGGGGAAGACGACGCTGGTCGCCGGCTCCGGCCATTCGGCCGCCAATGCCTTGCTGGATCTCGCCAGGCTGGCGGAGGTGGAGCCCGGCACGGCTTTCATCTGGACGACGCGCGGCACCGACCTGGTGCGCATCTATGGTGGCGGTGATGCCGACCAATTGCCGGCACGCGGCGAACTCGGCGCCGAAGTGCGCGAACTCGCCGAGAGCGGCGGCGTCAGGCTGGTGACGGGCTTTGCGGCTGTTTCGATCCGCGATGCCAACGGCCGGCTGGTCGTCGAAGGCCAGACCAGGGACGGTTTGCAGGCGCTTGGCCCGGTCGACCGCATCATCGCCGCGACCGGACAACGCCCGGATCTGTCGCTGACCCGTGAGCTTCGGCTCGAGCTCGATCCATGGCTGGAAAGCGTCAAGGCACTGGGACCGTTGATCGATCCCAACGAGCACTCCTGCGGCGACGTGCCGCCGCACGGCCACCGTGAGCTCAGCCATCCCGAGCACGGGTTCTACACAGTCGGCATCAAGAGTTATGGCCGCGCGCCGACCTTCCTGCTGCTGACCGGTTATGAGCAGGTCCGCTCGGTCGCGGCGGCGATCGCCGGCGACATGGTGGCGGCCGACAATGTCCAGCTCGTGCTGCCCGAGACCGGCGTCTGCACCGTGCCGCGGATCGGCGTGGCCGACAAGGGGTGCTGCGGCGGTCCGGCGCCGGCAGCGGTGGATGCGTGCTGTGTCGCCGACGCCAAGGCGAAGGCGGTCGGCAAAGGCGGCTGTGGCTGCAGCGTCGCGGCATGAGTCTTTCGCCGCCTTCGCCGGCCATCCTGCGCAGCCGCGGCGCGATCATCACCGCGCTTGGCCTGACGCAGATCATGGCGTGGGGTTCTTCCTACTATCTTCCCGCGGTCATCGCGCCGGCAGTCTCCTCCGATACCGGCTGGCCGCTTGCATGGGTTGTCGGCGGCCTGTCCCTTGGCTTGCTTGTGGCCGGATTGATCTCTCCGCGCGTCGGGTCGTCGATCGAGCGGCGTGGCGGCCGCAATGTCCTGGCGTTCAGCGCTGGATGCATCGGGGTCGGCCAGGTTGGGCTGGCCGTTGCCCCCAACCTTGTGGCCTATATCGCTGCCTGGCTGATCGTCGGCCTGGGCATGGGGGCGGGGCTCTACGATGCCGCTTTCGCAACGCTTGGCCGCCACTATGGCCACGGCGCGCGCTCCGCCATCACCATGCTGACGCTGTTCGGCGGCCTTGCGAGCACCATCTGCTGGCCGATCTCAGCCTTGCTGCTGGGGGAGGTCGGCTGGCGCGGCACCTGCCTGGTCTACGCCGCCTTTCAGCTGGCAATTGCGCTTCCGCTCTATCTGGTGATCCTGCCCCGGGAGCCGCCGCAACCGGCAGTCAAACCAGGATTGAAGGAGGCGGCACCCATTCTCGACAACCAAGCCGATCCGTCGATCGTGATCGTTCTGGCCGCGACCCTGACACTTGCGGCTGTGATCTCCTCGACGCTGTCGGTGCATCTGCTCACCATCCTGCAAGGCAGCGGCATGGCGCTTGCCGCAGCCGTCGGGCTCGGCGTGCTGGTTGGCCCGTCCCAGGTGGCGGCCCGCGCGATCGAGATGATGATCGCGCGCTACCACCATCCGATTTTCACCAAGTTTGCCTCGGTTACGTTTGTGGCGATCGGCGTTTCGACGCTCTGGGCCGGCATGCCGATCATCCCGCTGGCGCTCGGCTTCTACGGCGCGGGCATCGGCCTCGAATCCATCGCCCGGGGAACGCTGCCGCTCGCGCTGTTCGGCTCGAACGGCTATGCGAAGCTGATGGGCCGCCTCGCCATGCCGAGCCTGATCGCCCAGGCGGCGGCACCCTCGGCCGGCGCATTGCTGCTGGAGCGCTTCGGCCCGCACGGGACGTTGGCCGCGCTTTCCGGTCTGGCGCTGGCCAACGTCATCCTCGCATGCGGTTTGGGCTGGCGGATGCTCCGCCGGCGGCAATCGCAGGTTCAAACCCGATAGGATTTCGACCTGCGTTCAGCGCCTTCAACTGGAGAGCGGGAGATCTTCCAAGGGATCGACAAGGAAGGACGCGGCGATCAGATCGTCCGCATCGAGGCGCAGTGAGCCTTTGGCGCCGCCCATAATGGCCGCAACCTTTTGAAATGTCTTGATCTCATGCTCGGTAATCTGGGCACTTTGCATTCTGGATTTGAGGTCAGCGACGCGCAGCCCCAAACTGTGGGACATTCCGATTTTACGGTTCGACATGGTAAGATGCTCCTCCCCGGCCCATGTTTGTTTTGCCACCCGCCCTATTCGTATTTCCTCCGCCTGCCTAAATATGAGGCATCGCGATACAGCGCCCGAACGCCCGATGCAAGGGAAGGTTCCGGCGCGCAGAGGTCACGAAATAATAATACGAAGGAAGTACGGCCGATGGTCCGGCCGGAGGTAGGACTTAGGTACGACGCCCCGCCGGACAGAGGGCTCCGGTGCCTTATCGGCTGGCGAGGACCATGCGGTTGCCTTCGCTGTCGCGAAACTCCGCCACCGTGCGCCCCGGCTGCCACGGCGCCTCATGCGCTTCGGTGACGATCTCGACGCCGCCCGCTTTCATGGCTGCGATCATTGCCCCGACATTTTCGTCGACCAGCACCAATACCGGCTCCGCGCCGGGTGCGTCGTCGGCGCGCCTGACAAAATGCAGGTTCGTCACGGCATGCGGAAATGCCAGCTCGATCCAGCGCCAGCCGCCATCACCCATTTTCTGGTCGGCCATGACCTGGCAGGCGAGATGCCTGGTGTAGAACGCCTTGGCGCGGTCCTGCTCGAACACCGGAAGCTCGGCAAACTGGATATGCATGATCGTCTCTCCTGCTTGACGGCTGCCGCGCAGCCGCCCACGCGGGAAAGACGATGCGGGCAACCGAAAAGATTCTTCGGCAAGGAGAATCTTTTCAGCGCAGCCGGTCGTCCTTCGTTCATACCAACCAGTCAGGAGACGACGATGAACTACGCGCTCATTCGATACGGTGTGAAGCAAGCCGACCTGGAAGATAACCGCGTGCTGGTCGAAAAAGTATTTGAAGCGCTGGGCGAGGCGGCACCGCCGACGGTGTGTTATCTCGTGCTCGAGCTGGACGACGGCTCGTTCGTCCACATCGTCGGCCAGGACGGCGATTCGTCGGCGCTGACCGGGCTTGCGGCCTTCAAGGCGTTTACGGAAAACCACGCCGAGCGCCGTTCGACCCCGGCATTGCGATCGCCTGTCAAAGTCATCGGCAATTACCGTATGCTGGCGGATCAGAAAGCCGGGTAGCGCCTGCCATGCCGCTCGCGCAGAAATGGGACGCTACGCCGAAAATGAACAGGGCGACTTTGGAGGTGATGCTCGTCGGGTTGCGGCCAAGGCTGCATCGCTACTGCGCGCGTATGGCCGGCTCGGTGATCGACGGCGAGGACATCGTCCAGGAGGTGCTGATCAAGGCGCTGCAGGCGATCGACGGCGGTGCGATCGTCGAACGTCCCGAGCAATGGCTGTTTCGCATCGCTCACAATGCCGCGCAGGATCATCTGCGGCGGCGCAATCGGGAAAGGTCGCGCATGACCGAGGCCGACATGAGCGTCATCGAGGATCCCTCCGGCAGCGCCGACAGCCGGCTCGCCGCCCAGACCAGCCTGCGCTCCTTCATGCAGCTTTCGGTGCCGCAGCGCAGCGCTGTGATCCTGGTCGACGTGCTCGGCCTCAGCCTGCATGAGACCTGCGAAGTGACCGGCGCGACGCTCGCCGCCACCAAGGCCGCGCTGCATCGCGGGCGGGCGCAGCTCAAGCTGCTGGCGCTGCAGCCCGAGCAGGCGCTCGCGCCGAGGCTCGACGCCGATGACGAGCGCCGGCTGCGGCGCTATGTCGACCTGTTCAACGCGCGCGACTTCGACGCCGTGCGGGCACTGATCGCCGAGGACGTCCGGCTCGACGTCGTCAACCGCGTCCGCCTGCGCGGCAAGGCCGAGGTTTCGACCTATTTCGGCAATTACGATCGTTTGCGCGACTGGACATTGTCGCTCGGCGTGGTCGACGGCCGGCCGGCGATCCTCATCCGCGACCCGCAGGCGGCCGACGGCGCTGTGCGCGGCTTCATGCTGGTCGAATGGAGGGACGATCAGGTCATCCAGATCCGCGATTTCCGCTATGCGCCCTGGTGTCTGGTCGACGCGGAGATTGAAACGGTGGACGGGTGAGTAGAAGGCTGGAATGGTACGGAGATGGCGATCAGGCAGCCTCCTCCTGGGTGACCCAAACGCAATTGCCACATGGCAGCACGTTCTTAGAGCGGTTCCGGTTCTCTTGGAACCGGTAACTCGCTCTAACTATCTGCTTTCCCGCATCTATGCGGACGCCAAATGCTTCCTTTTGGCTGCAAAATGCTCTAGCCGATACGCACGCGGCGCGTCACCTGGCCATTGCTTTCCCAGTATGTGTGCTTCTTGGCAATCAAGGGATCGTCCATCGCCGGTTGAATTTGTCCTGTGGTGCTGACCGCGCGCGAGGTCACCGTGTGTTCTCCAGGAGAGGGATTTGCCCAAGCCAGGGACCAGATTTTCCAAGCGTGTTCTGCCTCCTCACTGTGGTCAATGGTCGCTGGTGTCCAAGGCCCTTGATCGATTTGCACTTCGACCCGGTCGATCGGCGCCCCCCAGGCTGCCCCAACGATGCGGTAATCCGAGTCTTTCCGGGTAACCTTCGCAGGCGCGGACTTTATCAGCGCTCGCCCGACTGACGTCTCGGCCCATACGGTCTCGCCGTTGTGGTCCTCCTCCCGGATGGTGACATAGTCGCGGGCCATCAGAAGGCTCATGAACCGCGTATCGCGAACCTCGATGCGCTTTAGCCACTTGACGTTGGCGATCCCGTACCAGCCTGGCGCAATGAGCCGTACCGGGAAGCCATTGGGCGCCGGCAAGGCGGCCCCGTTCATTTCATAGCAGAGGAGATTGTCCGGGTTCATCGCGTCGGCGAGCGACATGCTGCGAGCGAAGTTCTGCCGCATCTTGACGTCGCGTATCGGGATCTCGCCTGTGTCGGTACCGAAAAAGACGACCTCGATGCCCTTCTCCAGAACGCCGGCTTCCTCGAGGATCGGGGCGAGCGGCGTCCCTGCCCAGCGAGCATTGCCGATGCCGCCGGTGAAAAAGGGAAACCCATGGTTGCCCGAGCATTCCACTGTGAAAACGACCTCCTGCCGCGGTCGCGCCCTGATGTCGGCGAGCGTTAACTCCAGGGGCTTCTTAACCAGGCCTCCGATCTCCATCGACCATGTCTTCTCGTCGATCGTTGGTCGGTTGAAATGCGAGATGCTGAAGAACTTGTCGTTTGGCGTTATCCAGCTATCCAAATCCTCCCAAACAAGCTGCTTCTGGATACCCGCCGGATCGGGATTTTCGGTCGGCTGATCCAGCCATGGAATAACTTCCTCGTTCGGCCGTGTTGGAAAAGCGTAAGCCCGGCGCGAGGTATAGAGAGCAGCAATTGCGGCAAGAGCCGCGCTTCCTTGAACAAGAAGTTCTCTGCGCTGAAAATCAGGCATGTTGTTTACCTCCCAGTTGATCCGGAACGGGCTGCAACGTGCCTTAGGCCGTAGCCTGATCACGGATAGGCGACACAATGTGAGGTCTGCCCACCCGGAAGTATCCGGGTAGGTCAGATAATCACCGACGCAAGTCAAGCATGTGAAGCATTGCACGAAACGCCAGCTCGCGTTTCGCACGCTAAGAGTGCGCCTTTGAGAAGGAACTGTCCACAACTTGGACGGGACATGATGATGATTGCAGCATTCCATGCCGATTTCCTGTCCTGCCAAAATGGTTGCTGCTCGGATCGCTGCCGAACGCCCGCTTCTGGGTCATTTCGGGACCTTCGCGGGTGCGATCGGAAGGGCCGTTCCGACCCAATTTCTGCCGTTCCGATATCGGCCTTGCCAACTCCAGGGCGGATGTTCACCCATTTCGACGAGAAACTGCGTTGGCCTGCCGTCTGTGGGCGCGACAGGATGGCGGTGCGGCCGGCGCAGGTGTATGATGGCGGTCTAATATTTCAAGATCAGGAATTTGCAGGTGGAGGGCGGGCCCGGGCGGCACATCAGAACCAGTCTGCATTACGAGGTGGCCAGCAACCAGGCCGCCTGGCTTGGGCGCGGCAGATCATTCACACGTGAACCATTCGCCAACCGAGCGGGGACACCCTAATTGGTGGTGACTTGCGTCACCGCCACGCCGGTTATCCTGCCGTTCCCGGCTGTGTAGGTGAGCGTCTGCGTGACCGTGGCGTCCTTCTGGTCGGGAGACGAAGGAGGATAAGAGGCGGCGAAGCCGAAATGGCCGTAACGATCGGGCTTGGCGGCGCCAAATTTCGCGGCCACGTCGCTCAGCGGCGCTCCGACGCCGGGCGTATCGAGTTCAACAGCTGTCAGGCTGGCAGGCGCGCCGGCGCATCCTTCCGGCACCTTACCTTCCGGGTTCGGCTGCAGGGCGACGGACAGGACACCGTGGTCGGAGCCGCCCATCTCGCCGGATACGAACCAGAAGATCGACGGCGATCCGCCGGCGTCGGGGCCGGCATAGCAAAGCCAGTGGCGTGAATCTCCGGCGTCACCTTCATCGTGCATGGCTCCGCCGAAGGCTTTTTCGACATCGGCAAGCGTGGTTTCCTCAAGCTTTATCTCCAGCGGCCCAGCCTTGACCTGCTTGAATAGCGGGCTGGCCAGCGGCGAGTTGATATCGCCCAGGGATGGAATCGCCCGGTCCGGGTTGAGCGGCTTGGCCAGCGTCGTTGCATTGGTCACCAGTCCGGCAACGATGAGTGCGAAATATCCGGCGTTCTGTCCCATGCCGATCTCCTGTCGTTCGAAATGAAGGTGCGGAAGGATTTGCGGGCGGGTGCTACCCTGTCTGGCCGATACCCAAACCGGTGCACGACCAACTGGACCGAAGATAAATTCACAAGTCCGCAGCCTTCAACGTCATTCCGGCGACTTGGCAACCAAAGTGTAATCGAGGCTCACAATTCCTTCTCGGCCAGCTCCCGAAATGCGTCGGGAACCGATCGCCGCAGTCCGAGCGCGACCGAGGCGTAGCCGACCGCCTCCCAGCCGAAGCGGTCGCGGATCTTGTCGACGGCGCGATCCGCGGTCCAGCGCGCCGCGCCCTTGCTGGTGCCGGGGCGGCGGCGGTCGTCGTCGAGCCCGAGCGGCAGTTCCAGTTGCAGGCCGGCATGCTGCTCCAGATGCGATACGGCGATCGCCAGCAGCGAGATTGTCTTTTCGTGCGGATGGTCGATGAGCACCTTGCGCACCAGCGCCTCGGCGATCTCGGCCAGCATGGCGGTTGCCGAAATCGGCTGGTCGAGCGTGATCGAGCGCGTCACCGAGCGCAAATCGGCAAAGCGGACGCGAACCGTCACCGTGCGGCCGGGCCGGGATTTCGCCCGCAATCTTGTGGCGACCCTGTCGGCCAGATGCAGCAAAGCGGGCACGAAGACCTGCTCCTCGGCCGGTTTTCGGCCAAGCGCCGACTGCGCACCCGCCGAGCGCGCCCGGCGCTGCGTCTCGAGCTTGCGCGGATCGCGGTTCCACGCCAGCGCGTTGAGTTTCTCTCCCGCCGCCGGCCCGAGCAGGCGCTCAAGCGCCCCACCATTGGTCTTCGCCAGCTCGCCGATGGTGTTGACGCCGATGCCGGCCAGCCGCTGCCTGGTGACCGGGCCGACGCCCCACATCAACTCGACCGGCAGGTGGTGCAGGAACTCCAGCTCGTGGCGCGGATCGACCACCACCAGCCCGTCCGGTTTTGCGACCTGTGAGGCGATCTTGGCCAGATGCTTGGTGCGGGCTACGCCGACCGAGATCGGCAGGCCGAGCTCGGCCCGCACGCGGCCGCGGATCTTGCCGGCGATCTCGGCCGGCGAGCCGAACAAATGGGTGCAGCCGGCGACGTCGGCAAAGGCCTCGTCGATCGAAATCCGCTCGACCACCGGCGTGAAATCGCCGAGCACCTTGATTGCCGCATCGCCCAGCCGCTGATAGTCCTTGAAATGGCCGCCGACGAAGATGAGTTGCGGGCAGAGTTCCCGCGCGCGCCGTCCCGGCATACCGCCGCGCACGCCGAACGCCTTGGCTTCATAGGATGCGGCAAGCACTACCCCGCCGCCGACGGCAATCGGCTTGCCGCGCAAGGCCGGGTCGAGCAACTGTTCGACCGAGGCATAGAAGGCATCCAGATCCGCGTGGAGGATGTTGGCTTCCATCCGGCCCGTTCGCCCGCGGCGGTTCGAACGCCGCATTGTCTCGAGTTGTGATGAGAACATAAAGAGAACATTGTGGGTGAATTGTCAAGCAGCGCGGACGACAGGTGAAGGGGCAATCGCTTCAGGTTGGCGCCGCCCCTCATCGCCCTGCCGGGCACTTCTCCCCGTATAGTGACGGGGAGAAGGACGCTTTCGTCGATGGCTTCGCCAATCACTAACGTTGCAGGAAAGTGCCGAGTTTGCGGACAGCCCCTTCTCCCCGTCGCTATACGGGGAGAAGGTGCCGGCAGGCGGATGAGGGGCAGCGCCGACTTCGGCAATCAGCCGAGCGCTACAGCGCCATCTTGTAGCCGAGATGACTGGCGGTGAAGCCGAGGCGCTCGTAAAAAGCGTGCGCCTCCCGTCGACCTTTGTCCGTGGTGAGCTGGACGAAGCTGCAATTGCGCGAACGGCATGTTTCAATCGCCCATTCGATCATCAGCTTGCCGAGGCCGCGCGAGCGCCATTGCCGGGCGACGCGAACGCCTTCGATCTGGCCGCGCCAGGCGCCTTTTCTCGAAATGCCTGGAAGGAAGCTGAGCTGCAGCGTTCCGACCACTTGCCCGGCGTTGACGGCGACGGCCAGCAACTGGTTGGGATCGGTATCGATTGCGCTGAAGGCATCGAGATAGGACGGCGCAAGCGGCGTGGACGGGTCTTCCCGGTCTGCGCCGAGCACATCGTCGGCAAGCATTGCAACGATCGCCGGCAGGTCGGGCGCCTGCGCGCGACGGAATTCGATCTCGCTCATCGCGTGGAGACATACGGCGCGGATTTGGGGACGACAAGCGTGAAGGGATGCAACTTTGCCGGTCTACTGGAAAGCAGCCGTTGAAAGACCTATGACAGGCGAGATCGGGAGGCTACGATATGGATGTTCCAGCCAGCATGAAGGCTGAATTGGCAGCCTGGAACAATGGGTCCGGCATCGATCTACAAAGCTGGGTCGGGTGCGAGGGCCGATTTGCGCTTGCTGTGGGATACAGCACCATTTTCTGGCCGAAATTCGTGACGTTCGAACGCTACGTTTTGATGGAAGGGTTTAGCGAGGAAGGCCTGCGAAGCTTTGAACGAGACCCCAACGCCACACGACAGTCCGTGGAAGCGGTTATGAACCACCTGCACATTGCCGACATTCACGCCTTGGGCGCCGCCGACATCTCTCGCGACAAACTCGTGTTTCTCGGCTCGGTTCTCAAGGAGATTTATGAGGCAAAACTGCAATGGCAGTTTGCGAACCGAAGGTTTGTCGTCGAGTTTTTCGCTTCAGACTCCAGAGACCTGGAGGATTATCAGCTGTCTTTCTGGCAAGCAGACTAGGGCAATGGGCGAGGCGAGCAACTTAGCGAGGGTCAACCCTTCAATGCGGATCGAAATCGAGGGTGTCTCCCTGGAGACGTTGAGGGCGCTGTCGCGCGCGGACCAGGATGCGTTGCTGGCCTTCGGCCGGCCGATCTCCTTCGCCATGGGCAGCGCCACCGTCCTGGCCGAATTCAATCGCAATGGCGGCACGCTTCTGGTCAATTTTGCCCATATCGACGGCGGTGGCGAAGGCGTCCTGCTCGTCTTGTGGAGGCTTGTCCGGGCCTATGCCATCGATCGGCAATTCAAGCTGATCCGTTGGAATGTCCATGCCGCCACCTGCGCCACACCGAATCCCCGGCTGCAGCGTTTCCTGCGCTCCCATCACTTCGCAGAGATCGACGATGCCAGCTACGGCCGCATTTTCGCTCGCAGCCAGCAGCTTTGATCGGCTGGCTGGCCGCTCCGCTCGGGCTTACGCCGCCTCGAGCGCCCAGAGGCGGTGGCCGTAGCGGCGGAAGAAGCGGGCGAACAGGCGCTGCTGCCTGGCGCGGGTGAGGTCGGCGGCGCGCCTTTCCTGTCGCCAGTACGGCATGTTGCGGAACATCGACAGGAAGCGGGCGGCATCCTCGAGTGCCTCCTCGGCTGACTGCGCCGGGCGGATCGCCGCCAGGAACAGAGCGCGGCTCGGCTTCAACCGGTCGATCGCCGCCTTGCGCTGGCGATGACCCTGGCGTGCCTTGCGGATGCCGTCCTGGCGGATGGCCGCGAAAGCGGCAAACATGGCCGGGCTGTCGCCGCTATAGCCGCAAGCATGGGCGAACTGGGCTGGGTCCATCGTCATTCCCTTGCTGCCGGCCGGCTGCGGTTCTGTTGCTCGCGCCGATTCCAGTCCACACCATGTATAAGCATAACTCAAATAATCGAACAAGTGAAACTTTCACGTTGATGTAAGCGGAACCGACTCGACTCCGCTCCAAAAACCGATAATGTTGCGAACAAAGCAGGAACGATGATGGGGATGACCATGGCATTGGCAGGCAAGGAAGCGACGATCGCCGATGTTGTCTCGATTGCCGTCGAATGCATCGACTGCGGCCGTAACAGGTGGTGGAAGCCGGCCGAGCTCAAGCGGCATGGGGTGAGGCCGGAGACGCCGCTATCAGCACTTTCGGGGCGCCTGATTTGCAAGGCCTGCCGGGCCGACGGCCTGCCGGGCGCCGCCGTCTCGATCCAGGCCGCCTTCATCGACGACCGGCAACGGACCCGCGCCGAGGCGCGCCTGCTCAACGGTCGAGAGCTGCAGTCGAGGCGGGCTTGAGGGGGCGGGCGTGCTGCTCTTCCCTTCTCCCCTTGTGGGAGAAGGTGGCCGAGCGAAGCTCGGTCGGATGAGGGGTGTTGGACGGATCGCTACCTTGATGGCGTAAGTGCTTAAAAATCGCTTCTACATTTCCTCCGCCGCGTTCCTTCCAGCACCCCTCATCCGGCTCGGCGCTGTGCGCCGATCCACCTTCTCCCACAAGGGGAGAAGGCAACAAGCCCTCAATACCCCAGCAATTCCTTGAGCGGGATGACGCGGAAGACGTTCTTGATGGCGTAGCGGTTGAAGGACAGCGTCTTGGGCGGGTTGTACTGCTCGACGATCAGCTCGGCGGCGGTGCGCTTGACCAGCTTCTTGATGAAGGCCTTGCCGTTTTGCTCGTTCTCCTCGGGCAGGGTCTCGATCACCACATGGTCGCCGGGCAACGCTTCGCGGCCGCCGCAATAGATCATCTCGCCGGGCTCGTAGCGCGGCACCATCGAATCGCTCAGCACGTGCAGCGCAAACACGTTGCGCAGATGCCGGATCCCCGGCGGCCGCTGGACATAGCCGGCCGGCTGGCCGTTGAAGGTGAAGTCGCCATCGTCGCCGCCGACGGCGGTGCCGAGAAGCTGGATGTCCATCGGCCCGGCGGGCAGGGGGCCGGGATCGGTGACGATCTCGGCATCGGCGACCGGTCCGGCATCTTCGAGGAAAACGACCTCGCCCTTGCCGAGTGCCACCGGGTCGACGCGCAGGAACGCGGCGGTCTTCAAAAGGTTCTCGGTCTTGGGCAGGTTGCGCCCGGTTTCCCAATTGCCGACGGCAGCGACGTCGGTGTCGTTGTGCTCGGCAATGTGGCGCATCACCAGGCCGCGCTGCTTGCGCGCCCGGCGGATCGCCGCTCCGACCTTGATCGACAGTGCAGTTTTCGCCATGGCTCCATCTGAGGCATAAGAATCGGTTTCGTCTATGCAAGAATCGCTTGCATAATTGATTGAGTTATGCTCTTATACGGTCATGCACAAGTCGCTTCACCAGCTTTCGGTCCTCGAATCCGCCCTTCAGCGCGCCGGCAGCGCTCTCCTGGAGGCGGTACCACAACCGGTCGCCAAGGCCATGCATGTGCCAAACCTTTCCCCTTCGTCGCGGCTGTCCTCCTCCCCGGCCGGGACGATGCCCGAGGCTCGCGCCTCGGATCCGGCAGCGCAAGCGGCCGGAACGGCCGGAGCCGTTCCCCTCACGGCTCCGGCCACGAATTACCTGCCGGCCGGCAATGCGGATGCCGCAGTTTCCTGCACCCGCACCGAAGACGGCGCGGTCATCGCCTTCGACGAGCGGACGGGCAAGGCAGTGTCCGGCGCAACAAGGCAGGCGGCCGAGATGAAGCTCGATCGCAGCAGACCACGCGAAGGCTGACCGGCTTTCGAGCCTGAGGCCGGCGAAGCCGGCGCCGCACACAACCATTTTTGCAGGAAATGAAACATCATGGCCGCCCGCTATTCCGCCTCGGAACTGGAACAAATCGAGAACTGGCTGATGAGCGGGCTGTCGGCCGCGAAGATCGCCACCCGGTTGACCGCGCTGCGCGGCCGCCCGGCCTCGCGCGCGGCCATCATCGGCATCGTCCACCGCACCGCCCGTCTGCGCGCCATCGGCCTTGCCAGATCCAAAGGCTGGTGTGGCCGACGCTCTGGCGGCCGGCTCGGAAATTCGGCGCCTGAGCCATCAAGCACTGCTGATCAAGCGGAGTCGGCTCCGAAGGCCGAGCCACGCTGCCGCCCGGCAAGGCTGTCGGCCAGGCTGGCGCCGCCGGCCTGGCAGCCGGGTCCGGCTCGGATCACCGGGTCAGATGGCGCGCCGCTCGAAATGCCGGCGCCGCGCCCGATCGCCGCCGGCGGTCGCCAGCCGCATTTCGTTGCCATGCGCTTCATCGATTGCCTGTTCGAGCGCTGCCGCGCGCCGCTCGACACGACGCTGCAGGAGGATGCGGAAAACGATGCCCCCGGCAGCCGGCCCGGTTTGGACATGCTGTGCTGCGGACTGCGCACGAACCCATCGAAAAGCTACTGCGCCTATCACGCGGCGCGCTTCCTGCGCACGCTGCCGGCCGAAGCGATTTGAGCCCGTTGGATGACGGAAGTTCGCCAGAGCCCGACGACCAAAACCCAGGAGGACCGAGCCGATGAGCACCAAAACCGTCCAGAAGATCAAAGCCAGGCCGCCGCGATTGCCGAAAGGCGAGGCCGAGCAGGTGCGCATCCGCAAGGAGATCGGCCATGATTTCGCGCTGAAGGACGACAGGTTCGGCCGCAAGCGGCTGGCCAAGGGGACGCAGGAGGGCGCGCGCCTCTATGAGGTTTCCAATGACGGCCACACAGCGACCGGCGGCATCGTGCGGGTGCGCAACGTCGACCCGCTGAGCGGCCTCACCTCGCTGTCGCGCCAGCAGCGCGAGGCGGGCATGCGCTACCGCCAGGATTTCCGCAACTCGTCCGAGGCAACCGCCAAGCCGATGGCTTGGGCCGAGCGCGTCGACGGCGGCCGTACCGGCAGCGGCGTCGCCGAACACATCCTGTCCGCCGGCCGCGACCATGCCGAGGCAACCAGGGCGCTTGTCCATTGGGAGATCGCCGGCATCGTGCAAAAGGTCTGCTGTGCCGACGCAACGGTCAAGAGCCTGGCCGAACAGGCCGGCGAGCCGCGCGACGTGGTGGTGAAACTACTCAAGATCGGGCTCGACATATTGGCCGTGCATTACGGCATGATGCTGATGCGCAAGCCGAGGTGAGAAGCCCCGCCGATCCGGCCGGCAATACCGGCCGGATCGATCCGTCAACGACGGCAGACACGGATTCTTTCGATAATCCGGTGGTGATGACGCCAGTGCTTGATGACTTCGGTGTGGCAGCGCCGGTGGTGGTACCGGTAGCGCGGCCTGTAGTCCTCGTCGTAGACATCATAGCGGTAACGGGGGACGTACTCATCGTCGTAATCGGAATATCGATGGTGGCGATAATAATAGTCGTCGTCATAGCCGTTGCCGATGCCGATCGTGACGCTGCCGCCGGCATTCGCCGGGCCGATCACGGAAGCCGCCGAGGCGATGGCGATCACCGAGGCAAGCAGGAGCTTCTTCATAGCTACCTCCTTCTTTAACGTCCCTCTAATAGAAAAACCCCCGAGGGGCAGCCTCGTTCCATAGATTGGCAAGATGTAAGGAACGGACGGGCCCGAAGTTTAGCGCCTGCTGGCGCGAAAACGCCGCTGGCTGCGCCGGGGTCGGATCGTCGACGCAGCGTGGCCGCTCCTCTCATCAAACAGCAGCAATCGCGCGTCAGTCCCGTCTTTTGCCGACGTCTGCCTACAGAACATGGCCCAATTCCAGCAAAACGAACGCGGTCGCACCCAGCACAGCGAGGGCGTAGGCCGCATAAAGAACAAGCAGCATTACCTCAAAGTCCCGGACGAAGCTTGTGGCAATCCTGGTCTCCTTAGGCTCCGCTTTCTCGATGCGGTCGGTTTCCAGTTGCTCCGTTGCCACAACGAGGCAGACAATCCTGTCGTTGTCGGCCGCCTGTAATATCCGTTCCGTCAAATCGACTGCAATCACTGGATCATCGGCCAACTGATCTCGCGATAGCCGGCTTTCAGTGACGGTCTGGATTTCACGCTTTCTCACGCACGCATAATTGCGTCGACTAAATTAGGTTCCACTAAAATAGATAGATTGCCTCGACCCGATCACGACGTGGTGAGGCGTGAGCCCAGCTGGGCGGTGAACTCCGCCTGAGGCCGCCATTTGCCGACCGTCGAGGCGAATCTCGATCGGCGCATCCTCCGATCAAAGGGCGCGGGCTTCTTTATAGGCTGCTACGGTGCGCCATTGCTGGTAGGTCGCAATGCCAAAGCCGCCAAACTCTCATATCGCGAACGCAGCGCCGACGTCTTCAGTGCCGACCGGTTATGACGAAGATCGCATGCTTACTTATATCCGGCTGCTCGACGCGTCGGCTGAAGGGACCGATTGGCGTGAGGTCGCCCGCATCGTTCTGCACATTGATCCGGAGCAGGAGCCGGAGAGGGCTTTCCGGGCGTGGGCGACACATCTGGCGCGTGCACGATGGATGACCAGGAAGCGGAACGAGTTGCGCCAATTGCATGATGAGTGGTGGGGGTGAGCACTATCTAAGCGGAACTGCCGTCTCGGTCTGGCCGTTGAGGGAGGAGGCCAACATGGAAAAGCGCCCAATGACTTCTTGGCGAGCTTTCGAGCTGTGCTGCCTTCTTGCAGTTCCGCTGTCGCTTATCCTTACGGTTTTCCTGGCGGGTCTTATCCTTAGCTGACCCCCGCATGGTTGCTTGCCGAGGGCTGGGTCGTGATCCGACAAGATCCGGAACCGTTACTTTACGGCCGCCGCCATCACATCCGAAAACAGCGCCCGCTCCACTGCCGGTTCCAGCGTTTCGGCGAAGGGCGTCGCCAAGTGGTGGCGGTCGCGGAAGGCTAGTTTGCCGTCGATGAAGACATGGCAGGTGGTCTGGTCGCAAAAGCGGTCGGTCATGTCGATGTAAGCAGCGTTCGGTGTCGAGCGCACGATATCGCGCTCGATGGTGGCGATGTCGTCGTTTGCCGCCATGATCCTCGGCGTGTCGCATGTCGCGGGCGTCTGGCCCCGCCACAGCGCCCGCGCCACGCATTTGTCGGCGTAGCTTGCATTGTAGGGAACGTCCCTGATGACCGCGACCTTGATGCCGGCCTGGCTGAAGGCTTGAAGCGTCCAGCTGAGGCCGGTCCGCCACTGCGCTTGCCAATCGGCGTGCTTCAACTCCTCGGGCGATTCTTTCATCACATTTCCGATCGAGAACTCCGAGATCACCACCAGTTGCGGGTGGAGCGCGATGATGTCCTTGACCGACTGCTCGCGCCATTGATCGCATTCGGTGTAGTCGCGCTTCAGCCGCCAGTTCCAGGTCGTCACCCGCGAAGCCCGGCAGGAGGATTTGAGAAAGGTGACGACGCGAAAATTGTTCTTCTCGGCCGCCTTGATCAGCGGCGTCGACCAATGGTCGGCATGCGAGTCGCCGAACAGCACGACCGAGCGCTGGGCATCCTTGCGGCCGAACATGCAGGGCTTCGGCTTGACGGTCTCGAAATCGAGCACGCAGCCGCCATTGGTCGCGCGCACGGTGGAGAGCTGGGCGGCGCTGTCGGCGATGACGTGCTGTTCGGGGCTGAGATTGTGCTCGGCAAAGCGCGCATTGCCATAGGCCGCGACCACGCCGGCGCCGGTCAGCGCGACGGCGGGCACCAGCGCCCGCGCTGCTCCGGCCATCAGCCAGCCGTTGCGGCGGATCGGGTTCTCGATGAAATGATAGGTGAACATCGATAGAAGCAGCGTCAGCGCCGCGCAGGCAAGGCGGTCCAGGATGGACAGGCTGGGAACCACCATCGCCGCATAGACGATGACCGGCCAGTGCCAGAGATAGAGCGAATAGGACAGCCGGCCCAACCATTGCATGGGCGGCAGCGCCAGCACGGCGCTCGCCAGATTGCGGCCGCCGCTGCCGCTGAGCAGCAGCAGCACGGTGCCGGCAACAGGCGCCAGCGCATTCACCCCGGGAAACGGCGAGTCTTCGTCCAGCATCAGATAGGCCCAGGCGATCAGTGCCAGACCGAGGCATGCCTGGAGCGTGGCCAGCAGCGGCCGGTCGCGCCAGATCTTTGCCGGCGCCATGGTCGCGAGGCCGCCGGCGGCGAATTCCCAGGCCCTGAGCGGCGAGAAATAGAACGCCCAGGGCTGCGACACTTCCGTCAGCCAGGCGCAGGCGGCGAAGGAGGCCGCGCCGGCGACGCCGATGACGATTATAGCGGCGCGCTTGCCGGGACGCAGCCAAGCGGCGGCGAGAAGCAGCGCCGGCCATGCCAAATAGAACTGTTCCTCGACCGAGAGCGACCAGAAGTGGATGAACGGGTTGTTGGTGGCGTCGGCGGCGAAATAGTCGAACGACCAGCGGATCAGCCAAAGGTTGATCATGTAGGCGGAGGCGAACATGGCGCCTTTCGAATAAAGCGCCTGTTCCTCCGGCGACAGGATGAAGTAACCCGTGAACAGCGTGGCGAGGATGACGAACAGTGCCGCCGGCAACAGGCGCCGGGCGCGCCGGGCGTAGAAGCGCCAGAGGTTCAGCCGCCCGGTCTCGGTGATTTCCGTAACCAGGTGACGGGTGATCAGATAGCCGGAGATGACGAAGAAGATGTCGACGCCGGCAAAGCCGCCGGGCAGGCCGGACAGACCAAAATGGAAGGCGATGACACCCGCCACCGCCAGCGCGCGCAGCCCTTCGATGTCAGGCCGAAATGATGCCGACACAATCACCTCATGCAAGGAATGCCCACCTCGCAGAGGCTCGACCCGATGCGACGATATTGCAATGCAACAAATCTAACGCAGTGCAACATAGGGGGAGGGCGCGGCTCCTCCAGTTCCTCGCGTGGGCGATTCACTCACATGAGCGATTCGAGAGCGACTGATATGGAAGCGAAGCGAAGGGTGCCGAGGCGATCACGCCTTTTTCAAAAACTCGGTCTTCAGCACCAGGCCCTTCACCTGCCTGGTGCTGCATTCGATCTCGCCGGGATTGCCGGTGAGGCGAATATTCTTCACCAGCGTGCCGCGCTTGATCGTCTCCGACGTGCCTTTGACCTTGAGATCCTTGATCAGGGTCACGGAGTCGCCCTCGTGCAGCGCCGTGCCATTGCTGTCTCTTATGATCGCGTCGGTCATGGCAGGTCTTTCGTGGGACTCCGGTGCGGAGGTGGTTGGCTCATTACCCGGCCTATCCCACGGTTGGCGGCGAGGTCAAGCGTGCCGGGGGCAGCGTGCCGGTAACCAAGCGTGCCGACCGCTAATGCCAGGCGGACGGCCGACCGGAAAACCCGGATTGTGAGCAGACTGGGACCCCCTGGGCGGTAGTGGCATTGCCGCTTCGCGACATGCGCTCCGGCCAAGCCATGCCAATGGCGCCACGGCAATCGAAGTCGTGGCCTTTTACGCGGATATTCCGGCACGAGTTCAAATAGATGAGCGCCCGCCCGTGCGGACAGGAAGGTCGCAGTGACAGACCTGCCCGCCCTTTCGCTTGGTGCGTTATTTCAATTGGCAACGATCACTTGTTGGCGCCACCGAGCTGGTTGGCCATCTTGCAGAAGTCGGCATGCATCGTGGCAATGCCTGCGTCGCTGCATTCCTTCAACATCATGGCTCGGTCGCTCGTGGACATGGCCATCCATGCCGCCTTGAATTCGGCTTCCGACTTCATGGTCTTCATGCCGGCGTCGGTGAAGAAGGGGTTCATTTTCTGCGGATCGTCGAGCGCCGAAGTGCCAGTGGCACCGGCGGCAAGCGCTGCGCCGGTCATCATCGAAAGCGCCATCGCGCCCATGCAAAGCGTCTTGATGTTCATGATCATTCCTCCTGAGCTGCTGCTTTGAGGTTGTCCATCAGCGATCTACGAAGGAACGGTGTTTTGACCCAAAAGTTCCACGTTCTGGCGCAGACATGGAACAGGATTGCCCGTGACGTCATTAATGCAAAAAATTCTACCATGACTGAATTTGCCGCGCTGCCGACCAGGGCAATCGGCGTCCAGCTGGGTGAGACGCTGCGAAGTTGCACGCCGGCTCAATATGCCCGATCATGGCGACGGCGGGGCGGAGGTATCAAGTGGCGGCAAATCGTCGAAACGACGCGCACCTGTCGGAGCCCCGGCGGGCGGGCATTGTTTCCGCGGCCAGGGCGCTTCCGCGCACATCGTTGCCCAGCGTAGCGTCGGTCGTGACGGCCGTCGCGGCGCTCTATTTCGGGCGCGAGGTCTTTCTGCCGATCGCAATCGCGCTGCTGCTTACCTTTGCGCTCGTGCCCATGGTGTCGGCACTCAAGCGAGCCGGCATTCCGCGTCTTCCTGCCGTGATCGCCAGTGTGCTCGGCGCATTCACGGTGCTGGCTCTGTTCTCCTTCATCGTCGCCACGCAGGTCAGTGAACTGGCGCAGAACATTCCGCTTTACCAGGCGAATATCCTGACCAAGGTCCGGTCGCTCAAGGAAACCGGCGTCGGCGGCGGCATCGTTTCCAGATTGAGCCGGGTGATCGAACGCGTCGGCCAGGAGCTCGACAGACCCGAGCCCGCACAACCCGCCGCCGATCAGCCTCCGCGGGAACCGATCCCGGTCGAAATCGTCGCGCGCGAACGACCGCTCGAGGTTCTCCAGAATCTGATCGGCCCGCTGCTGAGCCCGCTGGCATCGGCCGGACTGATCGTCGTGGTCGTCATATTCATGCTGCTCGAGCGGGAGGACCTGCGCGATCGCTTCATACGCCTCGTCGGCTATGGCGATCTGCATCGAACCACCGAGGCGCTGCAGGATGCCGGCAAGCGCGTCGGCCGCTATCTGCTCATGCAACTGGTCGTGAACATCGTCTATGCCGTCCCGATTGCCATCGGACTTTGGCTGCTGGGCATACCCAATCCATTGCTGTGGGGCTTGCTGGCGCTGGCGCTGCGCTTCGTTCCCTATATCGGCCCGGTCATAGCGACGCTGTTGCCTCTGTTCCTGGCGCTGGCCGTGGCGCCCGGCTGGTCGCTCGTGCTCTGGACTGCAGGGCTTTTCGTCGTGGTGGAACTGATCACCGGCAACGTGATCGAACCTTGGCTCTACGGCTCGCGCACCGGGCTGTCGCCATTGGCCATCATCGTTGCGGCGATCTTCTGGACCTGGCTTTGGGGGCCATTGGGCCTGGTTCTGTCGACGCCGCTCACGGTCTGCCTCGTCGTGCTCGGCCGCCATGTGCCGCAGTTCGAATTCCTCGACGTTCTGTTCGGCAACGAACCCGTGCTCGAACCGCACGCCCGGCTTTACCAGCGGCTGTTGGCCGGCGATCCCGAGGAAGCGACGGACCATGCCGAGGAGATGCTGGAGGAAGAATATCTGGTCGAGTTCTACGACAAGGTCGCGATTCCCGCACTTCTGCTCGGCGAGCAGGACCGGGTGCGTGGTGTGTTGAGCGATGAGCAAAGACAGCAGGTCGCGGGCAGCGCGCTGACGATGGTGGCGAACCTCGACGACAGCGCGCAGGAGGAGGCGGAAGCGGACGACACGGCCGCGGCCGAGGACCACGGCTCACGCGAGGACAAGCACGTTCAGGGGGAGGTTCAGGGCGAGGAAGACACCGAACTGCCGGATGGCACGGGCATGTCGGTGCTGTGCGCCGGAGGGCGCGGCGAACTCGACGACGCGGCTGCCGCCATGCTGGCGCAGGTGCTCGAAGTCCAGGGCGCTACGGTGTTGAGAGCGAGCTTCGCCGAGATGGAACCGGGGAGCATTCGCCGCCTTGAGCTCGACGCCGTCGATACTGTCGTCGTCGGATTTTTGAACCGGGATTCCGTCAAGCACGGGCGGTTCCTGGTCCGTCGGCTGAAACGCGCCAAACCAAGGTTGCGAGTGGGCATCGTGTTGTGGTCGGAAGCCGACAGCGACAACCAGGAGGCAGATGCCAGATTGGCCAACGAGATCAACGCCGATTTCGTCGCACATGGCATGGTAGGCGCGGTGCTCGGTGCGTTGTCCAGCGCTGCGCCGGTGGCGCTGAAGACCACCGCCAAACGCCGCATGCGCCGCCTGACGCCGGCGCGCAAGAAAGAGCCGCTCGCCGCGGCAAAATGAGCGCGGCGAAGACTGCGGCAGGTCGGGTTATTACCGCTTTCGCGAAAGTGGTAACAACGAAACGGATCAGGTTATCTTCGCAAGGTCGCGCTGAACCGTCCGCCGCGGCAAACGGCGCCAACCTTCATACAGTCCAGAAATAGCGCACCGTATGGAAGAAGACCGGGGCGGCGAAGACCAGGCTGTCGGCACGGTCCATCATGCCGCCGTGGCCTTCGATCAGATGGCCCCAGTCCTTGACGCCTTGATCGCGCTTGATGGCGGAGGCGACCAGCCCGCCAAGGAAGCCCATCAGGCAGGCGATGAAGGCGACGCCGGCTGCCTGCAGCGGCGAGAACGGCGTCAGGAACGACAGTAGCGCGCCGAGCAGGCTCGACGCCGCCAGCCCGCCGACCAGCCCCTCCCAAGTCTTCGACGGCGAGACCGTCGGCGCCAGGAGATCCCGGCCGAACAGCTTGCCGAAAATATATTGCAGCACGTCGCTGCCTTGCACGGTGATGATCAGGAAAGCGATCAGCAACAGGTTGCGGCCTTCGAAGCCTGGCACCTCGAGCGTCAGCAGCGCCGGCACGTGGCTGACGCAGTAGACCGAAATCATCACCGCCCATTGCTGCGCCGAGACGCGCTCGAGAAAGCGTTCGGTGTCGCCGTGCAGCGCGGTGATCGCCGGCATCAGCAGGAAGCAGTAGACCGGGATGAAGATGGTGAACAGGCCGTACCAGGCGGTCCACACCAACCAGTACTGGAACGGGATGACGATGCCGAACATGCCGAGCAGCACCCAGTGGTCGCTGCGGCGGCTGTGCGTCAGCGTCACGAATTCGCGCAACGCGGCGAACGAAATCAGCGCGAACAGGATGGTCATGCCGGGGCGGCCGAAGAAGAAGGCAACGGTGATCGCCACCACCATCACCCACCAGGCATTGATGCGCTGGGTGAGGTTGACCAGCGTCGGCGACAACGGCTTTGGCGCGCGCCATGACAAGACACCGGCGACGACGCTGGCACTGATCAGCACCGCCAGCAGGCCGACAATCAGAATGAGGGTTTCGTGCATCATCGGTAGCATTTTGCCTTGGTCCTCAATCGTCTCGCTGCGGCCGGGGGTTGAGCGCCAGCAGCGTTTCGCGGGCGCGGTCGAGAAAGGCGCGGCGTTCCTCACCCGGTTGAATGGCGATCGGCGCGCCGAAGACGACGCGGCAAAGCAGCGGCACCGGCACGAATTGGCCCTTGGGCAGCACCCGCGACATGTTCTCGATCCAGCACGGGATGAGCTCGACATCGGGCCGCGCCATCGACAGATTGTAGAGGCCGGAGCGGAACGGCAGCAGCGGTTCGTCGGTCATGTTGCGCGTGCCTTCGGGAAACAGGATCAGCGAATGGCCCTGGTCGAGCACCGACAGCATGATCGAGATCGGGTGCTGCGTTTCATCCGTCCACTGCCGGTGGATCAGCACGGAAGACAGCATGTCCTCCGCAATGAAACGGCGCAGCCGCGTCTTGCCCCAATAATCGGCGGCCGCCACCGCATGGGTACGGGCGCGCTCCTTCTCGCTGAGGCAGGCCGACAGCAGAATGAAATCGCCGTGGCTGGCATGGTTGGCGAAGTAGATGCGCTGCCGGTCCGATGGCTGGCTGCCGTTCCAGATCGGCCGCACTCCGGTGACCACCCAGGCCAGTGCCGACAGGCCGACCGAGGTCACCGTCTGCAGCAGGGTATAGGTGCTGACGCGAAGCTTTGTCATGGACGGGCTCAAAAGAATGCCGCGACGACCGAGGCCGCCGCGAACAGGCCAAATGCGATACGCTGCTTGGCGAGCAGACGGCGCGTGCCGGCCATCCGCTGGTCGAGCGAGCGGCCGCCTGCCGCCGTGGGTTTCAGCCGCATGCGCGCCAGCACGTCGTCGATCGCCGCACCGCCGCCTGCCTCGCTGGCGTGGCTGGCCATCAGCCGGAACAGCAGCGCGTCGAACAAAAGCAGGGCCGAGAGAATAATTGTGGCTATGGCACCCGCGGCGGCGATCAGCCAGGCCGCCGCGGACAGCGACGATGTTTGCGGCGCAGCCGCCAGGCCGATGACCGGCGCCGCCAGCAAGGCAGCAGCAATCAACAGCAGCGGCCACGCCACCTGCACCATCAGTCCGGCGGCGAACGTCTCGGCCTTATCTCGAAAGGCGGTCATGTCGCCGCATCCATGCCAAGATGCACAGGCCGGCCCGCGGCGGCGAGCTGGCCTCGCGCCTGATCCGGCGTGGCGGCCCGGCCGCTGGCGACCAGCCATTCGGCGACGACGGCGGCGCTGCGTTGGAAGCCGAGCGCACAGCAGATCAGCACCGTGCCCTGGCTCTGCGCCGTCTCGATCGCCGCCACCGCTTGCGCACGTGCCTCGCGAGACGGCGGCAAAAGGTCGACCATGGGCAGGCTCAACCAGTGGATCGAGGCGCCACGCGGCCTTTCCAATTCGCCGGCAAGGTCGATCACCGTGCCGAAGGCGTCGGCCTCGGCGGCGGTCGGAAAACGGCCAAGGGAAACACCGTCGGCAATGACGATCTGCGCCGGAAGCTTTCGCGTCCATGCCCACACATTGACCTTGGCGGCAACCCGGTAGGGCCACAGCAGAAGACGGCTGGCCAGCGACACGCGGCCATCGGCTGTTTTCTGGAACACCGTGGCGCCGGCGCCGGCATAGGCGAAAGCGACTATGGCCAGCGCCAGTGCCGGCCACAACAGGATGAGCCATAGCGCCGAGACCAATGCCCCGGCAGCGGCGCCGGCCAGCGCAAAGGCTGCGCCAAGCGCATAGAACAGCGCCAGAAGCCGCGCTTTCGGGTCCGCGGTCAGGCGGAAGCCGGCGAAAGGCAAGGCGCCGTCGCGCGGAAACAGCCACAGCGCGAAAAGGCCGAGCAGCGCGCCGGTCGGAATGTCGATGAAATGGTGCTGCCACGTCGTCAGCACCGAGGCGCCGATCAGGAAACACCAGGCATGCCAGGCGACGCCGGCGATGCCGGTCAATCTGTGACGCCAATGGTCCCAGATGATGACCAGCAGCGCAATATGCAGCGACGGCGCCTGGTTGAAGGGTTTGTCGAAGCCGCCGAGCACGGCGAACATGAAGCCGGGCGGGCCGCTCGTCTGCGGGCGCACGAACGTCGCAGTCAGCGGGAACAGGATGAAGCAGGCGACGGCGACGATCTGCGCCGTCAGATAGCGGCCGGCAAGGCGGTCGACGCCGCTCTTCGAATTGTTCAACAGCAACGACAAGCCATAGAACAGGTTGATCGACCAGTAGGGCACGATCGTCCAGGCAAGGAACGGGATGCCATGCTCCCAGCCGAAGACGATGCTGCCGATATCGTCGCGCCGCGACGCCAGCCAATTGGCGAAGCCGTAGGTGGCGTAGAAGAACGGCGCCAGAAATGACAGCCACAATGCGGCGCGCAGGACTATCCCGGGATACGGCTCGCGCGGCAAGGCCGGAAGGGCAGGGGCATCGCGAGGAACGGCAGAAGCAGGCAAGTCCATGTTCAGACGCGCCGCGCGACCGAAACGGTGAAGATGCCCCACTGGTCGATGCGCTGGTCGAGTTTCTCGAAACCGGCGGCCGCCACCAGCTGGTCCATCTCGGCCTGCGTGCGGCGGCGCATCACCCAGGCCTGGCCGCCGCGGTGCGAGGTCAGGCTGCGCGCGATCATCTCGAGCTGCGGATGCCAAGGCTGGTTGGTGTAGACGAGCAGGCTTCCGGGCTGCATGGCGCTGGCCAGTCCACCGAGCGAGCGGGCGATCATGGCATTGTCGGAAAACAATTCGTAGAGCCCCGAGACGATGGCGAGATCCGGCGCCGGGTCGAGCCCGGCCAGCATCGTGGCGTCGAAGGCGTCACCTTGATGGAACGAGACGGTCGCCGGCAGCTGGCGCTCGGCGATCAGCTTGCGGCCGTGCGAGACGTTGAGCTCGGAGAAATCCTGCAGCCGTACGCTTGCCGGCGGCGCGGCGCATTTCTGCACGGCATCGAGCACATAGCGGCCATGGCCGGCGGCGATATCGACGATATGGACCGGCCGGCCGGCGGCCTTGAGCGAGGCGGCGGCGCTGCCGATCAGCTCTTCCAGATGCAGCTTGCGCTGGCGGATGCCGCGCCAGCCGATGGCATCGAGAAAGGTGCGGTCGATCATGCGGCCGATGGGGCTGATGCCGCGCGCCTCGTTCTCGTAGACATAGTCGAGCGTCGAGCCGGAATCGAAGCCGGTGGCGATCCCCGTCTTCATGCCGGACGACAGCCAGGCGCCCATGCGGATCGAGGCGCGGCTGATTGCCCAGTAGAGACCTTTGGGCGACAGCAGCGGCAGCGGCGAGGCCAGTCGGTCGGCCTCGTCGCGTGTGTAGCCGGCACGGTCGGCCCCGGTCAGGTCGACCGGCTTTTCCGGCGCTGTGAACTGCCTTTCGAGGAAAGGCCTGATCAGGTCGAGTGCCTTGTGGCGGTCGCGCTCGCCCAGCGTGTCGTGGAAGAAGCCGGGCAGCACGTGCCGCTCCTTGGCCGGGCTCGCCAGATTGACGAAAAACTCGTGCTGCGGTCCATGGCGCACCACCCAGTCGCTGCCGGAGATCAGAAGCTGTGTCGGCACGGTGATCGCGCGGGCGTCGGCGACGATGCGCGCGGCATGGTCGTAGAGCTCGACCAGGATGTTGGAGGCGATCGGCCGGGTGATCAGCGGGTCGGCGTCGAAGGAGGCGATGCGCTCGGGGTCATGCGTCAGGAATTTCGCCTTGACGTAGGAATTGACGAAGAAGCGGCCCTTCAGCTTCTGCCACAACGCAATGCCTTGCTTCGCGAAGGGCACGTAGAGCTTGACCGAGAAGGCCGGCGAGGCCAGCACCAGGGCGCGAATGTCGGGCGCGTAATCGTGCACCCAGGCGGCGGCAAGCACGGCGCCGAAGGATTGCGCGATCAGCGCGATGTCGGGCCGGGCAAAGCCGTCGCTGCCAATCTCGCGCACAAAACAATCGATGTCGCGCACCAGCGCGGCAAACGACGGCGCATAGCCGCGTTCGCCGGCGGAGCGGCCATTGCCGCGCGCGTCCGAGGCATAGAAGGCGTGGTCGGGCATCTCGAGCTCGTCGACCAGATGCGCCATGCGGCCGCCATGCTCGTGGCCGCGATGGAACAGCAGGATGGCGCCCTTGCGGTTTTCCGACAGAGCCGGCCAATAGCGATAGAAGATCTCGGTGCCGTCATGGCTCTTGAAGCTGCGCTCCTGCGCCACCCGCTCGATATTGGCTGAAGCCACTGCCGCAACCGTCTGTTGGTGAAGCATGTTGTTCTCCCTGGCGAGACCGGAATTCAGCTGCCGCTCCCGTTAAGGCCGCTGTGTATCCGGTTGATGGCGGTCGCCAGCGAGAGTGTAGCCATGGCCGGAAACACGAGCGGCGTGAGCGCCGGGACCCACAGGCCGGACGCGATAAGCACGGCGAGGATGCCGAGCGCCAGCGCCCGGTCGCTTTTGCCGAACGGGCCGGCATAGTTGCGCCCGGTTCCTGCGGCGATGCCGAGCACGCCGGCGAACTCCGTGATCATAGCCGCGATCGCAAATGCAACGACGCCCCAGGCAGGAAAAATGACGGCAAAGGCCAGGATCAAAGCGAGATCGGAGACAACATCGCAGAGCTCGTTGAGATACATGCCGAGCTTCGAGGCCTGGCCATGTTCCCTCGCGAGCATACCGTCGATCGCATTCAGCGCCATTCGCGTAAACAGCACGAGCGGCATCAGCAGAAAGACCACGCGGTGGCCGGCAAGGGCTGCCACCACAAGGCCGGTGGCGAGCGAGAGGGCAGCGGCCAGCAACGTGATCTGGTTGGCGGTGACGCCGGCTCTGGCCAGTCCGTCGGCAAGCGGCCGCAACCTGGCCTGGAAGGCCGGTTTCAGCGCATAAAGCGTCGGCATGTGCGAACCCCCCGGCCGCGGTGCAAAGTGATCTTGGCGAGGATGGTCAATTGGCGCGCAAGGCGCAAGGGCGGCGCCCATCACTTTCCGCAAACTTGCCGGACGGCTATGTCCTCGCTTTGACCGTGTCGCCCGGGAACAGGGCGGGCAAACTTTGTTCGGCCGCCGCCCAGGCGCGACTATGGTAACGCCGCAGGATGAGAATGCATGCGGCGAAGACCAGCAGCCCGCAAATCACGCCGGGCGTCATGCCCCCGCCAAACGCAGACTTTACAACGATGCCGGTGAAGACGCCGGCAATGGCGCCATTGATCGTGCCCACCATCCCCGCGGTGGTCATGAAATATTGCAGCGGCGAGGGTCTGAGACCTTTGTCGACCAGCACCGCCGAGGGGTCGTCATGCGTGGAATTGACGAGGTATCTTTGCAGGACGGGCGCCAGTTCGACGAAATAGTGGCGGATCCTGGCCATGCCGCGGGCATGCACCATGTCCTCGATGGCAACCTGCACCGCGCGCACGAAGGTGACCAGTCCGATGAAGAAAAGGCAAGGCAGCAAGATCAGGCTGAACAACACGAACGGCCTGCCCATCTCCGTGACCTGCGCGACGAAGGACAAGGCAATCGTTGCGCTCGAGACCGAGGTCAGGAACAGATCGGCTCTCTGGTTCGCTTCCTGAATGGTCGCGGCGCGAGCGTTTTGCAGGACGAAATGCTCGGTCGTCAGGCACTGCAGGGCGTGCTGCGCCTGGTCAGGCGGAACCGGAGCGTCGGGAGAACGGGTCATCGACATTTGCCCGCTTCTGCCCGCCGGAACCGGCAGGCAGAGGGGGTGTCGTCCTACGAGCCGTCAGGACTTGCCGTCGCCGCCGCTGATGGCGATACGCTTGGCCTTGGCCTGGGCGCGCTCCGTCTTGGGCAGCGTCACGCTGAGCACACCGTTCCGGAACGCGGCGTTCACCTTGTCTTCGTCGACTTCGTAGCCGAGCGGGATACGCCGCTCGAAACGGCCATAGAAGCGTTCGGAGAACTGCCTGTCCTTGTCCTCGGTCTCTTCGCGCTTCTCGCCGCGCAGCGTCAGCACGCCGTCATCGAGCAGCAGCTCGACATCTTTCGCGTCCATGCCGGGGATCTCGGCGGTGACGCGGATCTCCTTTTCGCCATCGGCGATGTCGATACTGGGCCAGCTGGCGCTGGCCGCGGAGAGGCCACCGAGCGACGGCAGCCGCGTGTCGAAGCCGCGGAACGCCTCGTCGAACAGGCGGTTCATTTCGCGATGCAGCGTCAGGAAGGGATCGCGATCGGCGTCACGGAACAGGCTGGGGCCTGATTGTTCTCCCGGCCCCAGGGAATGAGATCACGAATAGCCATTGCATAGTCTCCTTTCTCGACTGGTGCATTCAGGCAGCCTGCTCGACCTGCGCGACCTTCGGCCCGGTCTTCGGCGAGGCGACATCGGTCGCGATGGCGATGCGCCGAGGCTTCATCTCCTCGGGCACCTCACGTACCAGATCGATGCTGAGCAGGCCGTTGTCGAGCGAGGCGCCTGCGACCTTGACGTGATCGGCAAGCTCGAAACGGCGGGTAAAGGGCCGTGTGGCGAGGCCATGATGCAGATACTCCGCGTTGTCCGGCTCCTTGTGCTGGCCGGAGACAATCAGGAGGTTGGGTTCATGGGTGATTTCGAGGTCGTCCTCGGAAAACCCGGCTACGGCGATAGTGATGCGGTAGTTGTTCTCGCCGCTGCGCGCGATGTCATAGGGCGGCCAGGCGTCGAAAGCCTGCGGCGCATTTTCCAGCAGGTTGAAGACGCGGTCGAAGCCGATGCTCGACCGATAGAGCGGGGAAAAGTCGAATGCGGTTCTCATAGCTACATCCTCCATCGAGCAACATAGATACGAGGAGCGCCAAAGAGCTGGCGCTCCCTGGCTTCGCCGGCCCCATTTCGGCGACCGGTGCCTTCGATCTGGTTATTGTCCGCCGCAAGTCAAGACCCGGTGGCTTTCGCTTTGCCGGTTTTTCGGGCCGGTTTTCGGTCGGCTCGGCGAGGCTGCCAATCCCCCTTTTTGCGGCGAGATGTCCGGCAGGAGATTGCCTGTTTGGTTTCAATCGCCAACGCTGACTTCCCCGGCCGGTTATTGTCTGCAGCAGGTCAAGACCCAGATTTCTTGTGTTGCCGGGCCCGTTCCCGGCACTCGCAGATGGAGCTGACCATGACACGCGACGAGATCATTTCTGTGCTGGGCCCGGTCGACGAAGCCGTGATCGCCGACATTGCGGCGACGGACGGGACGGTCCAGGAATTGCGCGAGGCCCTGGCCTGGATCGCCGCCGACGAGGCGTTGGTGAACGAGGGCCGACCGCTGCCGACGGCAAGAGTAGCGACGCTGATCGAACTGCTGCAAGGGCCCGACGAGGAGGAATAACCGGCTGTTGCCGCGATGCTCTTGAACCGCGCAGAGAGACGAACCATGTCCTTCAGCGGCGCCGGCCGGCCGCCGGTGCCTGCCAGCATAACGTTGCTTGCTCAAACAAGAAGACGATCAGAAAACAAGGAGGAAGTGATGGACGACGTCCGCTTTGCCGAGCCAATCACGTTGAAATTCCAATCCAGCGAGCGCAAGGTCGCCAGCAGTTGGGAAGCTATCGAATGCATGCGCCAGCAGTGGCCGGACCGTGCACGCGGCCGGAGTTGGCGCGCCGCCTATCGGACCTGCCGCGACGCGCTCGACGGCTGGCGCACCGCGCGTGATGCGCGCAAGGCCTTCGTCAGGGCGGCGCGCAAGGCTGGATTGCTCGCATCGGCCCGCAAGCCTGTCGACCACGCCGGCTAGCCCGGACCCCTCCGACATTGTGAGACCCAAAACAAGTGGGGGAGAGTTAGCTACCTCTCTCCCCCGCTTCGGAGACTTTGTCCGCTGTCTAGCGGCTGATCGGGTTGCTCCTCAGTGGACGGTAATAATGCCGTTTACGGCCCGCCATTCGGAGGGCTGGATCAGGTGATGATGGGCGACGCGCACCGAATGCAGCGGGCCTTCGATCTCGCGCTCCCAGAAATCGAGGAAATGCTTCAGCGTCGGGAAATCAGGGGCGATATCGTATTCCTGCCAGATATAGAGCTGAAGCAGGCTTCGATGGTCGGGCAGACGGTAGTGGATCTCCGCCGTGGTGAGGCCAAACCCTTGCATCTGGAGCTGAAAGTCCCTGCTGGTCATGCAATCCTTCCTTCCCAATGAACCTCGGTCTGCAAAACGCCTCGCCTTCCACATAGGTTCCAGCCGCCGCAAGCGGCTCAGGAGACGGACAGATTTGGAAATCCGGCCGGGTCATCGCGCCGGAAACGGCGAATGTGCGAACAATTACAGCGTATTGGCACTCTCAGGCGTCGAGTGCTAAAATTTTTGCATTATCCTCTTGAAAGCTGAAAAAAGCGCGACTAGTTCGTATGCGCGCGATGCCTGATGAAGGGGTCGCGCACCCCGTGCCGGGCCGATATTGCCGGTCCGGTCAGGAGGATGTTCGAAAATCTGTTTGTCCCGAGAGGAGAACGACATGGCGTTCCGTCCATTGCATGACCGCATCCTAGTCCGCCGCATCGAGGTCGACGAAAAGACAGCGGGCGGCATCATCATCCCCGACACCGCCAAGGAGAAGCCGCAGGAGGGCGAGGTCATTGCCGCCGGCCCCGGCGCGCGCGACGACAGCGGCCAGTTGCAGCCGCTCGACGTCAAGGTCGGCGACCGCATTTTGTTCGGCAAATGGTCCGGCACCGAGATCAAACTCAATGGCGAGGATCTGCTCATCATGAAAGAGAGCGACGTGCTGGGCGTGATCGAAGCCACGGGCGAAATGAAGAAGGCTGCCTGAGCGGGGCCTGAACAAGCATTCCAGTCAACGAAAAGCTGCCTATCGAGGAGTGTTCCAATGGCTGCCAAAGATGTGAAATTTCATACCGAAGCCCGCGAGAAGATGTTGCGCGGCGTCGATATCCTTGCCAATGCGGTGAAGGTGACGCTCGGTCCCAAGGGCCGCAACGTTGTCTTGGACAAATCGTTCGGCGCGCCGCGCATCACCAAGGACGGCGTGACGGTGGCGAAAGAGATCGAGCTTGAGGACAAGTTCGAGAACATGGGCGCGCAGATGGTGCGCGAGGTCGCCTCGAAGACCAGCGATACCGCCGGCGACGGCACCACGACCGCGACGATTCTTGCTCAGGCCATCGTCAGGGAAGGGGCCAAGGCCGTCGCTGCCGGCATGAACCCGATGGACCTGAAACGCGGCATCGACAAGGCGGTCGACGCCGTCGTCGCCGACCTGAAATCCAATGCCCGCAAGGTGACCAGGAACGACGAAATCGCCCAGGTCGGCGCCGTCTCTGCCAATGGCGATGCCGAGATCGGCCGCTTCCTCGCCGAGGCGATGGAAAGGGTTGGCAATGAGGGCGTCATCACTGTCGAAGAAGCCAAGACCGCCGAGACCGAGTTGGAAGTGGTCGAAGGCATGCAGTTCGACCGTGGCTATCTCTCGCCTTATTTCATCACCAACCAGGACAAGATGCGCGTCGAACTCGAAGAACCCTATGTGCTGATCCACGAGAAGAAGCTCTCCAACCTCCAGGCCATGCTTCCCGTGCTCGAAGCCGCCGTGCAATCCGGCAAGCCGCTGCTGATCATTGCCGAGGACGTCGAAGGCGAGGCGCTGGCGACGCTTGTCGTCAACAAGCTGCGCGGTGGCCTGAAGGTTGCAGCTGTCAAGGCGCCGGGTTTTGGTGACCGCCGCAAGGCCATGCTCGAAGACATTGCCATCCTGACCGGCGGCACGGCGATCTCGGAAGACCTCGGCATCAAGCTCGAGAACGTCACACTGGAGATGCTCGGCCGCGCCAAGAAGGTGCTGATCGAGAAGGAAAACACCACCATCGTCGACGGCGCCGGCCGCAAGGATGAAATCCAGGCGCGCGTCAGCCAGATCAAGGCGCAGGTCGAGGAAACCACCTCCGACTACGACCGCGAGAAGCTGCAGGAGCGGTTGGCCAAGCTCGCAGGCGGTGTCGCCGTCATCCGTGTCGGCGGCTCGACCGAAATCGAGGTCAAGGAGCGCAAGGATCGCGTCGACGATGCAATGCACGCCACACGCGCGGCGGTCGAGGAAGGTATCCTGCCCGGCGGTGGCGTGGCGCTGCTGAGGGCGGCGAAGGCGCTCGACAATATCGAGGTCGACAATCCGGACCAGAAGACCGGCGTCGAGATCGTGCGTCGCGCGATCGAGGCCCCGGTGCGCCAGATCGCCGAAAATGCCGGCGCCGAAGGTTCGATCATCGTCGGCAAGCTGCGCGAGACGGCCGATTTCGGCTATGGCTGGAACGCGCAGACCAACGAGTTCGGCGACCTCTACAGTCAAGGCGTCATCGACCCGGCCAAGGTCGTACGCACTGCCCTGCAGGGTGCCGCCTCTGTTGCCGGCCTGCTGGTGACGACCGAGGCGATGGTGGCCGAGAAGCCGAAGAAGGAAACGCCCATGCCTCCGATGCCCGGCGGTGGCGGCATGGACTTCTAAGGCCAGGCTTCCAAAGCGCGACTTCGAAACGGCAGATGGACCGTGTCCGCCTTCGTCGCCCTCGCCCGCCGCAACGACCTGCTTGCGCCGCAGACGAGCGGGATGGTTGCCGGCGAGAGCGTTGCTGGCGCGACGGTTGCCGACTGGGCAACGCGCGCACAGCGCGTCAACGCCGGTCTGAGCGGTCGGAGAAGTCGCCAATCTCCCCCTTGAGGATAGTGTGCTGAAGGTTCTGCAAAAAGTTTTGGAGAGAGAACGGCGCCTGCTCTGAGGGGCGAGCGGCCATGGCACGGTGGTGACGTTGCGATCACCGATTCCCGTGGAAGGGGAAGTGCCATGACCAATCGAGAAGTTAGACTGAGCAGAGGCGAGTTGAAAGCGTTGCTGTTGTCGGACGAGGACGGCTTTCGCCAGGCATTGCAGAGTGTCGTGCAGGAGGTTCTTGAAGCCGAGATGACGGAGGCGATCGGGGCCGAGAAAGGCGAGCGGACGGCGGAGCGGACGAGTTACCGGTCCGGCTATTACGAGCGCAAGCTGGTGACGCGGGTCGGGGTGCTGGAGCTTCGCG